>DATCGA010000118.1:0-52735 GCA_036509215.1 Trebonia sp.
CGCCCAGAACGTGGTCTACCTCGACATCCCCCGGGCCGCGGCCGCCTAGAGCCGGAAACGGCGCGTGGGGGCGACGGGGAAGCCCCGTCGCCCCCCGATGCCGGTGATGTCGTCATGAACCAGCCGCCGCCCTTCGGAAAAAAAGTGCGGGAGGCGGGATAACCCGCCTCCCGCACCTCGGAGGGTGAGCTCACCTGGCGGGTGAGCGACTTACGGTGCCGCCGGCGATCAGAATCCGGTGATGATCGCGGCGAACTTCGGCGACCCGATGCCGGTCGCCTCGTCGTAGCCGGGCGTGGTCGGGTACAGGCCGTTGTTGGTGGCCGCCCGCTGCAGCTTCCCGTTGCCGGTGATGTCGTTGAAGTACTTGCCGGGGTCGGTGTCGAGCCAGAAGTACATCAGCGGGTTGATGTTGCCGGCCCGGTGGCCGTTGAAGCTGTCGCGGTCGGCGATCAGCGCCGCCCACAGCGGGGACGACAGGCTGGTGCCGCCGATCGCGAACCAGCCCGGGGCCGGCGTGCTGCCGCTGAACGTGGCGCAGCCGCTGAAGGGCGTGCTCGCGCTGCCCGTGCAGTACTCCGAGTAGCCGTTGTACGGGTCCGCCATGGCCGAGATGTCGGGCGTCTCGCGGCACGGCGTCCCCGGCTTGGTCAGCGTGCAGGCCGTCTCGCCGTTGGCGACGGCCTCACCCGAGTAGGTGGTGGTCGGGCTGGTCACGCCCTGGCCGCGCTGGTAGAAGGGACGTCCCCACCACTGGCTGGAGCCGCCGCCGCCCGCGCCGGTCTCGGCGCACCAGAAGAAGCCGCCCTGCCCGTCGTTGTCCGCGGCGGCCGCCTGGTCGCTGCAGAGGTTGTCGACGTTCCAGACGGTCTCGGTGTTCTTGGCCGGGGTGCCCGGGTTCGCCTTGGCGCCGGGGTTGTCGCCCTCGAACGAGGTGCCGCCGACGCTGGTCACCCAGGGCTGGGTGGACGGGTCGCCGACGTTGACGACCGTGGTGAGGTCGGAGCGAATGCAGCCGAACGCGCCGGTGTCGCCCGAGGAGCTGAACATGGACTGCCCCTGCAGCGCCATCTGCTCGAAGACGGTGTTCTCGGACTCCACGTAGCCGGACGTGACGTCGTTCTCGCACACGCCCCAGCTCGAGCTGATCGTGGACGCGGTGTCCTGGTTGGCGATCGTGGTGTACTCGTCGAGCTCGGTCTGGCCGGTCTCGTCGTTGGCCGCGTTGTAGACGATCAGGTGCTTGAGGTCGGGCGCGACCGCCAGCGTGGTCTCGATGTCGGCGTCGACCTCGACGTCACCCGAGTACCCGTTGAAATCGGCCGGGCAGGTGTCGCCGGCCGGGCAGACCGGGGCGAGCGGGCCGCCGTCCACGGTGACGTTCTCGAGCGGCGCGGTGTAGTGCTTCCCGTAGTAGTGGGTCGCCCAGGTGTTGATGTCCGACGCCTGGTAGGCGGAGAGCTCGAAGACGGCCGCGGTCACGCCGGCGCCCTCGGTTCTCGGGCTGGCGGAGGGCGCGCCGTACATGGAGTTGGTCTGCGACGGGGTCAGTCCGCCGCAGCCGGGGGCGCCGCCGTAGCCGTAGGGGAAGCCCGTGTTGTTGCTGACCAGGTCGAAGAGCTCCGCGGTGGTGACGTAGCCGGTCTCGCAGCTGGCGGCCGACGAGGAGGACTTCTTCGCGGCCGTGCTGGTGGCCGGCCGGACAGCCGACGACTGCAGGCGCACGGTGTTGGTCAGGCCGACGACGCCGACGACGGCGGACGCGATCGAGGCCGGGACCCGGACCGAGGAGGAGTTAGAGAAGTAGCGCTTGCCCTTGCGGTCAACGTAATTGCGCAGCGAAGTGTGGAAGGCGGCCGTGATCTTCCTGCTCGAGCCGCTGGCCTCGAGCAGGAACGGCGAGCTGCCGGCCGTCACCGTCAGGCCCTCGCCGGTCAGGTAGGCAGCGACCGCGTTCGTGGTGGCGGTCGTGGGCGCGTACCTGGCGTCGAACTGGCCCTTGGCCAGGAACTTGCCGTAGTCGCGATTGCCCGTGGTGTAGACGGCCTTAAGTTCGGCGTTGAGCCCGGCCGCGTCCCGCGGCGCCAGCCCGACCTCGACCGACATCTGGGGTGCGGTGAAGGCGCCGGTCTGCGCGTCGGTCGTGGTCGGCAGGCTGTTCTTCAGCGCGACAAGGGTCGGGGAAACGGCCGCCGGGGCCGAGGTGGACGCTTGCGCGCCGGCCGTGAACGCGCCGGTGAGCGCGATCGTGGCCAGCCCGAGCACGGCGGCGCCGCCGGCTCTGAGTGGCCGATGGAGCAATCGCATGCCAAACCTCCTCATAACGAAAGTTATCCATCGTTATAAGGCCATAGCGGTAAAATTGATACAGAGGTAGACGATTGTTAACTAATTCGCAACAGTCCACACAGTAAGCCGGACGGTGCCCCTGATGACGCTGACCAGTGCTGTTGCGTGTGTGATCAGGGCTGGAGGACGCCGTCCTCGCTGTCGACGTACCAGGACTCGTCATACGGGACCCGCTCCACGACTGCGCCGGTGTGCGGGGCGTCGATGATGTAGCCGTTGCCGACGTAGATGGCGACGTGTCCTTCGCCGTCGTAGATGATCAGGTCACCCGGCACCATCTGGGAGACGGGGATGTGCGGCAGGCTGTCCCAGTCCTCGAACGTGGTCCGGGGGATGGCGACGCCCGCCGCCGCCCAGGCGGCCTGGACGAGGCCGGAGCAGTCGTAGGAGCTGGGGCCGGTGGCGCCATACACGTATGGCTTGCCGAGCTGGGCGTAGGCGAAGGCGACGGCCTTATCCGCCTGCGTGCTGGTCGGCCCGGTGTACGTCGGAGTCGCGCCCGACTGCCCGGTGGCGGCGGTGGTGCCGCCGACGGTGTTGGCCGTTACCTGCGCCTGCTGCGCGGTGGTGAGGCTGTCGAGCGTCGCCTTGCTGGAGGCGAGGAGTTTGTTCAATGAGGTCTTCTGGGCGGCGAGTTGCGCGTGGATGTCAGCGATGCCCTGCTCGGTCCGCTGCTGCTGCTCGCGGGCGGACGCGAGCGTCTGGGCGGAGGTGAGGAACTGGGTCGCCTCCTGGTTGTGCGTTCCCGCCACCTCGAGCACGAGCGACGCCTGGGAGAGCGCGCTGGCCGGATTGCCGGAGCTCAGCAGGCCGAGGACCGATGTCTGGTTGGCGTTCTCGTACTCCGAGACCGCGACCTCGGCGAGCTGGGAGCGGGCGGTGTCGTAGCGCGCCTGCGCGTTGGCGGCCTGCTTCTCGACCTGGGACAGCCTCGCCTGGGCCGCGCTGTACTGCTGGCCGTTGGCGTCGTACTGCTCGCCGATCTTGTCCATCTTGGCCTGCAGGCTGTTTACCTGCGCCTGTACCTGGCCGATGGTCGGCGCGGCGGCGGCCCCTGCCCCGGTGGCGCCGGTGTAGACGGCGAGGCTGGTCGCGGCGGCGACGGCGACTGCGAGGACGGCGCCGCGCCGGATCTGGGTTGTGCTGGCAAGGTGCTTGGCCATAAGGCGCTTAGCCACGATGCTGTCACGCTCCGTTCTCCATGCCTGGCCGGTAAGCCAGAGGCTGTGGATCACGGTAGTGAAGGTAACGGGTGCATCTCAACCGGTTCGCGGAAACCTCACGAAAGGATTACGGATTCATCCCGACGGAGGGCGCGGACCTGCGACCGGGCCGGGACCGCGCCCCGTTCACCCGAACCGCGTGGCCGGCCAGACGGCGGAACAGGGACGGCGCGGCGACGCGGACCATCCCCGGCAGCCTCGTCCAGCCGGGTATGTACAGATCTTCGCGCCCGCACTGCGCCGCCTCGCAGACCAGGCGGGCCACCCGTTCCGGCGCCAGCGGCCGGGGCCGGCGCCGGGCGTAGGGGGCGCCCCGCCGGACGAAGAACGGGGTGTCGGCCACGGACAGGGTCACGTGCGTGATCCCCACCCCGGTGCCGTGCAGCTCGTAGCGGAGCGCCTCGGCGAAGGCGCCGAGCCCGGCCTTGGCCGCCGAGTACACCGCCTCCCCGCACACCCCGACGCTGCCGGCGATCGACCCGACCAGGGCGACCTGGCCCCGGCGCCTGGCCAGCATCTGCGGCAGCAGCACCCGGACCAGCTCGATGGCCGAGATCAGGTCCACCATCAGCAGCTCCTCGGCCAGCCCGGCCGGCATGGCCGTGAACGACCCGTACCAGCCGACTCCGGCGCAGGCCACGAGCAAGTCCACCTGTCCGGCGGCGGCCAGCGCGGCCTGGGCGAGCTCGTCCGCCCCGGCCACCGACGACAGGTCGGCGGGCAGCGGAACCGAGCCGGTGCGGGCGGCCACCTGGTCCAGCCGGGCGACGTCCCGCCCGGACACCAGCAGCCGCCAGCTGTCGGCGGCTAGGCAGTCCGCCACCGCCGCCCCGATCCCGGAAGACGCGCCGGTCACCAGGGCCACGCCCCCGGGGCCGGCGCCTCGGTGCCTGGCCGGCGCCGCCGCCGCGGTGCGGGAACTGGCCCCCGCGGTGATGATGCCCATGGTGAAGCCTCTCCCTCGAGTGCTTGGGACCAGCCTCAGGCCCGGCCCGGTGAGACGGAATCACCCTGGCTGGGTGATTCAGTGTCGCCCGGCCGCACGCCAGTCTTAGGGCGTCAGAGTCACTTACGAAAGGGGAGGTCATGGGAAAGGAAGCACGGATAGGTCTGCTGCTTGGCGCTTCCGCCTGTCTGCTGGCGGTCATGGTCGACTGGGTTATCGAGGACCTGAACCGCGAATAGCCAGCTCATTCGCTGCGTGCCCGGTCGCGCTCAACCACTCGCGGCCGGGCCATGAGCTGGAGGACAGATGACGGAAACCGCGACGATGCTGACCGGGCCGCTGGGGCTGGGCCACGAGATGATGGCGCGGGGCTGCGGCCGGCTGCTCGAGCGATCGGGCTGGCGTGTCCGCCAGCTTGACAGCATGTCGCTGCTCGGACCCTGGCGCGGGGGCGCAGGCGAGCGCCTGTTCAAGGGCCTGGTCGCCGTCCCCGGCCTGTACGACGGGCTGCACTTCGCCCATCTGCGAACCGGCAGCAGGCTGGCGGACCGCATCGACCGGGCCTCTAACGCCAGGCTGGTGCCGGCGCTGCGGTCGGAACTTGAACGGCACCCGGCCGACGTGCTGTTCAGCGTGTTCGCCACCGGGGCCTCGGCGGCGGGGAAGCTCAGGGCCGAGATGCCTGGCCTGCGGTCGGTCGTGCTGTGCACGGACGTGTCGGTGCACCGGATCTGGGCGGCCGAGGGCACCGATCTGTTCCTGGTGACCTCGGCCGCGGCCGCCGCCTCGGTCCGCCGGTACCTGCCGCGGGCGCCGGTCGCGGTGGTGCCTCCGCCGGTCCGGCCCGAGTTCTACGCCGCCCCGCCGCAGGGGCGGGCCAGGAGGGCGTTCGGGGTGTCGGAGGACGCCTTCTGCGTGCTGGTGATCGACAGCGGCTGGGGGTTCGGCCCGCTGCTGGGGGCCGTGTCCGAGCTGGCCGACGCGGGCGTGCACGTGCTGGCGGTGGCGGGCCGGGACCGCAAGATCGAGCGGGGGCTCCGCGAGCTGGCCGCCGGGAGGCCCCGGATCACCCCGTTCGGCTTCACCGACCGGGTCCCCGAGCTGATGGCCGCGGCCGACGTGATCGTGGCCCTGCCCGGCGCGGTGACGTGCGGCGAGGCCCGGGTGGTGGGGCGTCACCTGCTGCTGCTCGACGTGATGCCCGGCCACGGGCGGGACAACCTGCAGCATGAGCTTGAACAGGGGGACGCCGACGCGTGCGTGCCCACTCCGGGCGGGGTGACCGCCAGCGTGCTCGCCCTGCGTGACGAGGCCGTCGGCCCGTTTCCCAGCCGGGTTCCGCGCTGGGAGCCCGCCTACGTCGCCGCCCTCCGGCGGATCGGCCTCGACCTGCAATCCTGGAAGGAGCCAAGTGCCCACGTTGCGCACGCTATTCCTGAATCCGCCGTCCTTTGAGGGCTTTGACGGCGGGGCGGGCGCCAGGTACCAGGCGAAGCGGGAGATCCGCTCGTACTGGTATCCGACCTGGCTGGCCCAGCCCGCCGCCCTGGTGCCGGGGAGCAAGCTGGTGGACGCCCCGCCGGCCGGCCTCGCCCTGGACGACATCGTCCCGCTGGCCGGCCGCCATGACCTGCTGATCCTGCACACCAGCTCGCCCACGTTCGCCGGCGACGTGAAGGTGGCCGAGGCGCTCAAGGGGGAGAACCCGGCCCTGCTGGTCGGCTTCGTCGGGGCCAAGGTCGCCGTGCAGCCCGAGCGATCGCTCCAGGCCTCGCCCGCCATCGACTTCGTGGCCAGGGAGGAATTCGACTTCACGGTAGCCGAGGTGGCCGAGGGGCGCCCGCTGGAGTCCGTCGCGGGCCTCAGCTACACCGACTCCGACGGCCGGGTGGTGCACAACCCCGATCGGGAGATCCTGACCGACATGGACCGCCTTCCGTTCGTGACGCCGGTCTACAAGCGGGACCTGCGCCCGGAGGACTACTACATCGGCTACCTCCTGCATCCGTACGTCTCGCTGTACACCGGGCGCGGCTGCCGGTCCCGGTGCACGTTCTGCCTGTGGCCGCAGACCGTCGGCGGCCACAAGTACCGGACCCGCAGCGTCGAGAACGTGCTCGAAGAGGCCGCGCTCGTCCAGCGGCTGTTCCCGCAGATGAAGGAGCTGTTCTTCGACGACGACACGTTCACCGACGACCGGCCCAGGGCCGAGGAGATCGCCCGCGGGCTCGGCCGCCTCGGCCTGGCCTGGTCGTGCAACGCCAAGGCGAACGTCCCCAGGGAGACGCTGCAGGTGATGCACGACAACGGGCTGCGGCTGCTGCTGGTCGGGTACGAGTCGGGGAACCAGCAGATCCTCATCAACATCAAGAAGGGCCTGCGGATCGACCGGGCCAGGCGATTCGCGGCCGACTGCCGGGAGCTGGGGATCACCGTGCACGGCACCTTCATCCTCGGGCTGCCCGGGGAGACCAAGGAGACCATTCAGGAGACGATCCGGTTCGCCCGCGAGGTCAACCCGCACACCATTCAGGTCTCGATCGCGGCGCCCTACCCGGGGACCGAGCTGCACCAGCAGGCGGTCGAGAACGGCTGGCTGCCCGCTGACGACGATGGCGCCACGCTGGTCAGCGAGCAGGGGACGCAGCTGGCGGCGCTGTCGTACCCGCACCTGCAGCACACCGAGATCCTGGACTCGGTCGACGCGTTCTACCGCCGGTTCTACTTCCGGGCCGGGAAGCTGGCGGAGATGTCGGCCGAGATGTTCCAGCCCGGGATGGCGTCAAGGCGGCTGCGCGAGGGCACCGAGTTCGTCCGTTTCCTTGGCCGGCGAGGCCGGGAGGCCTGATCCCATGCGAGTTCTGCTCGTTCATCCCAGCGCGCTCATGTACTCCGAGATCTTCCTGCGGCTTGAGCCCCTGGGCCTCGAGCGGGTGGCGGCTGCCCTGCTGGCCGACGGCCACGAGGTCAGGCTGGTCGACCTGCAGGTGTACCGGACGTCCCATTTCGAACGTCAGGTGGCCGAGTTCCGCCCGGAGGCGGTCGGCTTCAGCCTCAGCTACCTGGCCAACGTGCCCGAGGTGGTGGACCTGGCCAAGTGGGTCAAGACGGTCTTGCCCGACTGCCTGATCTTCGTCGGCGGGCACAGCGTCTCGTTCGTGGCCGACCAGGTCCTCGGGCACGCGGAAGGCGCCATCGACGTGGTGCTGAAGGGCGAGGGCGAGGCCGGCGCCCCGGCGCTGCTGGCGGCGGCTCGGGATCGGGCCATGACCGAGGTGCCGGGGGCGGTCACCCTGGAAGGTGACGGCCCCCCGCCCCGGATGATTCAGAGCCTCGACGATCATCTTCCCGCCCGGCACCTGGGCGGCCGGCGAAACAAGTACTTCATCGGGGTTATGGACCCGGCCGCCTCGATCGAGTTCACCCGCGGCTGCCCGTGGGACTGCTCGTTCTGCTCCGCCTGGACGTTCTACGGGCGCAGCTACCGGCGGCTGTCGCCCGAGGCCGCGGTCGAGGACATGGCCAGGATCGCCGAGCCCGGCGTCTTCATCGTCGACGACGTGGCGTTCATCAAGGCCGAGGAGGGCGACGAGATCGCCCGCCAGCTGGAGCGCCGCCGCATCCGCAAGCAGTACTACCTGGAGACCCGCTGCGACGTCCTGCTCCGCAACGAGGAGGTGTTCCGCCGCTGGCGCCGGCTGGGGCTGAACTACATGTTCCTCGGCCTCGAGGCGCTCGATGAGGAGGGCCTGACGGCCTTCCGCAAGCGGACCACGCCGCAGGTCAACAACAAGGCGCTCGAGGTCGCCCGGTCGATGGGGCTGAGCGTGGCCATCAACATCATCGCCGACCCGGACTGGGACGAGGCCCGGTTCGCGTTCGTCAGGGAATGGGCGATGAGCGTGCCGGAGATCGTCAACATCACCGTTCAGACGCCCTACCCGGGGACCGAGACCTGGCTGACCGAGGCCCGGCGGCTGACCACGCTCGACTACCGGCTATTCGACGTGCAGCACGCGGTGCTGCCCACCCGGCTGCCGCTTGACCGCTTCTACATGGAACTGGTTCGAACCCAGGCGGTGCTGGCCCGCAAGCACCTGGGAGTGGCGGCGCTGGCCAAGACCGGCGGCATCATCGCCCGGCAGCTGCTGCACGGCCAGACCAACTTCGCCCGCATGATCTGGAAGTTCAACCAGGTCTACAACGCCGACCGGCAGTTCGCTGACCATCAGCGCGAGCCCCGCTACCTGCTACCGCCCGCGGCCGAATGGACAGCGGAGCCGCCGGACCGGAAGGAGCTGTACGTCCATGTCCCGTCGCGCCGCAGGCCCTGACCGTGACGGATGCCGACGACGCCCCGAACGAGTGCCTGGAGCTGCCCAGGCCGCTCGGGCTGCTGCGCTCCGTCGGCTGGAACCTGAGCGAGGCGTTCGGCCTGCCGACCATCGGCTACGTCCTCGGCACGGCGTTCGGCGGACGCGACGCGGGCCTGTGGGCGGTGCTCGGCGCGATCTGGCTCACCGCCGCCGTCCGCCTGATCCTGACCGGGTCGGTTCCCAGCCTGGTGCTGATCTCGCTGGCGGTGCTCACCGTGCAGACCGCGACCTCGATCGCGACCGGGAACCTGTTCATCTTCCTGATCCACTTCCCGCTCGCCAACCTCGCCCTGTGCATCGTGTTCGCCAGGACCGCGCGCGGGTCGAGCCCGATCGCGGCCGAGCTGGCGGGGGAGGTGATCGGCCTGCGCTATCCGAAGCAGCACGAGTCGAAGCTGCACGGCTTCTTCCAGGGCGTGACCTGGCTCTGGGCAGCGGACTTCCTGCTGCTGGCCATCATCCTGGGGGTGCTGCTGATCTTCGTCCCGGTCGGGATCTACGTCCCGATCTGGCTGGTGACCACGATCGTGCTCATCGGAGCGGGGATCGCCGTCTCCGTGCTATGGCTCCGGTCGACGCTGCGCGAGCACGGCATCAAGTTCCAATTCGCGCCCCCCGCGGACGACGACGCGTAGCGGTCTGCGCTCGTCGGGGAAGCAAGCCATTTGACTAACAACACGCCGGTCGCCATCGTGACGGCCATCGCCGCCGCCGCAGTCCTCGGGCTGTCGGCCGCCATCGACCAGCGCAGCACGAAGAAGGTCAAGACCAGGGAGCCGCTGTCGCCCAAGCTGCTGGCCGACCTGGCCAGGCAGCCGCTGTGGCTGATCGCCATCGGCGCGAACGTCGTGGGGTTCGCCCTTCAGGTGGTGGCGCTGGCCTACGGGAGTCTCGCCCTGGTGCAGCCGCTGCTGGTCTGCGACCTGCTGTTCGCCGTCCTCATCGCCTGGGTGCTGCGGGGAAACGCGAACGAGCCGCAGCCCAACATGAAGTCCATGTGGATCGGGGTCGGCGTCACCACGATCGGCCTGGCGGGATTCCTCGCGATCGGGCAGCCGACGCCCGGCCACACGCAGGCCCGGCTGAGCATGCTGGCCCCGCTGGCCATCGGCTACGTGGTGGCCGTCGGCGCCTGCCTCGTCGTCGCGAACCGGAACCGGGGCCTGCAGCCGCTCGCGCTGGCGACGGCCTGCGGCGTCAGCTACGGCGTCGCCGCCTTCGTGATCAAGCTCCTGACGTCGGAGTTCGGCGGCGGGCTGGGCGCGGTGTTCACCAACTGGCCGATCTACGTCTTCATCGTCGTCGGCCCGGCCGGCTTCGTACTCAACCAGAACGCCCTCCAGCAGGGCACCCTGCTGGCGCCGGTGCAGGCGATCATCAGCGTGGCCGACCCGATCATCTCCATCGCCCTCGGCGTCGCCTGGCTCGACGTACGGCTGCGCAGCAGCCCCGGCGCGATCGCCGGCGAGATCATATCGTTCGCGCTGCTGACGGTCGGGATCATCATGACCTCCCGCGTGCACGTGGCCGACCCGCCCGCCCACCAGCAGCCCGCCGCGGGCATGGCCGACGAGCAGCATCCCTGACCGTCGGCGCCGTGATCACGCGAAAAGAGGCCGGTCCCGTGATCGGGACCGGCCTCAGACCTGGTGGAGCTAAGGGGATTTGAACCCCTGACCCCCTCGATGCGAACGAGGTGCGCTACCGGACTGCGCTATAGCCCCTGGAACCAGAGTCAGCCTAGCAAACTTTGCCTCCTGCTCGCGCCATGGACGGCGCGGGCCCGACGATGGCGAGTGTCGAGGCACGTGAGTACCTAGAATCTGCCGGTGGGGGATCTCGGCGACAGCGGGCTTACCGCTAGTCGCCGACGGCGCGCAGGCGGGGGACTTCGTAGACGTAGTCCTCGGCCGCCTGCTCGGTGTCGGCGTTGGAGGTCGTGTACTTGCCCGCCAGGCCGGGCGCGAAGTCCCGGCCCGAGTCCTCGTAGTCGGCCGGGACCGGCGCGGCGGCGAACTTGGCGGCGAGGGCGGCCGCGGCCGCCGTCTCCTCGAGGACCGTTCCGTCGATCGGCGTGCCCTCGGTCGGCGTTGTGCGCTGGGCCGCCCGGGCCCGCATCCGGGCCGCCTTGGCGCGGGCCCGCTCGCGATCCCGTGCGTGCGCGGCCGCCTCGGCCTCGCGCTGCGCCCGCTCGGCATCGGCCTGCGCCGCCTCGCGGAGCAGCAGCAGGTACCCGGTGAGCATGACCGTGGGCGGGATGATGACCCACAGGGCGGCCAGGCCGACGACGGCGAGCGCGATCGCCGCGATCTCCAGCAGGATGAGCATGCCGAGCAGCCGCCGGCGCCCGGTCAGGATGCGCCGACGCGCTTCCTCGGCGCTCAGCGGCGGCGCCGGGGCGGCCGGCGGTGGCGCCATGACGCCGGACCCGGCGGACAGCGGCGCGCCGTCGTCCGCGAGGTCTGCCTGGTCGTCGCCGGCCGTCGTCGGGACCGAGGTCTCGCCGCCGGCCACAGTGTCCGATGCGATGACCGCGCCGCGGGCCGAGTCGCGCTTCAGCCACCGGGGGATGAGCACGCAGAGCCAGATCGCGATGATCGCCAGGTAAAGGATTGCGCTGCTCATCGGGCTCGTGCCTCCCCTCGGTCGATTCGGCACCGGGCATGTAACGCAGCGTAAAGGGACCGGCCGCTTGATAACGAATACCTGCGCGGCGTGTCGCGAAGATCAAAGGCAAAGATCCGTTATGCGGGAGCGTCTCGCGGCTCTGCCCAGCTTCCCCGAAGCAAGCCTATTGGGCGCCGGAGCGTGAGGCGGCGAGCGAGCTTCGCCACCGGGGAAGCATTCCCGTCGGCACTTCCTCGGCCGTGATCGCGTAGCAGATGTGGTCCCGCCAGGTGCCGTTGATATGCAGCTGCCTGACCCGGACGCCCTCGTCGCGGAACCCGAGCTTCTCCACCACGCGCCGGGACGCGGCGTTCTCGGGCCGGATGGACGCCTCGAGCCGGTGCATGCCCATCACCCGGAAGCAGTGGTCGACCGCCATCGCCAGCGCGGTCGGGATGATCCCCTTGCCCGCGAACGACTCGTCGACCCAGTAGCCGATCTGGCCCGACCGCGACGACCCCCAGACGACCGACCCGACCGTGAGCTGCCCCGCGAAGTGCCCGCCGTAGCTGACCACCCAGGGCAGCGCGATCCCCTGCCGAGCCTCCCGCCGCATGGTGCGCACCATGGAGACGTACGGGCCGATCGACGAGCGGTGCAGCGGGGTCTCCGGGTTGGACGGCTCCCACGGGCGCAGCCACGAGGCGTTCCGCACCCGGATCTCGCGCCAGGCGCGCGCGTCCGCGACCCGCACCGGGCGCAAAACGACCGGTGCGTCGAGCAGGTCTGGCTCGGTCAGGGTGGCCGGCCACCCTTGGATGCGTCCCACGGCGTCAATCATTCCCTTGAGAGGCGCTTTACGCTATCCGATCTAGCGTAGGCGCAACCTTATGCGGTGTCGGCTATCCGGCCGGTCCCAGGGGCAGTGTCGGCCTGCGGATGGTCGCCGCCGCGGATCTGATCGACCGCGTGCACCAGGATCGGCCGCAGCACGCTCATCCCGTCCCGAACGCCGCCGGACGACCCCGGCAGGTTGACGATCAGCGTCCGCCCGGCCACGCCCGCGAGCCCCCGGGAGAGGATCGCCGACGGGATGCCGGCGGCGGCGCCGGCGCTGCGCAGGGCCTCCGCTATGCCCGGAATCTCCCGGTCGAGCACCCGCCGGGTCATCTCCGGGGTCAGGTCGGTCGGGGTAAGGCCGGTCCCGCCGGTGGTGACGGCGACGTCGTAGCCGGCCGTGACCGAGTCGCGGAGAACCTGCTCCACCGCCTCGCCGTCCGGGATCACCAGCGGCCCGTCCACCACGTCGCACCCGGCGATGAGGAGCAGCTCGATCAGCACCGGGCCGGAACGATCCGGGTACACCCCGGCCGCCGCCCGGTTGGACACGGTGATCGCCAACCCCTTGATCATGCCCGCCGCCAGGCGCCGGACCGGCCGCCGTCCTTGGCTTCCAGCCGCACGTCGGTGATCACGGCGCTCTTGTCGACCGCCTTGATCATGTCGATGAGCGTCAGCGCGGCGACGGAAACCGAGGTCAGCGCCTCCATCTCGACGCCCGTGCGGTCGGCCGTCCGCACCTGGGCGGTGATCTCCACCCCCGAGTCGGTCACGGCCAGGTCGACGGTGACCGCGTGGATCGCGAGCGGGTGGCAGAGCGGGATCAGGTCCGGCGTCCGCTTGGCCCCGGCGATGCCGGCGATCCTGGCCACCGCGAGGGCGTCGCCCTTGGGCACGGCGCCGTCGCGCAGCGCGGCGACGGCCTCGGCCGACAGCAGCACCCGCCCGGACGCGGTGGCGGTCCGCACGGTCACGTCCTTGGCCGAGACGTCGACCATCCGCGCCCGGCCCGCCTCGTCCAGGTGGGTCAGCCTCAGCGGAGCAGCATCGCTCATACCAGCAGCCTAGTGCCGGCTACGGGGCGAGCAGGAAACCAAAACCCATTCGCAATCAGTTTTCGAACGGACCCGGCTGACTCTCTAGGGCAGCACGAGGACGTCGACGGTGTCGCCGGCCGGGAGCCGGGTCTCCCACTCGGGGACGATCACGAGCGCGTTGGCCCGGCCGAGGTGGGCGATCTGGTGCGAGCCCTGCCCGGACAGCGGCGTCACCTTGCTCCCGTCGAGCACCCCGCGCAGGTAGGAACGCCGTCCGGACGGCGACCGGACGGCCTCGCTCAGCGTCGCCTGGACGCGGGGGAGGCCGAGGTCGGACGCCCCCTGCAGGGCGGCGAGGGCGGGCCTGACGAAGAGCTGGAACGACACGTAGGCGCTGACCGGGTTGCCGGGCAGGGTGAAGATGGGCACCCGGTCCTCGCCGATCACGCCGAACCCCTGCGGCATGCCCGGCTGCATCGCCACCTTGCGGAAGGTCACCGTGCCGAGCTCGCGGAGCGCGGCCTTGACCACGTCGTGCTCGCCGCCCATGCTCACCCCGCCGGTGGTGATCAGCAGGTCGGCCCGGATGAGCTGCTCTTCGAGCGCGGGCAGGACGCCGGCCGGGTCGTCGGGGACGACGGCGCGGCGGTAGGCCAGCGCGCCCGCCTCCCGGGCGGCCGCGTGCAGCATGTAGCTGTTGGAGTCCCAGATGCGGCCGGGCACCAGCGGGGTGCCCGGCTCGGTCAGCTCGTCCCCGGTCGAGAACACCACCACCCGGGGCCTCGGGCGGACGCTGACCTGCCTGCGCCCGGCCGACGCGGCCACCGCGACGTGCATCGGCCGCATCCGCGTCCCGGCCGTCAGCAGGGTCTCGCCCGCGACCGCGTCGCCCCCGGCGTAGCGCACGTTGGCGCCCGCCGCGGCGGGGCGGTAGATCTCGACCGCGGCGACGCCGCCGTCGGTCCACTCGACCGGGATGACGGCGTCCGCCCCGGCCGGCAGCTGCGCGCCGGTCATGATCCTGATCGCGGTGCCCGGCACCAGCCGGTAGACGCCGATATCGCCCGCCGCGATCTCGCCGGTGACCCGGAGGGCGGACGGCGATTCCTCCGAGGAGCCCTCGGTGTCGGCCGCCACCACCGCGTACCCGTCCATGCTCGAGTTGTCGAACGAGGGAAGCGACACCGCCGCCGTCACGTCCTCCGCGAGCACGCAGCCCTCGGCGTCGGCCAGCTCAAGGCTGGTCGGCATGAGGGGGCTGATGGCGGACAGGATCGCCGACTGGTAGGCCTCGACCGTGCTGTGGGAGCTGTCCACCACCGGATGGGCCGGTATCCGGCCCGACGTCACTGGTGCTCTTCGAGGTACTTGCGCAGCCAGGGGATGAACTCCCCGGCCAGGTCGGGGCGCTCGCCCGCGAACATCACCATGGTCCGAAGGTAATCCAGCTTGTTGCCGGTGTCGAAGCGACGCCCGCTGAACAGCACCCCGCGCAGCTCGCCCTTGGCCGCGAGGACCTTGAGCGCGTCGGTGAGCTGGATCTCGCCGCCCCGCCCGGGCTGGGTGTCGCGGAGGACGTCGAAGACCTCGGGGTCGCACACATACCGCCCGATGATGATCCACCGGCTCGGCGCGGTGCCCGGGGACGGCTTCTCCACCAGGTCTGTGATCATGACCACGTCGTCGTCGCCGGTTCGCTCGATCGCCGCGCAGCCGTAGAGGTAGACATCCTCGGGATCGACCTCCATCAGGGCCACGACGCTGCCGCCGAACTGGTTCCGCACGTCGATCATCCGCGTCAGCAGCGGGTCCCTGGGGTCGATGAGGTCGTCGCCGAGCAGCACCGCGAACGGTTCGTGGCCCACGTGCTGGGCCGCCTGCAGGACCGCGTGGCCAAGCCCCCTGGGGTCCCCCTGGCGGACGTAGTGCATGGTCGCGAGGTCGCTCGACTCGCGGACGAGGGCGAGCTTGTCCCAGTCTTCCTTAGCGGTGAGGGCTTCCTCGAGCTCGTAGTTGCGGTCAAAGTGATCTTCTATGGAGCGCTTGCTCCGGCCCGTGATAAGCAGCACATCGTTGAGGCCCGCGGCGACGGCTTCCTCGACGACATACTGAATCGCTGGCTTGTCGACGACAGGCAGCATTTCCTTGGGCGTCGCTTTTGTCGCTGGCAGGAACCGCGTTCCCAGCCCAGCGGCGGGCACCACGGCCTTGGTCACTGCTGGCGTCCTGGCATTGCCGGTATCGACCATGCGTCTACAGTAGTGACTTCCTAGGGGGCAAAGTGCACGACACACCCGGCCCTGCGTCCGCTGCGAGCCCGGCCGGCGCCGATAAGGCCAGCCTGCGTCGACGCCTTGTGACGGCTCGTGCGGCAATGTCGGATTCGGCGCGCACGCAGGCCAGCCGCCTTATCGGGGACCATGTGCTGGAAATGCCCGAGGTGTCCGCCGCCGGGACGATCGCGGCTTACTACTCGATCGGCTCAGAACCGGACACCCGCCGGCTCGTTTTCGCGCTCTGGAAGCGCGGCAGCTACGTGGTGCTGCCGGTGCTGCTGCCCGACGGCGACCTCGACTGGGCCTCCTACGAAGGGCCCGACTCGCTCGCGCCGGGTCCGCGCGGGCTGCTGCAGCCGACCGAGCCGACCCGCGGGACGGACACGGTCGCCCGGGCGGACATCGTCCTCGTGCCCGCGCTCGCCGTCGACGCGCGCGGCTACCGGCTCGGCCGGGGCGGCGGGTCCTATGACCGGGCGCTGGCCCGGGTGGGCGGGCAGGTGCCGACGATCGCGCTGCTCTACGACGACGAGCTGCTGCCGGCCGTGCCGGCCGAGGCCCACGATCAGCGGGTCCGGCTGGCGGTGCGGCCGGGGCCGGGGCTAACGTGGCTGCCGCCCGCCGCCGGCCCGGCTGCGGAATCAGCCGCGCGCTAGCGCGGTTATCCTTAGCAGTCTGCTAGTGCGAGTGCTAAGACTAGCTCAACAAATTTGGTTCCGCCCGGGAGGAATCCGTGCCCACTTACCAGTACCGTTGCACCGAATGCGGTAGCGAGCTCGAGACGGTGCAGAAGTTCACCGACGACCCGCTGACGGTCCACGACGATTGCGGCGGCCGTCTCCGCAAGGTCTTCTCGCCGGTCGGCATCGTGTTCAAGGGATCCGGCTTCTACCGGACCGACAGCCGGAAGGGGTCTTCGGCCTCGGAGTCGGCGGCGTCTGCGGCGTCGGCTGGCGGGTCGTCGGCTGACTCGTCCTCGTCCTCCTCGGGTGGCAGCGACAAGCCCGGGAGCAGTGACAAGGCGGGGAGCAGCGACAAGGCGGGGAGCGGCGACAAGTCCTCGTCCTCGTCAGGCGACAAGAGCGGTGCCTCTTCGTCGTCGTCCTCCGCCTCATCTTCATCGTCCTCGAAGTCCACGAAGTCCTCGGGCGAGAAGGTCGCCTGACCCCGTGGAGGCGGTCGCGGATATCGGGGTCATCGGCGGTTCCGGCTTCTACGAGTTCCTCACCGACGCCGAGGAGGTGCAGGTCGAGACGCCGTTCGGCCAGCCGAGCGAGCCGGTCCTGGTCGGCGAGGTGGCGGGCCGCCGGGTGGCGTTCCTGCCCCGGCACGGCAAGGACCACCGGTTCCCGCCGCACCTGATCCCGTACCGCGCCAACCTGTGGGCGCTGCGCGCGCTCGGCGTGCGGCGCATCCTCGCCCCCAGCGCGGTCGGGTCGCTCACCGCCTCCTACGGTCCCGGCACCCTGGTCGTCCCGGACCAGCTGGTGGACAGGACCAGGGGCCGGGTGCAGACGTTCTACGACGAGTACGCGGTGCACGTCCCGTTCGCGGACCCCTACTGCCCGTCAGGCCGGGCGCACGCGGTCGAGGCCGCGCGCAAGAACGGCTGGGTGCCGGCCAGCACCGGGACGCTGGTCGTGATCGACGGGCCGAGGTTCTCCACCCGCGCGGAGTCGCAGTGGCACGCGGCCCAGGGCTGGACGCTGGTCGGGATGACCGGCCACCCGGAGGCGGTGCTCGCCCGCGAGCTCGCGCTCTGCTACACGACCCTCGCGCTCGTCACCGACACCGACGCGGGCGTGGACGAGGGGGACGGGGTAACGCAGGCCGAGGTCTTCGAGGTGTTCGGCAAGAACATGGCGCGGCTGCGCGATCTGGCGGCGAAGGTCATCGCCGCGTTCCCGGCCGAGCGGGAGGACGATCTGTGCGCGCACGCGCTCGACGGGATCCGGGTACCGATCGAGTTGCCGTTATGCCGCTATTGTTTGTGATGTGACACCACTGGAGATTCCGGCCACCGGTTCCGCCGAAGTGCACGTGCTTCACGACGGATACGTTGGCCTCGCTGGCGACGGCGAGCGGGTGAGCGGCACCGTCACGTTGATTCGCGATGGCGACGCCGTCATCGTCGTCGATCCGGGGATGGTCGCCGACCGCGACGCGCTCCTGGCCGCGCTCAAGGCGCACGGCCCGGCGCCGCAGGACGTCACCGACGTGGTGTTCAGCCACCACCATCCCGATCACACGGTTAACGCCGCGCTCTTCCGCAACGCGCGCATTCACGATCACTGGGCCGTCTACGAGGGCGACCGATGGCTGGGCCGGGACGCGCACGGCGCCCAGCTCGGCCCGTCGGTGCGGCTGCTGCGGACCCCGGGGCACACCGCCGAGGACATCTCCACGGTCGCGTCCGCACCCGACGGCGTCTACGTCTGCACCCACGCGTGGTGGTCGGCCGACGGCCCGCAGGAGGATCCGCTCGGCGCCGACCAGGCGGCCCTGGTGGCCAGCAGGGAGCTGCTGCTTGAGTTCGCGGACGTGATAATTCCCGGCCATGGGGCGCCGTTTCGCCCTGGCACTCCCGCGTAGCAACAGCCGTGATCGCCGATGGCGGCAGGATATCCTGCGCTCACTGTGACTATCCGTCACAGTTCCGGTGCAATAGGGACACGGTGCGCACCGGAGCGAGTACGCTAACGTGCCGTCCGGTTAATATCCCGTTCGGCGGGGGCTGTTCTGCGCAGCCGTTCCGCCTGGGTCGCAAGCGGCGAGGGACACGTGGCTGACTGGCCGTTGACCTCAGATCTGGGTCCGCTCGGTGCCCTGCCGACCGCGCCCCGCCTCGCCAGGGGGTTTATCGGCGTGGTGCTGAACGGCTGGGGTCTCGACGCGCTCATAGAGACCACCGAGCTGGTGGTCAGCGAGCTGACCACCAACGTCGTGCAGGCGGTGACGGGCGCCGACGGCAGCCTCAGGTACGACGCCGAGGGGAAGCTGCCGCTGCTGTGGGTGCGGCTGTCCTCCGACCGGCTCAGGCTGATGGTCGAGGTCTGGGACACGCTGCCGGCCGCGCTGGGCGCGCCCGCCATGCGCCACCCCGACGAGGACGAGGAATCGGGACGGGGCCTGGAGCTGATCGAGGCGCTGTCCGACGTCTGGAGCTGGGAAGCGGTGCCCGGCTGGCACGGCAAGCGGGTCTGGGCAGTGCTGCCGGTCCACGAGTAACGCCGAACCCCAAGGTCGCCGACGTTGAACGGCCGCGGGCTTCGCTGCCAGTCGAAGCCCGCGACCGTTCGATATACCGGTGTTGACCTTGGTTTCGCGGTTAGTCCTGGAGCTCCGCGGCCACCCGGCGGTGAGCGGCCCAGATCTCGTCGGGCAGGTTCGCGAACTGCTCGAGGTGAGCCTGCCGGAAGCCCATCTCCTGCTTCCAGCGGGCGGTGTCGATGGTGAGCAGCGTGTCCAGGTCGGCCGGGTCGATGTCGAGGCCGTCGGTGTTCAGCTCCTCCTTGGTCGGCAGGATCCCGACCGGGGTCTTGACCCCGGTCACCTCGCCGTCCTTGAGCTGCATGAGCCACAGCAGCGCGCGCAGGTTGTCGCGGTAGCCGGGCCAGAGGAAGTGGCCGTCTTCGGCGTCGCGCTGGAACCAGTTGACGTGGGCGAAGATGGGCTGCTCGGCGGCCTCGCCGATGATCTTGAGCCAGTGCGCGGCGTACGCGCCCTCCGGGTAGGACATGAACGGTCGCATCGACATCAGGTCGTAGCGGAGCTGGCCGTCGAGGCCGTCGGCCGCGAAGGTGGCCTCGGCCCCGAGCGTGAGGCCGTCGTAGACGCCCTCCGCGAGGTCGGTGATCGCGCGGATCAGCGGCTCCCGGTCGCTGGTGCGGCCGCCGAAGATGATGCCGTCGATCGGCACGCCCTGCGGCTCGTTGTAGTCCTTGGCGATGTTGGGCACGTTGGCCAGGGTGGTGGTGAAGCGGCTGTTGGGGTGCGCCCAGGGATCGTTCGCCTCCGCCGGGGAACGGTCGGCGATCGGGTTGCCCTTCCAGTCCAGCCAGCCGTCCAGGTCAGCGGGCGGGTTCTTGGTGCGGCCCTCGAACCAGACCTCGTGCGTCTTCTCGTTCCAGGCGATGTTGGTGAAGATCGCCTTGGTGCCGGGGGCGATCGACTCGATCGCGGTCGGGTTGGTGTGCTCGTTGGTGTCCTTGGCCACGCCGAAGACGCCGTTCTCGGGGTTCATGCCGTACAGGCGGCCATCCTCGCCGACCCACATCCAGGCGATGTCGTCGCCGTAGAAGTCGACGTAGTAGCGGTCGCCGAGGGCATCGGGGGAGAGGGTCATGGCCAGGTTGGTCTTGCCGCTGGCGCTGGGGAAGCCGCCCGCGATGTGCCACTTCTTGCCGGTCTGCTTGTCGGTGATGCCGAGCAGCATGAACTGCTCGGACAGGAACCGGCCGGATGCCCAGCCGTCGTAGGCGGCCTGGCGAAGGCCGTGCGCGATCTTGCCGAGCAGCGCGTTGCCGCCGTAGGACGAGCCGAAGTGGAGGATGGTGCGCTCGTCGGCCACGGTCACGAAGTAGCGCTTGTCGTCGGGCGTGCCCTGACCCAGGTTCTCCAGGTCACCGGTCACGTGCACGGCCCGGACGAAGCTGTCGGGCACGATCAGGTTGTTGATGAAGTCGACGTGCACCCGCGACATCCGGTTCATGTGCAGCACGACCGCGCGGTTGTCGGTCAGCTGAACGCCGGCCGCGTACTGCTCGAGCGGAGCGCCGGGAGGCGACATCAGGTACGGGATCACGTACATCGTCTTGCCTGCCGACGCGCCGCGCATGAGCCCGGTGAGCTTCGCCTTCATCTCCGCGGCGGGGTACCAGTTGTTGTAGATCCCCTTGTCGGCCGGGTTGCTGGTCGCGACGATCGTGCGCTCCTCCGAGCGCGCGGTGTCCTTGTGGTAGCTCCGGGAGTAGTAGAGGCCCTCGCCGGCGGGGAAGATCTCGCCTGCCGCGAGCGCTTCTGCGACCAGGCGGGCGTCGTCATCGGCGCTGACGACCTCGATGTTGTCGGCGCCCGTGATCCCCGCCCAGTACTTGACGTACTCGCGTACGTGCTCGTTTTTCAGCTGAGCGGCTTCCAGGATGGCATCAACATCGACCACGAACTTGGTCCTCTCGTCAGTCAAGCTGAACGCTTGAAAAAGCTTCGGTGATTCATCTTGACAGGAGAACGCTTGTCTGTTGAGTGCGCAACATCACGTGCCAACCCGGCCGTACGCTGCAAGGTCTGGACCACCTGACCTGCGTCGCCGGTAAATGGGGGTCTTCGTTGTCCGTTTCAGAAAGGCGCCTGTGAAATCGTGAGCGGTCTCACATTCGCGAGCGGCGGTCGCGGCTTGTTACTAGCCGCTTTCCCCGCGTTCAGCCGGCTCATCAGGAATGTAGAACATCCGGAGCTGCATGAGCCGCGCGCCGGGCGGGGCGGTCTCGGCGGTATGGCCGTATTTGCTCAGTAGGGCGATGTACTCGTTCGTGAACGCGTCGAGGTCGGCGGCGGTGTAGTAGCCGTCCGCGCGGGAGGCCTTGGCCCACGGCCCGTGCTGGCGGAACTCGCGGATGTAGCGGTTGAACAGCTCCACCTCGCGGGGGATCTGCGGTGCGCGCCATTCGTCGAGCGCCGCCCGGTCGGCCGGGCTGAGGCTGTCGTAGTCGGGCTCGCGCAGGTCGACCGGGGGGACGTGCCACCACCGTTCCCGGCCGTTGGTCTGCTCAGGCACCTCTTCGATGACCCCCGCGTCGGCCAGCACCCGCAGGTGGTAGCTGGTGGTGCCGGTGCTCTCGGCCAGCGCCTCGGCCAGGGTGGTCGAGCTGGCGGTGCCGTGCTCGGCCAGGTAGCGCAGCATCTCCCTGCGCAGCGGGTGGGACATCGCCTTCCAGCGCTTCGCGTCGCCGGTCACCGGTCGCGGGCTGATCGCCATGGCAGCAGGGTACCAGGAATCACAGACAAGACTCTGCAAAAATTAGTTTGCAAAATTTTCTCTGCAATCCTAGGGTGAAGTCCATGCAGACGCACGCGCTCCCGGCCCTCCGCTTCAGGCCCCTCGATTTCCGGCTGCTCTGCTTCCGGCCCCCGGCCAGGGGCAACCCGCGATGGCGCCGGCCGGCAGGCCCGGGCGAAGGAAGCCAGACGTTGCCGAGACCCGATGCGCAGGCTCAGCCCGCGCTGCTGCGCCGGGCCCGGCTGGTCGCGCTCGCGGCGGGCGGGTTCCTGCTGCCCTGGTGCGCGGTGCTGGCGGTCACCCTCCCGGCCACGGCGCAGGCGCAGCACTGGGCGATGGCCTGGACCGGGCTGGACGCCGCCGAGGCGGCCGCCGCCCTGACGACCGCCGTGCTGCTCGGCCGCGGCGATCGCCGGGCGAGCCTACCGGCCGCGGCCGCGGGCACGCTGCTGCTGATCGACGCGTGGTTCGACGTGTGCACCTCGGCGCCGGGCGCCGGGCACGCGATGGCGCTGGCCGAGGCGGGCTGCGCCGAGATCCCGCTGGCGGCGGCCGCCTGGTGGGTCGCGATCGCGCTCACCAGGGAAACCCGATGAGAGCGCCGCTGGTTGCGATCGCGGCGGCCGGGGCGCTCGCCGCGGCCGCCGCCTGCGCCGCCGTGGTGCTCACCGACCAGGCACCGTACCCGTACGCGCAGCGCCGGCTGCTCGACCTCCCGCTGCCGCTGCTGACCGGCCGGCGCCTGGACGCATTGCTGCAGCCGCAACCGGGCGAGCGGGTACTCGAGGTCGGCCCCGGCACCGGCCTGCAGTCCCTGCACGTGGCGCCGCAGCTCGGGGCCGACGGCGAGCTCGTGATCGTCGACGTCCAGCAGCAGATGCTCGACCACGTCATGGCCCGGGCCGCCCGGCGCTCGATCGGCGCCATCAGCCCGCGGCTGGCCAGCGCCGAGGCGCTGCCCTTCCCCGACGCCTGCTTCGACGCGGCCTACCTGGTGACGGTGCTGGGCGAGATCCCCCGGCCGCTGGCCGCGCTGACGGAGCTGCGACGGGTGCTCAAGCCCGGCGGCCGGCTGGTGATCGGCGAGTTCGCCGACCGGCATCACCTGACCCTGACCACCCTGGTCAGGCTGGCCAACGAGGCCGGGCTGCACCTGCGCAGGCGGACCGGCGTCCCGATGGCCTACTACGCGCTGCTGGCCCCCTGCCCGCCCCGACCCTGAACGGTCCGGGCGCGGTTCGCGCCGCCGGGGCCGCCGGGGCCGCCGGCGATCGATGCTCAGCCGGCGGCCGGCGTCCAGGCCGGGTCACGGCCGGACAGGGCGAGCACGCGGTCGAGGACCGGCGCGTCGGCCGCCGTCGGGACCGGCTCGGCGAACCCCTTGTACTGGCGGAAGATCTCGGCGTTGGCCTCGACCGCGCCCAGCGCGGCCTCGGCCGCGCGGTCGGAGACGGCGTACTGCTGCCCGGTCGCCGCGGCCAGGTCCCAGCCGTGCAGCACGAGCTCGGCGATGATGAGCGCGCCCACGTTGGCGGCCGGGGTCTTGGCGCCCATCATGTCGAGCTCGCGATCCCAGACGGCCGGGTCCGCCCACGCCGCCAGCGCGCGGTCCAGCTGCGCGCGGTAGTCGGCGGCGAAGTCCGTCGCCGACGCGAAGTCGCGTTCCATCAACTCCGGCGCGACGGACTCGCCCTGCGCCCGGCGCTCGAGCGAGTAGGAGCTCCACAAGATGACGTGGTTGAGCAGGCCTCGGACGTCCCATTCATCGCACGGGGTGCGGCCGCTTAGCTCGGCCGGGGTCACATTGTCCACGACAACCGCGGTCGCCCCCGCCGCGTCGGCCAGTTCAGCATGTAGTGTCATGCCACCCGACGGTAGCGCCGCCCGTCGGCGATGTCTTGAACAAACACGACAGCTAAAATCGGGCGGGTGAACCCGCCACCGGCCGAGTCGGCCGGATCGATGGGCCCCGGCGTGCTGCACGCGGCGGCCGCCGCGACCAGGTTCACGCTGAACCGGTACCCGCCGCCTGAGGACCTCGCGCCGGTGGTCGACTTCTGCTGGGTGATCCGCTGGGACCTGCGCGGGCGTCCGGCTCACGAGCAGGCGATCCTGCCGCACCCGAACGTGAACCTGGCCTTCGAGGCGGCCGGGGCGGCCGTGTACGGCGTCGACACCAAGATCTTCACGCGCAGCATCTCCGGGCAGGGCAAGGCGCTCGGGGTGCGGTTCAGGCCAGGCGGCTTCCGGCCCTATCACTGCGAGCCGATCTCCCGGTTGAACGATCGGGTGGTGCCCGCGGCCGGCATCCTGGGACCGGCGGCCGACCAGGCGTGCGCGGCGGCGATGGCGGCCGACGCCGATGACCAGGCGATGATCGCGGCGGCGGCCGGGCTGCTGCGCGGGCGGGGACTGACCGCCGACCCCGTCGTCGGGCAGGCGGCGGACCTGGTGAGCCAGATCACCGCCGACCCGGCCCTGCGCCGGGTGGCCCAGCTGGCCGAGGCGTCGGGGCTGCCGGAGCGCAGGCTGCAGCGGCTGTTCGCGGATTACGTCGGCGTCTCGCCCAAGTGGGTGATGCGCCGCGCGCGGCTGCACGAGGCGGCGCTGCGGGTGGAGGCGGACGGGCCCGCCTCGGTGGACTGGGCGGCGCTCGCGACCGACCTCGGCTACGCCGACCAGGCCCATCTGACCAGGGACTTCACCGCCACCCTGGGGGTGCCGCCGAGCCGCTACAAGGCGGGGCCGGGCTGACCGCCGCACGGCGGGCCCGGCGTCGTCGACGCCGGGCCCGCCCGTCCAGGGTGATCGAACCGCTACGGAAGCTGTCCCGCCTTGGCGGTGAAGGCCCGCTGCAGCACGGCGCTCTCGCCGGTCACCGCGCCGGTCACGATGTTGTAGTCCCGCTCGCCCAGGAACTGCCCGGTGGCCGGGCTGAAGATCCACTCGTCCCGGTCATGACCGACGGTCCAGGCGACCGCGGCGCCCGCCTGGCCTGCCGCGTCGGTCGCGTGGCCGACCACGGTCACGCCCGGGATGAGGGCCGCCGCCCGGTACAGCGCCGCCGCGGTCCTGGGCGGCACGATCGTCTCCCGCATCAGGTCACCGATCGTGGTGAAGGCCTCCGCGTCCGGGCTCGGCCCCTCGCCCTTCGTCTGCGCGTAGATCAGCCGCAGCAGGGCGTGCGGGTCGGTCGGCAGCGACTGGAGCAGCCGGTAGGTGGCGTCGCCCACGCTGCCCTCCCCGCATCCCCTGGACTGCGGGGCGCTCGCCTGCGGTGACGATGAGGGGCTGGCGGCGAATCCGGTGCCGGATCCCGAAGACGGGCCGCCTAGCGGGGTGCGCGTCCCGTCCTCGATGAGGAAGCCCGCGGCGCAGATGTTGGCCGCCGGCAGCCAGATCTGCCGCTCGTGCGGCTTCTGCATGGTGGACGTCTCATGCCCCCCGGAGATCGTGTCGGTGGTGTACGCCACCTCGCTGCGGATGTACATGAACCCGCTGTCGCCCGGCTGCAGCGCGGGCTGCCGTTCGGCCGCGTCCGCGATCTTCGCCAGCAGCGTGGCGCCCGGCGAGGTGCTGCCGACGGCCGCCTGGCCGCTGCCGGCCGCGTGGCCGCCGACGGCCGCCGGGCCGCCGCCGGCCTTCGGGCCGGGAACGAGGACGACGGCCGCCGCCACCGCCGCCGCCGCCAGGACGCCGGCTCCGGCCGCGAAGGCGAGGACCGGCCGGCGTCCGGGCCCGGGCCGCCCCCGGCGCTGGCGACGGTGCGGAGGCGGCGGGGCCGAGGACTGCTTGGCCAGCCTGAATTCGGTCATGAGGTGCTCCTTGAGGATCTGCCGCCGGCCGGCGGGCAGGTCCCGTGCGTCCGCGGCCGGCGTCAGCCGGTCCAGATCGCTTATCTCGTTGTCGCTCACCGGGTGCCTCCCTGCGCTGGCCGGGCCGCCACCTGGCGGCCACCTTCTACCTGTTCGCCGCTCTGACCGAGTTCCCCCGCGTGCGCCCGCAGCTTGCGCCGGGCCCGGGAAAGCCGGGAGCGGACGGTCCCGACCGGGATCCCCAGCGCCTCCGCCGCCGCCGCGTAGTCCAGCCCCGACCAGATGCACAGCGCGACCACGTCCTGCTCGCTGGCCCGCAGCCTGCCGAACGCGGCGCGGACGGCCGCCAGCCGAGCGGCGTCGTCGATGCGGCCGGCCAGTTCGCCGGCGAAATCGGGCACCGCGTCCGGCGGCGGCAGCCGAGCCATCGCCGCCGCGTGCCGACGGGAGGCGCGAGCGAAGTTCCTGGTGACGTTCAGGGCGATGCCGGTCAGCCACGGCCGCAGCGACTCACCGTCCGGGTCGACCTTCTCCCGCAGCCGCCAGGCCTCGAGAAACGTCAGCGAGACGATCTCCTCGGCCTCGGGCCAGTTGCCCCGCAGCCGGTAGGCGAGGTTGTAGACCGCTCGCGCGTGGCTGTTGAAGAGGATGCCGAACGCGTCCGGATCGCCGTCACGCACGCGAGCACGCAGACTGAGTTCCATATACCCGCCCTGTCCGGCCGGGGCTCGCTGGTTCCTTCAGGACGGTACCGCGCTAGCGTCGGCAGGCAGGGCTCCTTGCTTATGACATTCAATGACATTAACATCCGGGTATTACGTCACCTTCTGACGCAATACCCGGAGCCCCGCCCCGGGACCATGCAGAACCGAGAGGAACGCAAGGTCATGGGAAAGCTCGAAGGCAAGGTCGCCTTCATCACCGGCGCCGCGCGCGGTCAGGGCCGCAGCCACGCCATCCGTCTCGCCGAGGAGGGCGCGGACATTATCGCGCTGGACATCTGCCGGCAGATCGGCAGCGTGGCCTACCCGATGTCCACCCCCGAGGATCTGGCCGAGACTGCCAGGGAGGTCGAGGCGCTCGACCGGCGTATCTTCACCGCGCAGGCCGATGTCCGTGACGAAACGCAGCTCAAGCAGGTGTTTGAGCGCGGCGTAGCCGAGATCGGCCCGGTTGACATCGTGCTCGCGAACGCCGGCATTGCCCCGATGGGACGTACCGAGCTGCACAGCGCCTGGCAGGACGTCATCGACGTCAACCTCACCGGCGTGTTCAACACCGTGGAGACCGCGATTCCGTCGATGAAGGAGCGCGGCCGGGGAGGCGCGATCGTGCTGACCAGCTCCACCGCCGGGATCAACGGCATCGGCGGCCCGACTCGCGGCGGCCTCGGCTACACCGCGGCCAAGCACGGCGTGGTAGGGCTGATGCGCTCTTACGCCAACACCCTGGCCCCGTTCAGCATCCGGGTCAACACCGTGCATCCCACCGGCGTCAACACGCCCATGGTCGTCAACGACATCATGGCGGAGTTCCTGGCCGAGGACCCGCAGCTGTCCAACGCGATGGCAAACGCGCTCCCGGTCGACATGGTCGAGCCGGTCGACATCTCGAACGCGATCCTGTGGCTGGTCTCCGACGAAGCCCGCTATGTCACCGGGGTGACGCTCCCGGTCGACGCCGGCTTCACGAACAAGAAGTAAGTCGCCCGCCGACACCCCAAAAACGGTCCGCCGGCCGGGGATCCCCGGTCGGCGGACCGTTTTCACGCTGGTCCGCGCTAGGTGCGGGTTAGCTGAAAGAACGTTCAAAATGCACCGACATGGTGTCCGGACGTGCCTACCCTCGGGAACGTGCGAATACCTGGGGCGGACCGGATACCGTGGGCGCTGCTCGCGGTGCTGGCCGTCCAGGCCGCGCTCTCGGCCAGCATGGTGCGGACGAGCACCGCGTTCGGCGACGAGGCGCTGTACCTGTCGGCCGGGCAGCTCGAGTGGTCGCACTGGCTGCACGGGACCCCGATTCCGGGCTACCAGACCTATTTTTCCGGCGCCCCGGTCATCTACCCGCCGATCGGCGCGATCGCCGACAGCCTCGGCGGGCTGGCGGCGGCGCGGCTGCTGTCGCTGATGTTCATGCTCGGCGTGACGTCCCTCGTCTGGTGCACGGCGAACCGGCTGCTGGCGGACGAGCGGGCCGCCTTCTTCGCCGCCGCGCTGTTCGCGGTGCTCGCGCCCACCCTGCACCTGGGCTCGTTTGCGACCTACGACGCGGCCGCGCTGCTGCTGCTGGCTGCGGCGACGTGGTGCGCGGCCGGGGTCCGGAGCGGGGGGCAGACGTGGCGGTGGATGGTCGCGGCGGGGATTCTGCTCGCCCTGGCCAACGCGACCAAGTACGCGACCGCCCTGTACGACCCCACCGTGCTCGGCGTCGCGATCCTCAGCTCGTGGCCGGACGTCGGCTGGAAGACCGCCCTGCGGCGCGCGGCCCTGCTGGCCGCGGTCGCGGCGGCCCTCATCGCGGTGCTGCTCGCGCTGGGCGGATCGGGCTATCTGACCGGGATCCGCATCACCACGACCGGGCGGGTCGACGGGGACAACGGAGCGTCCCTGGTGTTCACCCAGGCGTGGTCGTGGACCGCCGTCGTGCTGGTCCCGGCCGTGGCCGGGGCCGTCGTCGGCGCGCTGCGCCGCCGGTGGCCGCAGGCGCTGCTGCTGGCCGTGCTCGCGCTCTCGGCCCTGCTGGCGCCGGCCGACCAGGCGCGCATCCAGACCGTGACATCGCTGAACAAGCACGTCGATTTCGGTGCCTGGTTCGCCGCGATCGCGGCCGGCTACCTGCTGAGCCTGCTGTCACGCAGGCGGGTCGTGCTGGCGGCGGCGCTGGCCGCCCTGCTCCCGGTCACCGCGGTGGGCACGGCCCAGGCGCGCGCCATGATCGACTGGCCCGACGCGGCCGGGCTGGTCACGGTCGTCAGGCCGATGACCAGCCACGGCGGGCACTTTCTGGTCGAGACCACCGACGTTCTCCAGTACTACCTGCCGAATACGACGTGGCAGCAGTGGTCGGACACCGCCAGCAACGGTCCGCAGTACTACCTGCAGCGGATCAGGCAGCACTACTACACGGTGATCGTGATCGGCTTCAACCAGACGCTGAGCACGGACTACGCGATAGCCCTGCAACTGTCCTCCGCCAGCGGGTACACGCTGGCGGCGAAGGTGCGCTCGGGAGGCACGGTCTTCGACGTCTGGGAGTACACCGGCCTGGTGTGACAGCGTTGCCGGCCGATCAGGAATCGAGCACCGCGGCGACGGCCTCGATCTCGACCAGCTGGTCCCGGTAGCCGAGCACGGTGACGCCGAGCAGGGTGCTGGGAACGTCGTGCGAGCCGAACGAGTCCCTGACCACCTCCCAGGCGGCCACCAGATCCTCCTGCCGGGCGGACGCGACCAGGACCCTGGTGCTGATGACGTCGGTCACCGACGCCCCCGCGTCGGCCAGCGCGGTGCGCAGGTTCTCGAACGCCTTGGCGGCCTGGCCCGGGTAGTCGCCGACAGCCGCGGTGGACCCGTCGTCGTTCAGCGGGCACGCGCCGGCCAGGAAGATCAGCCGGGACTGGGCGGGCGCGGTGGCGGCGTAGGCGTACTCGGCGGCCCCGGACAGGGTCGCCGACCGGATGAGCTTGACGGCGGGCGGCATGCGGGCAGGCTACCCCGGCCGGCCTGCGGCGTCCTATCGTTTTTGCGAGCCCCCCTGGCGGCGGTCCAGGGCCTTGTTCAGGTTGACAGCGGCGCTGATCAGGGCCAGGTGGGTGAAGGCCTGGGGGAAGTTGCCGAGCGCCTCGCCCGAGTGGCCGATCTGCTCGGCGAACAGGCCCAGGTGGTTGCTGTAGGTGAGCATCTTCTCGAACACGCCCCTGGCCTCGTGCGCGCGGCCGGCCCGGGTCAGGGCCTCGACGTACCAGAACGAGCAGAGGCTGAAGGTGCCCTCGCCGTCGGCGATGCCGTCGTGGCCGGTGATGGCGTACCGGTTGACCAGGCTGTCGGAGACCAGCTCGCCGCTGATCTTCTCCAGGGTGGCGAGGAAGCGCGGATCGGTCGGGCCGGCGAACTTGACCCGCGGCATGACCAGCAGCGAGGCGTCGAGCAGCTGGCTGCCCGGGTGCATCATGTAGCTCTGCAGGCCGGGATCCCAGCACTGCTCCTGGACGAAGCGGTACGCCTGCGCGCCCAGCTCGCGCCACCGCTCGACCGGGGCGGGCAGCCCGCGGTCGAGGGCAAGCCGCGCCGCCCGGTCGTAGGCCACCCAGGTCATCAGGGCCGAGTAGGTGAACCGCTGCCGCGGGCCGCGTATCTCCCAGATGCCCTCGTCCGGCTCGGTCCAGTGGTTGCCGAGCCAGTCCAGGCGCTTGGACAACGCCATCCACAGGTCCCAGGAGATCGGCGCCTCCTTGTTGTAGAGGTACACCGAGTCCATGATCTCGCCGTAGACGTCGATCTGGAGCTGGCCCGCCGCGCCGTTGCCGATCCGGACCGGCCGCGCGCCGTTGTAGCCCTCGAGGTGGTCGAGGGTCTCCTCGAGGATGTGATCGCGGCCGTCGACCGTGTACATGATCGAGATGTCGCGCTCGGCCGAGGCCGTCTCGCAGCGCTGCTGCAGCCAGTCCATGAAGCTGGCCGCCTCCTCGAGGAAGCCGAGCCGCATCAGGCTGTAGACGGTGAACGAGGCGTCCCGCAGCCACACGTACCGGTAGTCCCAGTTCCTGGTGCCGCCGGGCTCCTCGGGCAGCGAGGTGGTCGGCGCCGCGATCAGCGCGCCGGTCGGGTGGTAGACGAGCAGCTTGAGCGCGAGGGCGGAGCGCTGGACCACCTCCCGCCAGCGGCCGGTGTACCGGCACTGGCCGACCCAGTTCCGCCAGAAGTCCTGGGTCTTGCTGAACAGATTGCGGGTCTCGCCGTCGGCGATCGGGTGGACGTCGCCGTTCCACTCCAGGTGGAAGTCGGCGCTCTCGCCCTCCTCGAGGGTGAACGTGGCGGCGACCCCGCTCTCCTCGATCTTGAGGCCGATGTTGGTCCGCAGCACGACCCGGCCGAGCGGCGAGGTGAAGACCGCGCCGACGCCGGCCACGATCTCGACTCGATGGCCGATCCGGCCGTAGTCGAACGCCGGATGGCAGGCGACCTCGAATCTGGCCGTGCCCTTGACCGCGCGCGCCTGCCTGATCAGCAGGTCGCGCGCCCGGCCGGTGGCCCGGGTCTCCGGGACCATGAAGTCGATCACCTCGCCCACCGCGTCCCTGCCCTGGAACCTGGTGAGCAGGATGTTGGTGTCGGGGAGGTAGCGCTGCTTCGGCTTGGCGTAGCTGGTCCTGGCGGCGAGCGAGAAGTAGCCGCCCTTCTCCTTGTCGAGCAGGGCGCCGAACAGGCTGGGGGCGTCGAAACGGGCGGGGCAGAACCAGTCGACCGTGCCATCGGTGCCGATCAGGGCGACCGTGCGCAGGTCGCCCACGATGCCGTGCTCCTCGATCGGGAGGTAGCCGTGCGGCGAGCCGCTCCGGCCGGTCCTGTTCCCGGTGTTGAGTTGCTCCATGAGCTAGGTGTTTCCTGAGTGACAGGAGATCACCCCTCAGCGGCCCAGACCGGATGAGGTCAACCGTACGGATCGGCCTAGACGACCTCCCTCACCCTGCCCAGCGCGCGCTGCGGCTTATAGCGGGACGGGTACCGGGATGACAGTCACCACGGATTCGAGTCCGTAAAAGTCCGCAGGGTTGGTGGTGAAGAGAGGAAGCCTGTTCGCGGCCGCGACACTGGCGATCATGAGGTCTGCCACGCGTCCGCGTGGCTTGCGGCCCATGCTGATGATCTCAGCGGCGATGATCCCATACTGACGGGCGGCTTCGACGTCGAAGGGCAGCGGGCTGAAGGTAGCCTCCACGCGCTGCAAGCGCGTGATCCGCCGGGCGCGCTCGGCGGCATCGACGGCCGAGTGCGCTCCCGCCGAGAGTTCGGCGAGGCTGACTGCGGAGATGACAAGCTCGGACGGCAGTTGATCGACCGGCAGTCGTTCCAAGAAGATCAGTATGTTCGTGTCGCCAAGGCCGCGCAGGTAGCGGGTTGTCACTCGCCATCCCCGGTCTCGCGGGCGCGGGCATAGGGGTCGAAGTGTGCTTCTGTGTCGGCGTAGCTGTCTTGCTCGGCGCGGAATTCCATCGCGTTCACCGGTGGGAGGTCGCCGAAGAGCGTCGCGAGTTCGTCGACCGGGACGGACTGCCTGCGCAGCGGAGTTGGCTGGTGAACGTAAGCGTCGATAGCGGCTTGCGCGACCTGCTGCATCGAACGATGCTCGGCCTCGGCTTTCCGCCGAAGGGCCTCGGTCTGTTCGTCGCTAAGTCGAAGCGTCATGGCCATGGCAAAATGATACCGCTTGGTATCAAGCGTGCCTAGCATCTCTCCGAGCGCGTCAGGCTCTCGGGCTTTAGCCCGCGTCGGAGTTGGGGCAGGCCGGGACCGCCGCCGGCCGTCGCGGCGGGTCGGCGATGGCGTTCCCGTCGAACACGAACGTGGGGGCCACCCGCTTGCGGGTCAGCCACGCGAAGACCGCGCCGAGCGCCAGCAGCACGGCGAACGTCTCGTCCACCCCGCCGCCGATGGCCTTGGGCCCGTAGAAGAAGAAAGCCACCAGCAGCGCGCCCATGACGACGGTGGAGAACAGCGACCCGGCCAGCAGCAGCCGGTGGCTGTGCGGGTTGATCTGCACGTCGGGCAGCCTGCGGTGCCCGTAGGTGAGGAAGACCGCCCCGGTCAGCGAGTCGAGGAAGAACTCGGCCAGCAGGAAGAACCCGGCCGCCGACAGCACCAGGTCGAAGAACGAGCTCAGCGACGACACGAACAGCTGCACGCCGACGACCAGCAGCGCCGAGGCGAGGGTGACGATGATGGCCACGTGCGGGACGCGATGGCGGTTGAGCCGGCCGAAGCCGGCCGGGATCAGCCGCTCGCGGCCCATCGCGAACAGCGCCCGGGTGAGGATGAAGCTCGTGAGCCACAGGCCGCCGGCGGTCGACAGCAGGATGGGGACCAGCATCAGCCAGGGCGCGCCGGGCACGAGCCGGTGCGACCACACCGCCAGCGGGTCGACCGAGCCCGCCAGCGAGCTCAGCGGGGTCTCGCCCAGCATCAGCGGGAACAGGACCGCGTAGAACAGCAGCGCCCCGAACGCGCCGATGATCCCGCCGATGCCGGGGCTGTCGCGCGGCTTGCGGGACTCCTCGGCCGCGTAGCTGTCGATCTCCCAGCCGTCGAGGATGGTCGCGGCGACGACCGCCACGATCAGGATGCCCCCGATCGGCGGCGAGCCGAAGTGGACCGGCACCGCCAGCCGGTGCCAGTTGAGCGCGCCGACCACGCCGAAGGCGGCCAGGGAAACCATCTCGACGGCGAAGAACACCTGGGTGATGCGGGCCGTGGGCCGGGCGCCGAGCAGCAGCGGCACCGCCGCGAACACGATCCAGAACAGGGTCACGGCCAGCTGCACGATGGCCGGGGCCTTGTAGCCGGGCGCGACCAGGGCCAGCGTGTACGCGCCGGCCGGGATGGCGATCGGCGGGATCGACAGGAAGTAGGCCAGGATCAAGATCCACGCCTGATAGCGGGACACGGTCCGCCCGATGATCCTCGCGGACCAGTGGTAGGACGCCCCGGAGCTCGGGAAGTGCCGGTTGAGCAGGCGGAACACGAAGCTGGAGATGATGAACGGCACCGCCAGGAGGGCGACCGCGGGCAGCGTCCACCAGCCCGCCTGGGCCGCCATCACGCCACCGGTCGCCGCCACCGAGAACATCGGGCCCACGCTCGACACCGACAGCGGAACCAGATCCCGCAAGCGGAACGCCTGCGCCAGCCGAGGCTCGTCCGCCAGGAGATCTGAAGACATAGATGCGACCTTATCGCAACTACATAAGACTTGCAGAAGAGGCCTGCCAGGAAGTATCACGTTCAGTGATGAGGGGATCAGCTGACGGACAGGTCCGTCCGGAGCGGGCGGCCCTGGATCGCGAGCCACACGTTGGCTGGCGTCAGGGGCATGTCCGCGTGCACCACGCCGAACGGGGCGAGCGCGTCCACGACCGAGTTGACCACGGCGGGCACGGAGCCGACGGTGGCCGACTCGCCGATTCCCTTGGCGCCGATCGGATGATGCGGGGACGGGGTGACCGTCGCGCCGAGTTCGGGCGACGGGCACTCGAGCGCCGTCGGCAGCAGGTAGTCCATGAAGGAGCCGCCCAGGCAGTTGCCGATCTCGTCGAACGAGATGACCTGCATCAGGGCGATCCCGATGCCGTCGGCCAGGCCGCGGTGCACCTGCCCCTCGACGATCATCGGGTTGATGCGGACGCCGCAGTCGTCGACCGCGATGAACCGGCGGACCTTGACCTCGCCGGTGCCCGGGTCCACGTCGGTGACGCAGATGTAGGCGCCGAACGGAAACGTCAGGTTGGGCGGGTTGTACACGGCCGAGGCGTCCAGGTGGCCCTCGACCCCGGCCGGCAGCTCGAGCGACGAGTGCGCCGCCATCGCGATCTCGCCGACGCCGAGGGCCTGGTCGGGGTCGCCCCGAACCCGCCACTTGCCGTCCTGCCAGTCCAGGTCGTCGGCCGACACCTCGAGCATGGCCGCCGCCACCAGCCGGGCCCGCTCGCGGACCTTCCTGGCGACGACGACCGCGGCGGCGCCCGACACCGGGGTGGATCGCGACCCGTAGGTGCCGAGGCCGTACGGCGTCCGGTCGGTGTCGCCGTGCACGACCTCCACGTCGTCCGGCGACAGGCCCAGCTCGTGCGCGACCAGCTGCGCGAACGTGGTCTCGTGGCCTTGGCCCTGGGACTGCACGGAGATGGACAGCACCGCCTTCCCGGTCGGGTGCACCCGCAGGTCGGCGCCGTCGGCCATGCCCAGGCCGAGGATGTCCATCTTGCTGCGCGGGCCGGCCCCGACCGCCTCGGTGAAGAAGCTCAGCCCGATCCCCATGTACTCGCCGCGGGCGCGCCGCTCGGCCTGCTCGCGGCGGAGCTTGTCGTAGCCCGCCATGTCCAGCGCCAGCTGGAGCGCCCTCGGGTACTCGCCCGAGTCGTACTGCCAGCCGGTCGGGCTGGTGTAAGGGAACTGCTCGGGCCGCAGCAGATTGCGCATCCGCAGCTCGGCCGGGTCCATCCCGAGCCTGCCCGCGAGCATGTCCGTCAGCCGCTCGACCAGGTAGACGGCCTCGGTCACGCGGAACGAGCACGAGTAGGCGACCCCGCCCGGCGCCTTGTTGGTGAACACGCCGGTGACCTCGCAGTAGGCCGCCCGCACCTGGTAGGAGCCGGTGAAGATGTGAAAGAAGCCGGCCGGGAACTTGGACGGCTGCGCGGCCGCGTTGAACGCCCCGTGATCGGCCAGCACCCGCGCCCGCAGGCCGAGGATCTCGCCGTCGGCGGTCGCGGCGATCTCCCCGTGCATGTGGTAGTCGCGGGCGAACGCGGTCGACATGAGGCTCTCGGACCTGTCCTCCACCCACTTCACCGGCCGCCCGGTCTCCATCGCGGCCGCGATCGCGCACACGTAGCCCGGGTAGAGCGGAACCTTGGCCCCGAAGCCGCCGCCCAGGTCGGGCGAGACGATCCGGATCTTGTGCTCGGGCAGCCCGGTCAGGCCCGCGTACATCGTGCGATGGGCGTGCGGGGCCTGGCTGGTCGACCACAGCGTCAGCCTGCCGCTGGTCACGTCGTACTCGGCGATCGCGCCGCAGGTCTCGAGCGGGGCCGGGTGCGAGCGCGGGTAGAGCATGTCGCACTCGACCACCACGTCGGCGGCGGCGAAGGCCGCGTCGGCCGCCGCCTTGTCCCCGGCGCTCCAGTCGAAGACGCGGTTGCCGCCCGGGAGGTCCTCGCGGACGGCCGGCGCGCCGGGCTCGAGCGCGGTCAGGGCGTCCATCAGCGGCGGCAGCGGCTCGTAGTCGACGGCGATCAGCTCGAGCGCGTCCCGGGCGGCGTACCGGTCGGTCGCCACCACGAACGCGACCTCCTGGCCCTGGAACCGCACCTTGTCGGTGGCGAGCACCGACTGGAGGTCGCCGAAGAGCGTCGGCATCCACGCCAGGCCCCGCTCGGCCAGGTCGGCGCCGGTGAGCACGGCCACCACCATCGGGTGGCCGCGGGCGGCGGTGGCGTCGACCGAGACGATCCTGGCGTGCGCGAGCGGGCTGCGCAAGATCGCGCCGTGCAGCATGCCGGGCAGCGCGATGTCATCGATGAACGTGCCCTGCCCCTTGATGAACCGCGGGTCCTCCTTGCGCGGGAGCGACCCGTAAGCGTGGCCCATGCCGGTCACCCTCGCCTTCCGGTGCGTTGTCGTGCTTGGCCGCCCACAGCACCGACCGGACGATGTTCTCGTACCCGGTGCAGCGGCAGACCTGGCCGGAGATCGCCTCGCGGATCTCGTCGGCGGTCGGGTCCGGGTTGTGATCGAGCAGCCAGCGCGCGGTCATCAGCATGCCGGGGGTGCAGAAGCCGCACTGCAGCCCGTGGCAGGCGGCGAACGCCTCCTGCACCGGGTCGAGCGCGCCGCCGCGGGCCAGGCCCTCGACGGTGGCGATCCGCCGCCCGTCCGCCATCACCGCGAGCACCGTGCACGACTTGACCGGCGTCTCGTCCAGCCAGACCACGCAGGCGCCGCAGTTGGACGTGTCGCAGCCCCAGTGCGAGCCGGTCAGCCGCAGCTCGTCGCGGAGGAAGTGGATCAGCAGCAGCCGCGGTTCGACCACCCGGGTGTAGTCGGTCCCGTTGACGGTGACGGTGACCTTCACGACGCCAGCTCCCCGGCCCGGCGGACGGCGGTCGTGAGCACGCGGGCGGTGAGCTCCTGGACCAGATGCCGCTTGTACTCGGCCGGGCCGCGCTGATCCGAGGCCGGCCGGCAGTGCCCGGCCGCGATCTCGCCCGCCCGCGCCAGGGTCTGCTCGTCGGCCGGCCGGCCGCGCAGGAACTCCTCGGCCTCGGCGGCGACGAAGTGAACGGCGCCGACCGCCGTCAGGCCGATGCCCACGTCGGTGATCAGGCCGCCCGCAAGCCAGACGGCCGCCCCGGCGGCGCCGATCGGCCAGTCGCCCGCCCGGCGGGCCACCTTCAGGTACGCGCTGCCGCTGTCGGGCCTGATCGGCAGCCTGATCTCGGTCAGCATCTCGGCCGGGCCGACGACGGTCTCGTACGGGCCGGTGTGAAACGCCCGCGCGGACACCTCGCGCCTGCCGTCGGGACCGTGGATGACCATCGAGCCCTTGAGCGCGGCGAACGCGGCCGACAGGTCCTCCGACGGGTCGGCCTGGCAGAGCGACCCGCCGATGGTGCCCCAGTTCCTGACGACCGGGTCCGCGATCACCCGCTCGGCGTCGTGCAGGATCGTGAAGTGCTCGCCCGCCAGCGGCGCCGCCAGCAGGTCGGCGTGCCGCGCGAGCGCGCCGATGCGCAGCTCGCCGCCGACCCGTTCGATGTAGCGCAGCCCGCGGATCCCGTTGATGTCTATGAGAACCTCGGGCTGGGCGAGCCGCAGCTTCATCATCGGTATCAGGCTGTGGCCGCCCGCCAGGACCCTCGCCCCCGGCGCGTACCTGGCCAGCAGCGCCAGAGCGTGCTCCACGCTGGAGGCCTTCTCGTATTCGACTTGCGCGGGGACCTGCAAGCCCACCTCCCGGGCGAGGGCATCGCGCGTTCCGTGCGCGGGCCCGTCTGATGTCGTACGTTACGTTCTAAGTGCACGCAGATGCATGCTGGCCCTCCCGGTGCGCTCATGTTCGCAATGGAGTGTGCGATGACGCTGACGCAGTTGAACGCGTTCGTCCTGGTCGCCCGGCTCGGGTCGGTCCGGGCGGCGGCGGGCGCGCTCAGCGTCAGCGAGTCGGCCGTGTCGCAGGCGATCACCGCCCTCCGGCAGGACCTCGGCGATCAGCTCATCACCCGGAGCCAGGCGGGCATGACGCTGACCCCGGGCGGCACCCGGCTGGTCGGCATCGCGTCGCAGATCGTCATGCTCGGCGCCGACGCGCACGCCGCCGTCCGCGCCGCCCAGGGCGCGCCCGAGCAGCTGCGCGTCGTCGCCACCTCGACCTTCGCCGAGTTCGTGGCCGGCCCGCTGATGGAGGCGTTCCGCCGCCGGTTCGCCGGGGCGGTGGAGATCACGACCGGGGTCGCGGCCTCCGGCGAGCAGGCGGTGCTGATCGCCAACCGGCTGGCCGACGTCGCCTTCGGCGCGGGCGTGACCGGCGAGCACGAGCTGCCGATCGTCAGCGAGCCGATCTTCAAGTACCGGCTGGTCGTGGTCGGCCCGGGGGAGAGCACGGCGCAGTCGCTGCCGCGCGGTCCCGCCCGGCAGCGGCGGTGGCTGGTGGACCCGTCCGGAACGGATCCGGGCAGCGAGACGTCCAGGCTGCTGCGCCGCCTCGGCATCGCCGACAGCAACATCGGGGTCTTCCAGAGCCAGACCGCCGCCTGGGCGGCGGCGGCCGACGGGGCCGGGGTCGCGCCCGCGATCGAGCACCTGGTCTCCCAGCAGCTCCGCCGGGGCGAGCTGTCGCTGGTCGAGATGCCGGGATTCCCGGCCGAGGAGTGCTGGCACGTGACTTTGCTCGAGCGGGAGCGCCGCAGCGTCGCGGTGAGCGCGCTGCGCCGGTTCCTCGGCACCCCGGAGGCGATGCACCTGATCCGCTCGCCCGGCGCCGGCGTCCCGCCGTCCCGCTTCAAGCCCCCGGTTTACGTCACGATCTGGAGCTGAACCGGTCGATTTGTCTGTCATGTTCACCCAGTGAACTCGTCGATTAAGGATCAGCTTATTTGGCTGTTGCGGCATTGTTAAGCGCGCGTCACCATACGTCTAAATTCTGTTACCGCCCGTGCGAGTGCGGGCGGCACTGCTGCGACGGAGGGGAGATCGTTGCATGGCCATTGAGTCCGACGGGCACAGCAAGGACAATCCGCGGCTGTTCGAGCTCATCGAGGACGCACCCAAGACCGGGAAGAGCCCCACCGTGTGGGCCTGGCCGCAGCTCGTCGACTACCTCAAGATCGCGGGCCAGCCGGTCTCCGGCCCGTGGCCGCCGCATCAGGAGCCCCGGCCCGACCCCGACTACGAGTCGGGCCCGCAGGCGGTCCCCGACCCCCACTCCGCCGTCAGGACCCGTGACCTCCCCGACGGCGATACGTCAGCTGAGCGGAGGAGTTGAATGTTCCCATCGCGGTTCCGCTACGAGGCGCCGCACTCCCTTGACGAGGCGATCGGCCTGCTGCACGGGGGCGACTACGTCAAGGTGCTGGCCGGCGGCCAGAGCCTCGTGCCGATGATGAAGCTGCGCTTCGCCTCCCCGGAGATGATCGTCGACATCAACAACCTGCCCGGGCTGGCGTACCACCGGACCGACCCCGACGGCAGCCTGCGCATCGGCGCGCTCTGCCGGCACGCCGACCTGGAGCGCTCGGACCTGCTCAAGGGCACCCAGCCGACGATGGCGGCGGCGGCCCCGCTGGTGGCCGACCCGCTGGTGCGGAACCGGGGCACGCTGGTCGGGTCGCTCTGCCACGCCGACCCGCAGGGCGACTGGGCCTCGGTCATGCTGGCGCTCGGCGGCTCGGTGATCGCGCAGGGCCCGGGCGGCAGGCGCGAGATCCCGCTGGCCGAGTTCGTCACCGGCCCCTTCCAGAACGTGCTCGAGCACGACGAGATCGCGGTCGAGGCGGTGGTTCCCGCCGCCCGCGGGGTCAGGTCGGGCGGCTACCTGAAGCTCGAGCGGCGGGTGGGGGACTTCGCGACCGTCGGCGTCGCGGTCGCCATCGAGACGTCGGGCAGCACCGTGGTCCGGGCGGGCATCGCGCTCACCGGGGTCGGCGGATCCACCATCGGCGCCACCGAGGCGGCCGAGGCGCTGACCGGGAAGCCGCTCACGGCCGAGAGCGTCGGCCAGGCGGCCGAGCTGGCGGCGGCCGCCGCCCGGCCCAGGACCGATCACCGCGGCACCGCCGAGTACAAGCGCCAGCTGGTCCGGGTGTTCGTCAAGCGCATCCTCGCGGCCGGCCCGGCGACCGCGGCAACCGGAGAACCTGCGGAAAGGGCGGCCTGATCATGACGATGGTCGTTGACGACCTCGGCGACGAGGCGGCGGATGAGTTCCCGGTCCGCCGGATCAAGTTCAGCATCAACGGCAGGAAGAAGGCGGCCGAGATCGAGCCCCGGCTGCTGCTGGCCGACCTGATCCGCCGCGGCGTCGGGCTGACCGGCACCCACCGGGGGTGCGACACGACCAACTGCGGCGCCTGCACGGTGCTGGTCGACGGCCGGGCGATCAAGTCCTGCACGATGCTGGCCGTGCAGGTCGACGGCCGCGAGGTCACCACCGTCGAGGGCCTGGCCACCGCCAGCGAGCTGCACCCGATCCAGGAGGGGTTCAAGCAGGAGCACGGGCTCCAGTGCGGCTTCTGCACGCCCGGCATGATGCTGGCGGCCAAGGAGCTGCTGGACCGCAACCCCGACCCGACCGAGGAAGACGTGCGGTGGGCGATATCGGGCAACCTGTGCCGCTGCACCGGCTACCAGAACATCGTGAAATCGGTGCTGTGGGCGGCCGAGAAGCTACGAGCGGAGGCGTGAGTTGACCACCACGGCTAACGAATCACGAGCACTCGACGAGATCAAGATCGGCGGGCTCGGCTCCAGTCGCAAGCGGGTCGAGGACGACCGCTTCATCCGGGGCAAGGGGAACTACACCGACGACGTGGTGCTCCCCGGCATGCTGCACATGGAGATCCTGCGCAGCCCGCTGCCGCACGCGCGCATCAAGTCGATCGACGCCAGCCGGGCGTGGGCGCTGCCGGGCGTCCGCCTGGTGCTGACCGGCGAGATGATGGCGACGCGGAACCTCGCCTGGATGCCCACGCTCTCCTACGACACCCAGGCGGTGCTCGCGACCGACAAGGTGCGCTTCCAGGGCCAGGAGGTGGCCTGCGTCATCGCCGACGACCCGTACATCGCCAAGGACGCGTGCGAGCTCATCGACGTCGACTACGAGCCGCTGCCGGTCATCGTGAACCCGTGGCAAGGGCTGGACCCGGACGCGCCGGTGATCCGCGACGACAAGGTCAACCAGGCCGACAACGTCATCTACAACTGGGAGGTCGGCGACAAGGCGGGCACCGACCGGGCCTTCGAGCGGGCCGACGTGATCTCCAAGCTCGAGCTGCACTACCCGCGCAGCCACCCGTCGCCGATCGAGTGCTGCGGCTCGGTCGCCGACTTCAACCGGGCCACCAGCAAGCTCACGGTCTACATGACCAGCCAGGCGCCGCACATCATCCGGGCCGCGGTCGCGATGGTGGCCGAGATCCCCGAGCAGATGATCCGTATCATCTCCCCGGACATCGGCGGCGGCTTCGGCAACAAGGTGCCGATCTACCCGGGCTACGTCTGCTCGATCCTGGCCTCGATCCTGCTCGAGCGCCCGGTGAAGTGGATCGAGGACAAGACCGGCAACCTGATCTCGACCGGGTTCGCGCGGGACGTCTACCTCAAGGGCGAGATGGCGCTGCGCCGCGACGGCAAGATCCTCGGCTTCCGGATGCACACCGACGCCGACCACGGCGCGTTCTTCGCCGACGCCCAGCCGAGCAAGTTCAAGATCGGCCTGATGCACTCCGCCTTCGCCGCCTACGACGTCCCGGTCGCGCACCTGACCGCACGCGGCGTGTACACCAACAAGGCGCCGGGCGGGGTGGCCTACCGGTGCTCGTTCCGGGTCACCGAGGCGATGTTCTTCCAGGAACGGATGGTGCAGGCCGCGGCGGATGACCTCGGCATGGACCAGGCCGAGTTCCGGCGGATGAACTTCGTCCGCGACGACCAGTTCCCGCACCGCACCCCCTTCGGGTTCCTGACCGACTCCGGCCAGTACGAAAAGTGCCTCGACGTCGGGCTCAAGGCCATCGACTACGAGAACTTCAGGCAGGAGCAGGCGGAGGCGCGCAAGCGGGGCCGCCTGCTCGGCCTCGGCATCTCCACGATGACCGAGCCGCTCGGCGCGGGCAACAGCCGGGAGTACGACATCCTCGGCATCAAGATGTTCGACTCGGCCGAGCTCAAGGTGCACATGAGCGGCAAGGCGATCCTCCGCACCGGCGCCAAGTCCCAGGGACAAGGGCACGAGACGACGTGGGCGCAGATCATCGCGCACGAGCTCGGCATCCCGGCCGACGACGTTGTCGTCGAGGAGGGGGACACCGACACCGCGCCGTTCGGCATGGGCACCTACGCGTCCCGGTCCACCCCGGTCGCCGGGGCGGCCGTCGCCATGGTCGCCCGCAAGATCCGCGCCAAGGCCCGCAAGCTCGCCGCGCACCTGCTCGAGGTGTCGGAGGAGGACATCGAGTGGGAGCTCGGCCGGTTCTACGTGCGCAGCTCTCCGCAGACCGGCGTGTCGATCCAGGAATGCGCCATGGCCGCCTACAGCAACATGCCGGACGGCATGGAGCCCGGCCTTGAGAACACCGCCTACTACGACCCGCCCAACCTGACCTGGCCGTTCGCCGTCTACATCGTCACCGTCGAGGTCGACCCGGAGACCGGCGTCTGGGACGTGCTGAAGATGGTCGCGGTCGACGACTGCGGGGTCCGGATCAACCCGATGATCGTGGAGGGCCAGATCATGGGCGGGCTCACCGAGGCGTACGCCATGGCCAGCATGCAGTTCATCACGTTCGACGCCGACGGCAACTGCGTCGGCTCGAACTACATGGACTACCTGCTGCCGACCGCCTGGGAGACCCCCGGCTTCGAGCTGCACAGCGAGGTCGTGACGCCGTGCCCGCACCACCCGATCGGCGCCAAGGGCATCGGCGAGTGCGCGGCCGTGGGCGGGCCCGCCGCCTTCGTGAACGCGGTCATGGACGCGCTGGGCGAGACCGGGGTCAGGAACATCGACATGCCGCTGCTGCCGGACCGGGTGTGGGAGGCGCTCACCTACCGCCGGGACGTGTCCGGTTTCCCGCCGGTGCGCCAGGACTAGCGCGGCCCGGGCGGCGAGGAGGAGACGAGGAGGAGAGATGAACGGTCTGGGTGTGCTCGGCCGAATCAGCGAGCTGGCCCGCAGCGGCGAGGCCTTCGCGCTGGCGACCGTGGTCTGGCGGCAGGGGCCGTCGTCGAGCAAGCAGGGCTCGCGCGCGATCATCACCGCCGACGGCCAGCTGGACGGCTGGATCGGCGGCGCCTGCGCCGAGCCGGCCGTGATCCGCGAGGCGAAGCAGGTCATCTCGGACGGGAACGCCCGGCTGCTGCTGCTCGGCGCGCCCGACCAGTTCGGCACGGCCGTGCCGGACGGGATGACGGTCGTGCCGATCTCCTGCCAGAGCGAGGGCGCGCTCGAGATCTACATCGAGGCCGTGCTGCCGGTGCCGCACCTGGTGATCGTGGGCGGCTCGCCGATGACGCGCACGCTGGCCGAGCTCGCCCGGGCCCTCGACTGGAGCACCGACCTGCTCAGCACCGATGAGTTCAGGGCAGGCAGCGCGAGCGAGCGGTCGATGGTCATCGTCGCCACCCAGGGACACGGCGACGAGGACATGATCGAGCGCGCGGTCGCCATGAACCCGGCCTACCTGGGTCTGGTCGCCTCCAGAAAGCGCGGGGAGGCGGTGCTCGGCTATCTCGCGGAGCGGGGCGTGCAGAAGGACCGGCTGGGCAAGGTGCACGCGCCGGCCGGCCTGGACCTGGGCAAGACGACCCACGAGGAGATGGCCGTCGCCATCCTGGCGGAGCTGGTGCAGCTGCGCGCGTCCGGCGCCTTCGCCGACGTGCCCGCGCCCCGGGCTGCGGGCAGGACCGGGCTGCAGCTGGCCGAGGCGGTCGATCCGGTCTGCGGGATGACGGTCACGGCGGGCGCGTCGGGGATGCCGCTCGAGCACGACGCGCGGACCTATTACTTCTGCTGCGCCGGCTGCCGCCGGACATTCGAGGAAGATCCAGATCCCTACATCAGGGCGGTGCTGAAGTGATAATCGCCAGCGACTTCGAGGTCGCCGAGCCAGTTGACAAGGTGTGGGGGTTTTTCGACAACATCCCGCAGGTGGCGTCCTGCCTGCCCGGCGCGGAGCTGACCAAGGACCTCGGCGACGACACGTACGAGGGCCGGGTCGCGATCCGGATGGGGCCGGTCCGCATGCAGTTCGTCGGCACCGCCGACATCACCGAGCGCGACGACGCAGCCAAGCGCATCGTCGTGCACGCGGCCGGCGCGGACGAGAAGGGCCGCGGCCAGGCCGCCATGATCGTCGGGGCCACGCTGTCGGCCAAGGGCCGCGGCACCAAGGTCGGGGTCACCCAGGACCTCCAGCTGTCGGGGGCGGCGGCGCAGTACGGCCGGGGCATGATCTCCGACGTCTCCGCCATCCTCATGCGCGACTTCGCGGCCAACATGCAGGACCGGATCGAACGGCTGGAGCGGGGCGAGTCGGCCGAGCAGATCGCCGCCGCCGCCGGCGGCGGCTCGGTCAGCGGCTTCGCGATCGCGCTGCGGGCCACCCGGATGGCGCTGACGCGCGTCTTCCGCCGGTTCTTCCTCCCCTACCAGCCAGCGGCGAGCTAACAGCGAACCAGCGAAACGCGAAAGGAGGGCCAGCCATGGTCCTGTGGTGGATCGGCAACGCGATCCTGCTCGTGGTGGTCCTGCCGGTGGTGATCTACCTGCTGAACCGGGTGCTGGCGGCCCTGGAGCGGATCCGCGCGGCCAGCGACGACATCCTGGCCGGCGGGGTCGGCCTGATCGGCGAGCTCCAGGAGGTGCCCGAGGGCCTGGCGGTCACCGACAGGACCATCGAAGAAGTCAAGGTCGGCGCGGTCCGCTACGCGGGCTCGGTCGCCAAACTACTCGCCTAGCGAAGGAGCGGAAAACATGCCGGCAGCAGCCTGGTTCACCATCGCCGTCGCGGGCCTGATCATCGTGTTCACCGCGGTCGGCCTGATCAGGATCGTGCTTCACCTCTACGCAGTTCGCCGCACGCTCAGGGCGCTGACCGGCGGCGTGCAGGTCGTCGACCAGCTCACCTCGACCGTGCCCGCCCGGCTGACCTCGGTCAACGCCAACCTCAAGCCGGTCCGCGACTTCTGCGAAACGGTGTAGCGATGACCACCGACTGGACCATCGGCTACGTGATCGGCGGCGTCGTCGTGCTCGCGGTGGTCGTCCTGGTGACGGCGATCCTGGTGCTCGCCAAGCAGATCGGCGACGAGGAGCCCAAGATCAACGCCGCCCTCGAGGGCGCCGTCCGCAACACCGCGCCGCTGGCGGCGCTGCGCACCACCATCGAGCACGCCACCATCATCATCGCCGGGCTGCAGCGCGGCCGGGCCCGGCTGGGAGGATAGCGATGAACCCCACCGAGCACACCCTGTGGGTGTCCGTCATCATCGTCGGCTTCGTCGTCGTGGTCGCCGTCGCCGCGCTCCTCAGCCTGCTCATCTACCTGATCAAGCGGATCGACCACCGGGTCGACACGATCGGCGGGACGCTGACGGCGGCCAAGGCCAACACGGCCGACACCGTGCTGATCCCGCAGGTCGCCACCGGCGTCGACGCGGTCCTGGCCGAAGGGCTCGAACACCACCTGTTCCTCGGCCGGGTACTCGGAAAGGTCAAGTCATGACCGTGCTCGTCGTCCTGACCGTGCTCGTCATCGTCGCGCTCATCGCGGGCCTGGCCGTCTACCTGTACTGGGCCGGGACGCTGCTGGACCGGATCGGGGCCAAGCTCGAGGGCGCGGCCGGGATCGTGCACGGCATCGAGGCCGACGCCGGGCTGATCATGCCGGGCGTCGATCACATCAACCGGACCGGCGGCGTCGTCGCCGGGGCGCTGCCGCTGCTCTACGGCATGGCCGAGGGCATCGTCACCGGCGTCACCCCCCGGGTGCCGGAGCCCGCCGTCCCCGAGCCGGCCCGGCCCGCCTCCGGCACCCGCCGCTCCCGCCTCCTCGGCGCCGTCGGCTACGGGTCGCACCCCTAAACGGCAGCGAAGGCAGAACGGACGCGGCTGGCGGGTAAACAGTCAGCCGGGTCCGTTCGAGATAAGGGCTTTGGCCTTTGATCGGGGCCGCGACGGGTGACCGGCGCTGTGGTCGGCGCGGCCGAGTACTCGCCGATCCACTCGTCCTTCCACGCGTGGTCGTACTGCTGCTCGTTGCAGCTGGGCCGGTAGACGGCGATCAGCTCGCGGGCGATCTGCTCGCGGTGGGCGCTGGTCCCGCCCGGCACCTCGTAGGTGCAGACGTAGACCTTCCACTTCGATCCGGCCCGGCTGACCCAGCACGGGGCCTTCGGGTGCTTGAACGGGAACCGCTCGGCGAGGAGGTCGTCGGCGTGGCCGACGTAGATCACCGCGTAGTTCTCCGGCTTGGCGGCGGGCTCGGGCTTGTACATGACCGCGTACACCGCCGCCGCCTGCGGCGGCGTCCAGCCGCCGAGCAGCCGGGGGCCCTCGAACGGGTAGCCCGCGAGCGAGCCGAGCCGGATCATGACAGCTCGGCCTCCTCGGCCTCGCTGACGGCCTCGGCCGCGACGATCGGCGCGGCCGGCAGCCCGGCCGTCCTCGCCGCCGCCAGGAACACCTCGGTCGCGGCCGCGACGGCGTCCTCGCGGCCGTCGGCGACAACAACCAGCCGCGCGCCGTACCGGCTGGTGCCGATGCCCGAGGCCACCCCGTCGCTGGCGGCGACGGCGTCGGCGAGCTCGACTATCTCCTCACGGCTGAAGACGCGGTCGCCTTCGGCCTCGATGCCGACGCTCCACCTCACGGCATGCTCCTCACCTAGTTCAGCGCCGGCAGCTCTCGCGCCAGCTCTTCCAGGCTAGCGAGGTCGTGCCCGGACAGCAGCAGGTCGATATGCGGCGCCGCCACCATCATGCCCAGCGTGCTCGGCCGAAAATCCCGGTTGTCGCCCTTGTGCGGGTTCAGCCAGACAATGCGGTGGCACAGCCGCCCCAGCCGCTCCATCGCCAGCGCGAGGACCTCGGGATCGCCCCGGTCAAGCCCGTCGGAGCAGATCACCACCACCCCGCCCCGGCCCATGCCGCGGCGGCCCCACTGACGGACGAAGGCGTCGAGCGACTGGCCGATCCGGGTGCCGCCGTCCCAGTCGACCACGGCCCGGGCCGCCTCCTCAAGCGCCGCGTCGACTCGCTGGCGCGACAGCTCCCTGGTAATGCGGGTCAGCCTGGTGCCGAAGCAGAACACCTCCACCCGCGCGCCCGCGTGCGCGGCCGTGTGCGCAAACTGGAGCAGGTGCCTGGAGTAGTCGGCCATCGACCCGGAGACGTCGAGGATCAGCACCATCGGCCGCAGCTTGGTCTTGCGCTGCCGGAAGAACAGCCGCCCGGGCGGCTCCCCGTGCATCCGCATCGATTCCCTGATCGTCGCGCGGAGGTCGGGCTCGGTCCCGCGGCCGGCGGCGGGCCTGGTCCGGCGGGTGCGGCGGCGGGGCGGGGTCAGCCGCATCCTGGCCATGATCTTGCGCAGGGCGGCGACCTCGTCCGGCGTGCAGGCGGTGAACGACCGGTGCTTGAGCGCGTCCACGTCTGACGCCATCCAGCCGAGGACCGGCCGCTGCCTGCCGTCCTCGGGGCCCGGCTCGGCGCCTGGCATCATCAGCGCCGCCTCGACCTCGGCAGCCGCCTCCACGCTGAACTTCAGCTCGCCCCGGCCCGGCCCGTCGTCGTCAAGGAAGTACCGGCGGAACACCTGGTGGTACACGCCGTCGTCCTCGTGGCGGCTGACCAGCGTGGCCCGCCCGGCCCAGTACAGGTCGACCAGATCGGTCGGGTCGAGCGGCGTCATGGCCGCGAAGTAGGCGAGCACGTCGCCGCTGCCGACCGTCAGCCCGGCCGCCCGCAGCTCGTGGGCGAAGCCGACCAGCACGGCCGTGAACGGATCGCCCGGGTCGGCGCTGGCCGGGTCAGCCACCGGAGATGATCTCCGCCAGGTTCTCCCGGACCAGGTCGAGGTCGTCGCGGTCCTTGACGACCGCGCCGAGCGTGTCGTCGGCCGCCTCCGGCGTCAGCTCGATGTCGCCGAGGACGCCCAGCGTGCGGACCCAGTCGATGGTCTCGGCGACCCCGGGCGGCTTGGCCAGGTCCAGCTCCCGCAGCCGCTGCGCGGCCGCCACCACCTTGCCGATGAGCTGCCCGGAGGCCGCGGGCTCGCGGATCGCGACGATCTCGGCCTCGCGCTCGGCGGTGGGGTACCCGATCCAGTGGTAGAGGCAGCGGCGCCGGAGCGCGTCGTGCAGCTCCCTGGTCCGGTTGGAGGTCAGGATCACCACCGGGGGAGACTCCGCCCTGATCGTGCCGAGCTCCGGGATCGTGATCTGGAAGTCGGACAGCATCTCGAGCAGGAACGCCTCGAACTCGTCGTCGGCCCGGTCGACCTCGTCGATCAGCAGCACCGCCCGGTCGCCCTGCCTGATCGCCTCGAGCAGCGGCCGCTCGAGCAGGAACTTGGGCCCGAACAGCTGGTCAACCGACCGCTCGTCGGTCGCCTGGTCGTGCGAGAGCGCCCGGATCTGAAGCATCTGGCGCGCGTAGTCCCACTCGTACAGCGCCTGGCTGGTGCTGATGCCCTCGTAGCACTGCAGCCGGATGAGCCGACGGCCGAAGACGTCGGCCAGCACCTTCGCGACCTCGGTCTTGCCCACGCCGACCTCGCCCTCGAGCAGCACCGGGCGGCGCAGCGAGAGCGACATGAGCAGGGTGGTGGCGAGCCCGCGGTCGGCTAGGTAACCGCCGCCGCGCAGGCGCTGGGTGAGCTCAGGGACGGTTCTGGGGTAGTCCACGGGGTGGGTCTCAGCCGGCGTCCGTCGGGTCAGGGGCGTCCGGCGGCAGGATCAGATCGCGCAGGCTCCCGGCCGGGCCGAGCTTGCCCTCGCGCTCCAGCCTGGCCCGCCAGGCCGCGCTGCGGTCCGCCTCGCCCGCGCCGGCGAAGTCGTCGAAGCCGACGCCCGCGCCGGACATCTTCTTGCACGCCTTGGTCTCGCAGTCGTCGCCCAGGTCGATGTCGGCCTGCGCCTGGCTCCGCCACACATCCCGGAGTACTTCCAGCGCGTCTGCGCCCTGTGCGGCCATTGACGGACACCCCCTGTCTCCAGCTGAAGCGTATAAGCGACTGTAACTCCGGGGCGGCGAACCGGACGAGCCTCGATTAAGCCATTTCTTAATCGGCTGACGGCGAGGTCGAGCTGGATCGCGAGATCCGCCTGGCCGAGCGCCTTGCGGGCGTGGGCGAGGGCCTCGGTCTCGATCCGCTGGTGGAGGGCGTGCAGGTCGGCGGTCTGGCTGGCGGTGACGGCGAGGACGATCTCCGGGTCGTCGGCGTCGCCGATGATCCGGCCGCGGACGGCCTCGACGCCGTGGTAGGCGCCGATTTCCCGGGTCAGGGCGTCGGTCAGTGCGGCCGGGAGCAAGATCGTGGTCCCCTCGTGGGTGGCGACGGGGATGGGGATGTCGTCGGCCCGGTCGGTGGAGACGAGCAGGACCATGATCCAGTACAGGGCGGCCAGGATGATGATCAGGCAGACGGCGGCGGCGGCGTACCACACCCACCCGTGGTGGCCGATGTAGGCGCTGACACGGTTGCCGAACAGGGTGCGGTGCGAGAACGCCTGCCCGAACCCGCCGACCGAGGCGGTTATCCCGGCTCCACCGGCGGCGAAGACCAGCAGGCCGAACACGATGAGGGCGGTGCGGTTGGTCCGATCGGCGTGCATCAGCTGCTCCGGGTGTTCACGCGCACGGTCAGGCTGGGCGGGTGGCGCAGGCCCATGTCGTCGAGGCGCTCCTGCAGCGCCTGGGTGACCGGCTGGCGGAGCGCTTCGGCGGCGGTCCGGCCGCGGGCGGCGGCGGTGGCGGTGACGCGGGCGCGACGGCGGCCGACGGTGACCGCCGCCGCCGAGATCCCGTCGATCCCGGTCGCGGCTGCCCGCAGGGTCTTGGCCAGGCCGCGGCGGGTCACCGCGGCGTCGGTGGCGTCATGGGGCGACCGCAGCGGCAGCCGGGTGACGCGGGGGGGCTTGAGCTCGATGGCGAGGATCACCGCGCCGATCGCGATCAAGATGGCGGACCAGACCTGGATCACCAGCTGGTCCCAGCGGGTTCGGCTGGCCCACCGGTACCAGGTGGTCCAGGGCAGCGCCACTGGGCTGTGATGGACGGCGGCGGCGATGACCTCGATGATCACGAAGACGGCGGCCACAGCCAGGGCGGCCGCCAGGATGAGAGCCAGCGGCCGGTTTACCAGGCGCATCGGCGGTTTCCTTCCTTAACGGACTCGTGGCGGCAGGGTGATGTCGGTCGCCAGGTCGGACACCACGATGTGGACCTCGTCGACCTGCAATCCGGTCAGTTCCGCGACGCGGTCACGGACGTTGCGGCGCACCTGCCCGGTGACCTCGCGAACGGACGCCGGCCAGCGGACGCAGATCTCAAGGGACACGAACGCCTTGGAGCCGTCAACCTCGACCGTGGTCTTGGGCAGCGCGTCCAGGCTCGTGCCGCGGACGCCCAGGCGCCCGGCGCCGGGAACGGCGCGGCCGAGCATCCGGACCGCAGCAGCCCCGGCGTCGGGATGCTCGGCGGCGGCGCACGCGGCGATCTTGGTCACCACCTGGTCGGCGATGCTGATCATGCCCAGGTCGTTGCGGCCCGCCCGGGCGAGATCCCCGCCGCTGCCGTCGTTTCCCTGCGGCTCGGCCTGAACGATCGCGCTCATCGGCGGAAGCGACTGCGTGACAGCCATCCCTGCACATCCAGGTCGCCGTCAAGCACCTTGGCGATGACGTAGCCGATCAGCCCGATCAGGCCCACAATCAGCATGTCACCAAAGTTGCCGAACACCAGTGCCAGGCCGAGGATCAGGCCGGTTATGGTGGCAAGGGCGGTACGGTTCATCACTCACATCCCTATTGGGGAGCAGACCCGGCGGCACCGGGGCTGCTGCGGCCGGCCAGAGGCTCGGATTCGCGGGCGTGTCCCCGGTCAAACGTGACGGGCGGGTCGTCGATGTCGGCGATCGCCACGTCGACCGGGCGGTTCCCGGTCAGCCGGGCCAGCGCCGCGGTGATCGCGGCGGCGAGCAGCGGTGCCTCGGTTCCCCACGCGGACCGGACCTGCACCCGGACCCGGCCGCCGCCGACTACGACACCGCGAACCGCGCGGCCGGGCAGGTACGTGGTGACCTCGCCGTACTGGCCGCCGTCGAGCCCGGACACGCCCGCGCAGGCTCGGACGACCGCTGCGACGGCATCGACGTCGATCCCGTCGATAACCGCGTCAGCGGCGGGGAGGCCGGATGAGGGAACGGTCACGAGACCCGGCTTGGCGCTGCTGCCTGCTGGTCGCTGTCATCGGGCAGGTAGACATCGTCCACGGCGATGTTGACCTCGACCACGCGCAGTCCGGTCATCCGCTCGACCGCCTGCTTGACGTTGCGCTGGATGCTGCGGCCAAGCTCGGCGATGCCTACGCCGTACTCGACAACGATGTCCAAGTCGATGGCGGCTTCTTGTTCGCCGACCTCGACACCGACGCCCTGGGCGAAGCTGGGCCCTGAGCTGCCAGGGATGCGCTCGCGGATCGCGCCGAACGCGCGGCTGCCGCTGGTGCCCATGGCGTGCACCCCGGAGATCTCGCGGCATGCTTTGCCGGCGATCTTCTGCACCACGCCCTCGGCGACTGAGATTTGCCCGTCGTCGGTGGCCAGCCGGTCCTTGGTGGCGATGGTGGCCTTGGTGCTGGTAGTAGCGGGGGTCTGCTCGCTCGTCCTGTCTGCTGCGGTCTGGCTCATCGGACACGCTCCCTTGGATGCCGTGCTGCTGCGGATGCCGTTCTGGTGCCGTGGCGGCCTGGCGAGAAGTCGTCCCACCGGGCCGTCTTTCAGTTAGACACCACCGCAGCCGGAACGTCGCAGCATCTCGCCGTATTTTTTGGCCATGCCAGGGAAGGCACCCTTCAACCGGACCGGGATCGGACTGCCGCATGGGCCGCGTTCGTCTGGGCAGTAGTGGCAGCTCGACAGGGCAGACAGCTCGAACTGATAGCGGGGCAGGAATGCAGCCGGAGCCGCAGATGGGGGACGCTTATCTGGTGGCCCGTGCCCGCGACGGCTATCTGGATGCCTACGAAATGCTCGTCCAGCGTCATTCCGCGATGGCCTACCGGGTTGCGCTGCGGCTATGCGGGAACCATCATGACGCCCAGGACATTGCCCAGGAGGCCCTGGTTTCCGCGTGGGAGAACCTCTCCCGGTTCCGGGGCGATGCCTCGTTCTCCACCTGGCTCTATCAGATCGTCACCCGGCGGGCCCTCAACAAGCTCAGCCGCAGCCGGGTCGCCGACCAGGGCGACCTGCTGGAGGACGCCACCGACCCGGTCGCGGGCCCGGCCGTGCAGGCCGAGCGCAACCTCGCTGTCGACGCGGTCACCGATGCCCTCGCCGCACTGCCGTTCCCGCAGCGCACGGTGGTAGTGCTGCACCATTTTGAGGGGCTTTCGTACGCCGAAGTCGCGGACGTGACCCGCAGTACCGTCCCGGCGGTCCGTAGCCATTTGTTCCGGGCAAGGCGCACACTGGGGAAGAGGCTGGAGGAGTGGAGGTGACCGAGCCTGTGGATGATCCGCCTGCCGACGGGTCGGACGTGAGCTATCTGATGGACGCGGTCACGCTGCCGTGCGGCGCTGAGGTTGATCCGCTGCTCGAGCAGGTCGCCGACGGCCGCGCGGGCTATTTGGACGCCCACCAGCGGGACTGCGTGCACTGCCGGGCCGCCATCGCCGAGTTCGCGGAGCTGTGGGCGCCGGTGGCAGAAACGGCGGCCACCCCGGTGCCGGCTCCCCCCGGCCTGACCGCGGCGGTCATGAGGCAGATCCGGGTCCTGGTCAGGGACGTGTGGTACACGCTGCAGACCACAGAGCTCGGAACCGTCCGCATCGCCGCCCGGATCGTGGCCACCCTGGCCCGTGACAGCGCCCGCCTGGTTCCCGGCGTCCGCGTCGCCTTCGGCCGCAGCTCCCACGGCAAACTCGCCGCGCTGGCCGAGCAGGCCACCCTGGGGCACCGCCACCCGCACGCGGCCGTGGGCGTGCTCGGCCGCACCGCCGTCATCGATCTCGCCGTCGCGGTCACCTACGGAGACCCGGCCCACGAGGTCGCCCGC
>DATCGA010000119.1:0-20066 GCA_036509215.1 Trebonia sp.
CGGCCGAGGCGGATGCGGAGCGGCTGCGCGGGGTGACCGCGTTCACCGGGCACCTGGCGGCCGAGGGCTGGCTCAGGCCGGGCCTGCCCGCCGCCGAGGCGGCGGACTCCTGCTGGGTGCTGACCTCGCCCCAGCTCTTCGACCGGCTCCGGCGCGCCCGCGGCTGGGACGCCGAGGCGTACCGTCGCTGGCTGGAGCGGATGCTGACCGCCGCCCTGCTCCCGGACTGAGCGGCCAGGACTGAGCCGCCAGGATCGGGCGGCCAGGACCGAGCGCCCGGTGACGCTAGGCGATCTTGCGGGCGACCCCGCCGAGGCTGATGTCCGACGGGTCGGCGACCGCCGTGCCCGCCTCCGGACGCCACGCGTGCTTGGGCACCAGACCCGGCTCGACCAGCTCGAAGTCGCCGAAGAACCCGCGGATCTCCTCTGCGCTGCGCGCCTGGATCGGCTGGCCGGCCTTCTGGTACACGTCCTTCGCCCGCGCTGCGGCCTCCTTGTCAGGCAGGAGCTCCTGACAGATGGTGGTCAGCACCAGGTAGCTGCCGGGGGCCAGCGCCGCCCGCAGGCTGGCGGCGACCGCAGCCGGGTCATCGTCATCGGATACGAAGTGCATGATGGCCAAGAGCAGCACCGCGACCGGGCGGCCGAAGTCGAGGTGCCCCCGGATCACCGGGTTCGCAAGCAGCTCGCCGGGACGACGGATGTCCGCCTGGACGACGACGCTCTGGTCGGGGGTGGCGAGCAGGGCGTTGCCGTGCGCCACGACCACCGGGTCGTAGTCGACGTAGGCGACGTGCGACCTCGGGTTGATCTCGTGTGCCACCTCGTGGACGGCGCCCTGGGTGGGCAGGCCGACCCCGATGTCAAGGAACTGGTCGATCCCGGCCTCGCCGGCCAGGAACCCGACCGCCCGGCGCAGGAACCGGCGGTTCTCAAGCGCGGACCGCCGCTGGCCCGGCATCTGCGTGAGCACCTTCTCAGCCGCTATCCGGTCCGCCTCGAAGTTGTCCTTGCCGCCCAGCCAGTAGTCGTATATCCGGGCCACGTTCGCCGTGCTCGTGTCGATCTTCTGCGAGACGTGGCCTGGCTCCGCCTTGGTCCACTGCATCCCTGAGGACGTCATGACCTAAACGTACTTCTTGTCGTCTATTGCGTCGCACCTATTTGCGCAGGCGCTGCGAATTGGTGCCTCAGCCCGGGAGCCAGGCGGCGACCGCGTAGGCGGCCACGGGCAGTCCGCTCGACTCGGTCAGTTCCAGCCCGCGACCAGAAGCAGCCGCAGCGGCCGGGGGAGTTCTAGGTCCCCGGCCGCGCGGGCGGCTGCGGTGACCTCGCCGCAGCCGCCGGCCCCGAGGGCCGCTGCGTCTGCCGTCATGGTCAGAAGTAGTGCCGGCGGCCGCCGACCGCGTGGCCGACCATGCCCAGCAGCGCGAGGGCGAGGCCGATCAGCAGCACGATGATGCCGATCGTCCAGAGGATCGCGATCTTCACCACGAATCCGATAATGAGAAGAACGATGCCGAGAATAATCACGAGGAGCTCCTGACAGCTTGCGGCGCGGGGGCCGTCAAGCGAGAACGTGTCTGTGGGTTAACTGACCGAGGCCGTGCGGCCCGGCTACTTCTTCGCGGCGTGCTTGGCCTTCTCGCCCTTGAGCTTGACCTTGCCGGTCAGCTCTTCGAGCTTCCCCTTGGCCCGCAGGCGGTTGTCGCCGGTGGCCTTGCCGGCGTTCTTCTTGGACTTGCCCTTGATTTCCTTGCCCTTGTCCTTGACCTTCTTGCCCAGACCCATAACCGACTCCCTTCACGTGCCGCCTACAACGCCGTTCGCCGGTCCCCTTGGCCGGACCGCGTTGCACGGTGAGCGTGCCTGAGGCGAGGTGCTCAGGCGCCCGCCCAACTGCCCCGGCCGCTACGACTCAAACTTTGTCCGGGTCCTCCGCACGGCAGGCCGAGTCAATGGCTGATGTGCCACAGTCACCTCAGGTCCGTTCGGCAAAAAGCTTTTGATCTGAGCTAACGGACCGTGGTTCCACCTTTAGCGTGCGCTCATCCCGAACGGGCTGGGGCGGTCGTCTCCCTGATGATCAGGCGTGTCTGGCAGAACTCGACCGAGCCGCCGGGTGCGTCCTCGGCGACCAGGCTGATGGCCAGCGACGCGGCCTTGTAGCCCATGTCGAACATGGGCTGGCGGATCGTGGTCAGCGGCGGTGTCAGGTACCTGGCGAACGTATCGTCGAAGCCGACGACCGACAACTGCTCGGGTACCCGGACTCGTTCCGCGTACAACGTCTGCAGGGCGCCTGCGGCCACCAGGTCTGATACGGCGAATACGGCGGTCAAGCCGGGCGCCTGCTTGAGCAGGCGCCGCATGTAGGCGACGCCCGCTGCCAGGCCGCCCCATCCGCCTTGTTCTCGCGGGTAGCGGCCGAGGACGATGTGCGAGTCGTCCAGCTCCTGCCCGCATTCCCCCAGCGCGTCGCAGTAAGCCTCGAACCGCTCCCTCGGAATGTCGGCCACCTCGTCGCCGCCACCGTGCGGGAATGCCTCACCAAGGAAGCCGATTCTGCGGTGCCCAAGGCCGACCAGGTGGCGCATCGCCTCCACCGCCGCCGCGTGGTTGTCGACCACGACGGCCGAGGCGGCGCCGCAGAGCCGTCGTTCGATCTCCACCGCGCGGACGCCGGCGTCGATGGCGAGGGAGACGTTCTTGCCCTGCACCGCGGTGGTGAAGATGATTCCGTCGACACGCCGCTCGAGCAGCGTCTCGACGCATTCGCGTTCCCGGTCGGCGTTGCCGTGCGCGTTCAAGAGCAGCACGTTGAATCCATGCTCGGCGGCGGCCTGCTCGGCTCCGATGACGATTTCTCCGACGAAGGGGTGCGAGAGCTCGCCGTGCAGGATCAGCCCGATGGTGATGGTTTTCTGGCGCCGCAGTTCCTGGGCGACGGCATTAAGGCGGTAACCGCTGTCACGCAGGGCCTGTTCGACCCTCATCCGTGCCCGCGCTGATACGTAGCCGTTGCCATGCAGGACGCGAGACACGGTCGCGGTTGACACGCCGGCCAGCGCCGCGACGTCTTTCAGGCGGAACTCCCGCATAACGCAATCATAGGCGGCGCTTGCTGGACGTCCGGATCTCTGCTGGCCGAAGCGGGTTGCCGGCCTTGTCGGCCGGGTCCTGGCTGAACACGCGCCGCACGGCTCCGGCGGACGCGTTGACGGCGTCCCGCGCATCGGGGGCGGCGGCCAAGAGGTGGAAGAAGCCGTGACTAGCGCGGGGGTAGTTGCGCAGGCGGGCCGGGACGCCGGCTTCGACCAGCCTGCGGGCGTACTCTTCGCTCTCGGCGCAGAGGATGTCGCGCCCGGCCGTGATGAGCATGGCGGGCGCGAGGCCGGCCAGCGAGCTGGCGTGTATCGGCGACGCGTCAGCTGACAGCCGCTGGGCCTGGTCGGGGACGTATTCCTGCCAGATGTAGCTCATGTTGTCACGCCAGTTGGCGCCGAGCGTTTCCTGGTCGACGGGATCGGAGTTCCGTTTCGCGAAATCCTCCCTGTACGGGGCGTCCAGGTCTCCGTCAAGGACCGGGTAGACCAGCATCTGCAGGGCGAGGGCAAACCCATGGTCGCGGGCGCGAAGCGCGACGGCGGCGGCGAGGTTACCGCCGGCGCTATCGCCGCCGACGGCGACCTGGCCGAACCGGCCGGCCGCCCAGCGGGTCGCGTTCCACGCATCATCGGTTGCCGCCGGATAGCGATGTTCCGGTGAGCGCCGGTAATCGACGGAAAGCACGGCGCAGCCGATCCGGTTGGCAAAGGCACGGGCCAGGGGATCTTGGCTTGCCGGGGTGCCGAGCATCCACGCGCCGCCATGCAGCCAGACGAACACGCCTCCCCGGTACGGCGCGGGCCGGTACAGCCACGCGGGCACGCCTCGGGCGCTGATCTGCGTGACTGAGGCGACCGCCTCGGGCTCGCCTGCGCCCGCCAGCGATTGGTCGCGTTCCTCCTGACGCAGTTCGGCGAGGTCACGTTCCCGCATTGGCCGCTGCGACACCGGAGTTCCCAGAGCGGAAGAGCGTGCTGATGAGGTGGAGTTCATGCCGCCGCCTCCCGTTCAACGCAGCCGTAGAGCGCGGTGAGCAGGGCTGCGGCGCGCGTGTCGCCTGGGTCGTCGCGGAGCTGGTTCATCGCGTAAGAGAAGCCGAGGCGCTGTCGGGGCCACCGTCCGTGGACCGATCCTCCGGCGCCGCCGTGGCCGAACGCTCCCGGCTCCGGCCCGAGGGTGAGCATGTCAGTCTGGAGCTGGAAGCCGACGCCGAACGAGGTCGTCCGCTCCATCAGCGGGTCATGCCGGCTGCTGAGGACGGTGCTCCCGAGCCGCACCGTTGCCGGAGAAAGCAGCTGCTCAAGGCAGGCGTAGAAGCGCGCAACCGACCGTGCCGTGCCGATGCCATTGGAACTCGGAACCTCGGCTGCGTGCCAGTCGGGCTCGTTCCAGGGAAAGCTCTCCGGCTGGTACCTGGGCGGGTTCCCGATCGCGCGCCTGAGCGGGTCCAGGGCCAGCCGCTCGTCCGCGACGGATGTCCACGTCGGCGCCAGCTCGACGGTCGACACCCGCGCTTCGAGTTCCGCCGGAAGGCCGATCCACAGTTCGAGGTCCAGCGGAAGGGCGATCTCCTCGGCGAAGAACTGGCCGATGCCGCGTCCGTCGATCCGGCGCACGAGCTCGCCGCAGAGCCAGCCGAAGGTGACGGCGTGGTACGTGCGGGTCGCCCGGGGATCGCGGCTGCGCGGCTGCGCGGCCAGCAGCACCGCCATCCGGCGCGCATCGGTCGCCTCTTGCCAGGTGACGGGAACCTCCAGGCCGGGCAGGCCCACGGCGTGCGTGACCAGGTCCCTGACCGGGACCTCGGCCTTGCCGGCGGCCGCGAATTCCGGCCAGTACCGCGCCACCGGCGCTTCCAGCGTGAGCTGGCCCCGCTCGATGAGCAGCAAGAGGCAGGCGGCCACGAATCCTTTGGTGCCGGAGAAAAGGATCTGGAGCGTGTCTGCGGTCCAGGGCCGCGCCCTCGCCCGGTCGGCGATGCCGCCCCAGAGGTCCACCAGCGCCTCGTCGTCGCGCATGACGGCGAACGAAGCGCCGAGATCGCCGCGCACGGTGAAATTGCGGCTGAACTCCTCGGCCACCTGCCCGAATCCGGGCGCCACGTATCCGTTCAGCTCCACCGCCTACTTGTCCTCTCCGCGCAGCGCGCCGTCGATGACCTGCCGGCGGCCGCGCTCGACGGCGACGGGCGCCAGCTCGACGCGCGGGTCGGGCACCGCCCGGCGGGAACTGGCGTGGTCCGCTGGCTGGATCTCGTCCCGCCACTGCGGGAATCGGTGGCAGGCGACCTCGCCCTGGCCGTGAGCCGGCCGCAGTGACGGGCGTTCCGTCCAGCAGCGGCTGACGGCGAACGGGCAGCGCGGCGCGAAGTCGCAGCGCTCGTCGCCGGCCCGCTGCGGCGGCGGTTCCCGGGGCTCAGCCGCCACCGCGGTCGTACGCCGCCGCCACTGTGCCTGCGGGTCAGGGACCGGCGAGGCCTGGTGCAGCAGGTGGGTGTAGGGGTGGGCGGACTGACCGGACACCTGCCCGGCCGGGCCCGCCTCCATGACCCGCCCCTGGTACATGACCATGACGCGGTCGCAGAGATAACGGACGACTTCCAGGTCGTGGGAGATGAAAAGGTAGCTCAGCCCGGCCCTGGACTGGAGTTCCCGCAGCAGGTTGAGGATCTGCGCTTGAGCGGACAGATCAAGGGCGCTAAGGGGTTCGTCGAGAATCACGAGCCGGGGTGACAGCATCAGCGCCCGGGCGATGGCGACCCGCTGCCGCTGACCGCCCGACAGCTCCCTCGGAAAGCGGTCAGCCGTCCCGTCGGGGAGCTGCACTCGTTCCAGCATCTCGCGCACCCGCGTGCGCACCAGGCCGGCGTCTTTCTCGCCGTAGGCCTGGAGGGGCTCGGCCAGCGTGCGCGCGACTGTCCTGGAGGGGTTCAGGCTGCTGTACGGATCCTGGAAGACGAGCTGGACTTGCCGGTACAGACGGCGCCGCCCGGCGAAGTCCAGTCTGGTGATGCCCTGGCCGCCGAAGAGCACCTCACCCGACGCGATGGCGGTCAGTCCGAGGACAGCGCGCGTGATCGTCGTCTTGCCTGACCCGGATTCGCCGACGACTCCGACGGTCTCGCCGGGCGACACATTGAGACTCACGTCATTGACGGCGACGTTGACTGTCCGTCGGCGACGGTACTCCACCGACAGCCCTCGGATCTCCAACAGGGGCTCAGTCATCGGGTGCTCACCTCGTCGGGTAGTACCTGTTCGGTGTGCACGCAGCGTGCCTGACGGCCGGCGCGGTGCTCGGTCAGGAGTATCGGCCCCGCTCGGCACGCGTCGTCGGCGAACCCGCAGCGCGGGGCGAAGCGGCATCCGGTCGGCCACGCGCCCGGCGGGACGACGCGGCCGGGCAGCGCGGTGATCGGCTGCCCCGCGCATGCCAGCGAGGGGTGGGAGCGCAGCAGGCCCAGGGTGTAGGGGTGCAACGGGCGGTCGAAGAGGTCCTGGACGCCGCCGCGCTCGACGACCTGGCCCGCGTACATCACGATGGTCCGGTCGCAGATGTCCGCCACCACGCCCCAGTCGTGGGTGATCAGCAGGACGGCCAGGCCGGTCTCGCGCGCCAGGCGGCGCAGCAGGGCCAGCATCTCGGCCTGCACGGTGACGTCAAGGGCGGTGGTCGGCTCATCGGCGATAAGCAGCTCCGGTCGCCCGGCGAGGGCCAGCGCGAGGGCCGCCCGCTGCGCCATCCCGCCCGACAGCTCGTGCGGGTAGGCGCGCGCGGTCCGCCGCGGGTCAGGCAGTTCCACCTGGCGCAGCAGATCCGCCGCGCGGGCTCGCGCCGCCGAGCGCGGCACCCGGTCGTGGCGGCGGATCACCTCGGCGAGCTGGCTGCCGACCGTGAAGGAGGGGTCGAGGCTGGACTGCGGCTCCTGGGAGACGTACGCGAGAGCCGACCCGCGCAGGGCGTCAAAGGCGCGGTCGGGCATCGCAAGCAGGTCATGGCCTGCCCACTGAGCCTGCCCGCCCGTGACCGCGAGGCTTCCGGGCAGCAGGCGCAGGACGGCTAGGGCGGTGACGGTCTTGCCGCAGCCCGACTCGCCCACCAGCCCCACCGTTTCGCCGGGAAACACATCGAAGCCGACGGAGTCGACGACGAGCGTCTGCCCGGCCCGCCCTTGCCCTGTCACAGAAAGCCCGCGCACGGAAAGCAGAGCAGCCTCGTCGGCCGTGGGCGCTGCCGGCGGGCAGGCGGGGGCGGCGTGCCTGGCGGCGTCGCGCGGAACCGTCGCGCGCCTGCGGTGCGCAGGGGAGGCGTCCTGCATGGCGGCGGCGTCGCGGACCGCATCCCCGAGCAGGCCGAAGGCCAAGATGGTGATGGCGATGAGCGCTCCCGACGGGATCAGCAGCCACTCCTGCTGCTCGATGACGGTGGATGCCTCGGCGACCATCCCGCCCCACGTCGGCGAGTTCGAGCTGGCGGTCAGCCCCAGGTAGGCCAGGCCGGTCTCGAAGAGCAGGGCATAGGCGGCGAAGATCGATGCCTGGACGATGATCGGCCCGGCGACCCGTGGCAGCACGTGGCGGCGGACGACCTGGAGCGGTGACAGGCCGCAGAGGCGGCCTGCGGTGACATAGGGCTCCTCCCGGACCTTCAGGGTGGCACCGCGCACCACGCGCAGCATCGATGGCGCCCCGAGCAGGCCGAAGACCAGCATCGCGGCATTCTCGCTGCCGGGGATCACGGCCAGCACGACCAGGATGATGATGATCGGCGGAATGGCCATGACCATCTCCGCTCCCCGGCTGAGCGCGCGGTCCGGCCCGCCGCCGCGGTACCCGGCGGCCAGGCCGAGCGGCACCCCGAGCGCGAGGACGACGGCCAGCCCCTCGGCGACCGAGAGCAGGCTCCTCTGCCCGCCGTACAGCAGTCGGCTCAGCACATCCCGGCCCAGGGTGTCGGTGCCGAGCAGATGATGCGCGCTCGGGCCGGACAGGACGTCGGTCAGGTCCTGGGTCCCGGGGTTGTCCGGCGCGATGAGCGCTGCCGCCACGCACGCCAGGACCAGGAGCAGGAGGAACACCGCCGCGCCGACTCCGGCGGGCCGGGCCATGAACCGGCGGGCGAACGACTGCGGCTGGGCGGTGCCCGGGCTGGCCTGCAGCTGCGGCTGGACGGCGATCACGATACGCGCACCCGTGGATCGAGCCAGGAGTAGGTCAGGTCGACCAGCAGATTGACGCAGATGACGGCGACCGTAAAGTAGACCGCGACGCCCTGGATGAGCGGCAGGTCGTGCTGGCTGGTCGCCTGCACGACCAGCCCGCCGAGGCCCGGCAGCGCGAATACCGTTTCGACCAGGACGGTTCCGCTGAGGCTGCCGATGAAGATCAGGCCGATGACGGTGACCACCGGGATCGCCGCGTTCCGCAGCGCGTGCTTGCCGATGATCGATCGGCCGGGAACGCCCGCGGCCCGCAGGGTCCTGATGAAGGGCCGGTCGAGCACCTCGAGCATCGCGTCCCTGGTCTGCTTGGCGATGACCGCGATCCCGGGCACGGCCAGGGTGATGACCGGCAGCACGATGCTTCTGAGCCAGTCGCCGGGCGACTGGCTGAACGGGACGTACCCGGTCGCGGGGAACGCCCTGAGCGTCACCGCGAACCAGGTGACGAGGAGCAGCCCGAGGAAGAAGTTGGGGATTGCCAGGCCGACCATCGCGATGGCGTCCACGATCTTGCCGACCACGCCGGCCCGCAGGGCCGCCACGACGCCGAAGACCACGCCGACCGCCGTGGCGACCGCGGTCGCGCCGATCACGAGGGACAGCGTGACCGGCACGCGGCTGTCGAGCAGGGACGTGACCGGCTGCTGCCAGAACAGGGACGTGCCCAGGTTCCCGTGCAGCGCGTTGCCGAGCCACGTGAAGTACCGCGTGAGCAGCGGCTCGTTGAGTCCGAGGGACTGGCGAAGCTGCAGGTACTGCGCCTGGGTTGCGTCCGTGCCGAGGATAGTGCGCGCGACGTCACCGGGGATGAGCGCCGCCAGCAGGAACGTCACCGTCGGCACGATCACCAGGAGCGGGAGCGAAAGCGCCAGCCGCCGTCCGATCAGGCTAAGCATTCGGTCTCGCCTCGCCCGGCCGGCCGGGGCCGTGGCCCCCCCGGCCGGGGCCGTGCGGTCACGGCCCCGGCCAGGTCTTGACGGGCGGTGCTCATCCTGCGGGCCCGATCTCCGTCATGTAGACCACGTTCCGCTGGGGCGTGGCGTTCACACCGGTCACATTCGACTGGTACAGCACGACCAGCGGCGTGGCGGCCACGGGCACGAACCAGGCCTGGTCGACGAGCAGCGCCTGCATCTGCTCGGCGATGGTCGGCTCCGCTCCCGCGGATGCGGAGCTCAGCTTGCCGTCCAGCGCTGCCAGCTGCGTGCTGCCACTCTTGAACGGGTTGAAGGCGGCGGCAGGACCATACAGGTCCTCGTAGTCGAAGGCGGCGGGCAGCTCACCGAAGCTGAGCGTGGCCGCGGGATAGGTGCCGCTGGACATCGCCTGGAAGTAGGCGCCGACGTTCGTCGTGATGTCCGGTTTCACCGTGATGCCGACCGCCGACAGCTGCCCCTGGAGGGCATTTGCCAGCAGGTCCTGGCCGACAGCGGCGACCGACACGACCGGCAGGGTGAAGCCGTGCGGGTACCCGGCCGCCGCCAGCAGCTGCTTGGCCTTCGCGGGATCGTACGGGTAAGCCTTTGCGAGCGCGGCGTCGTAGCTGTCCCAGCCGGGGGCAGCCATCTGCGTGATCGGAACCCCGTACCCTGAGCCGAGAACCTTGGCCAGGGCGCTGCGGTTGATGGCGTAGTTCAGGGCCTGCCGCACCTGAACGTTGCCGAGCGGCTTGTCGATCTTGCCACTGCGGTCGAGGATGCCCAGGCCGAGCAGCAGCGTAAGCGGATCGACGTACTTAAGCCCGGATTTCGTCGCCGCGGGAACGCTCGTGACCGGCTGATCCATCGCCACCTGGACCTGCCCCGACTGCAGTGCCTGGAGCGCGGCGGTGGGGCTCGCGATGACCTGCACGACCACCTTCGACCAGTGCACAGCGGGCTTGTCCCAGTAATAGGGGTTGGGCACGTAGGTGTAGGTGGCCCCGGAAACGGTGGCGCCGGCGTCCAGCATGTACGGGCCCGCGCCGTCTGTCTCCTTCGCCAGCGAGCCCGCCTGCACGGCACGGGTACTGCCGATCATGCCCAGGGCGAGGATCTGGCCGAAGACCATCTCAAGGTCCGGCGCCGGGCTGCTGAACTTCAGGGTCAGCGTCAGCGGTCCGGTGACGTCGACCGACTTGAGGGTCGCGAGGTAGCTGGCGCCGCCGTTGCCCGGCTTCATCTCGTGCGCGATCCAGGCCTTGACGGCCTCGGCGTTCAGCGCGGTCCCGTCGCTGAACTTGACGCCGGGGCGCAGCTTGATGGTGAAGCTCTCGTTGTCGGGCCCGTAGCTCCAGCTCTCGGCCAGGCCCGGCTGGTAGTTGCCGTCGGACGCCTGGACGATGAGCGGGGTGTAGGCGAGGTCGCTGTAGGTCTCGTTGGCGGGCTGGCCGACGGCCGGGTCGAGGCTGGACGGAGCGCTCGGCGCCGCAACCGTGAGCGTGCCGCCCACCCGTCCTCCGGTCGCCAGGTCGGCGGAACTGCCGCCGCTGCCGCTGCACGCGGTTGCCACGCTAGCCGCGATCAGGGCGAGCATCGCCGAGCCATATCGCAACGTCCTGAGGCCTCCTGCGCCCGCCCGTGGTATCTGCGGTATTCCCAGCAGCCGGGTCCGATCCTGCGTCATGACTGCTCCTCTCCGGCAGCGACCTGAAGTGACCAGCAGCGAGGCATGAATGGCCCGCGTGTGGCAGACGGCCGACGGCTGCGCCAAGGCCCGCAGCGCTGGCTCACTACCGGGTATTTCACCTGGTCAGGCGTCACTGGCGACATATGTCATCGATACCACATCGACGCCGATTGTAAACAGTGCGTCACTGTAATGAGGTGTTTATTTTACGAATTAGTCCGATCGGGCCGATGTCTTCTGCCCCCCGCCCGGCGTCGGTCACCGGTCGTCGGGTCGGCCGCATCCCTCGAAGCCCGCTAGCTCGGCAGCACGACCCGGCACTCCCGGGCCGGGCTCCGGCATTCGGCGTCCGCTCCCATTACCGGGTCGCGCATTTCTGCCCCGGACCGGGTTATTGCGTAACGAATGTACTAGCATCAGCGCACCTCGGCCAAACCAAGATAAACGGTCGTTAACTGGAATTGGTTCTGCATCTTGCCTGCGCGCAAGACGGGCGACAGCTAGAGTGCGACACGGTCGTGACCTGGGAAGATGCATGACGATCTAAACCATCGATGGATTCCGAGATATACGCACAACGGACAAAGATTACAGCCGGGCGCTAAGGCTGCCCGGGTTTAACAAGCATGCGGCTTGCGACCAGATCGGCGAAAGCCAGGAGGAACCGTGTCGATCAAAGCGGACGACCTAACTATTCCCGGGCGGCTACGGATACTCTCGGCCGAGCGCGGCGGGCAGATCGCGGTTCGAGCGTTGCCCGACGGCGGGCGACTGACAATCCGCACCTGGGACCAGCGCTCGGACGAGGCCGCGCTCGGACTCGCGGCCCTCGGAGTCAAGCAGGGTGACAGGGTCCTGCTGCCCGTCGCCAACGACTGGATCAGCTACGCGGTCGCGTACGCGGCGATCCATAAGTCCGGCGCGACGGCGGTCCCGGTGCTCACCAGCCACGGCGAGGAGCACGTGAGATGGGCGCAGGCCAGCGCCGCGGCCGTGGGGGTGATCCGCGACCAGCCGATTGCCGGGTGCGAAGGCTGGGCGAGCTCCCTGACCGAGCTTGAAAGCGGGGCGAAGTCACCGCTGGATGTCACGATCAGGGACCACGACGATGCCCAGATCATCTTCACCTCAGGGACCACGGGCCGCCCGAAAGGCGTTGCCGCGACACACGAGAACATATTGCAATCGTTGTGCTGCACCCCGGCCGGCATCGCGAAGGTAGTTCTGCACTCGGTTCCGGCCGCGACCAACGCCGGGCTGGGACTGCTGGTACAGCCGCTCGGCAACACGCCGCACACGGTCCTCGCGCTGCCGGAATTTCGCGCCGAAGAATTCCTGGACGCAATCGAGAAGCACCGGCCGACCGATATCGTGCTCGTCCCCACGATGGCACTGGCGCTGCTGCACGCCCAGGAGGCAGCGCAGCGCGATCTTTCCTCGGTGCGCATGGTCCGCACGATGAGCGCTCCGATCAGTCCCGCCTCGCTTGAGCGGCTCGACGCCATGTTCCCGAACGCGGCCACGGTCAACATGTACGCGTCGACCGAATCCTGGCCGGCCCGGGTGAGGGCCCGTTTCGACCGCGCCCGTCCCGCGTCGGTCGGCAAGCCCGAGGGAAGCACCCGGGTGCGCGTCGTCGACGCGGCCGGGACCGAGGTGCCACCGGGGACCACGGGTGAGGTCCAGCTCAAGGCGGACAGTGTCGCCCCTCGCCGCTATATCGGCGACCCGGCCGCCTCGGCCCGGGTGTTCCTGGCCGACGGCTGGGTGCGCATGGGTGACGTCGGGCACCTGGATGCGGACGGGTTCCTCTACCTGAGCGACCGCGAAGACGACATCGTCATCAGCGGCGGCCTCAACGTCTCCACGCTGGAGGTGGCCGCCGTGCTCGAAGATCACCCGCAGGTGACCGAGGCCGCGGTTCTCGGCATTCCGCACGACGTGCTGGGCCAGTACGTGGCGGCGGTCGTCAAGGCGGCGCCCGACCTCGACATGGCGGGCCTGTACGAGTACGCCCGTCAGCGGCTCGGCCCGGCTAGGGCACCGCGCCGGATCGCCGTGGCCGCGGAGCTGCCTCGAACGGCGACGTCGAAGGTCGCCAAGCATGCGCTGGCCGCGCTGATCCGGACCCTCGCCGTGCGCGAGGTCGGGCTCCCCGCAGGCGAGACCGACGAGCGCATCGCGCGGATCTGGGAGGCCGTGCTTCAGCAGCCGGTCGCCCCGGCCAGCGACTTCCTTGACCTGGGCGGTACCTCGCTGGAGGCGGCGGAGATCACCGTCAGGGTCCGGCGTGAGCTCCGCAAGGCGGCCAGGGAAGAGGACGTCTACCGCGCGGGGACGCTCGCGGAGTACGCACAGCTGATGCTGACCGCCCGGCCGCTTGAGGAAGCGGGGGACGCACCGATCAAGCCCCTACCACGGAGGACGCGCGGTGACAGCTGAGATCTTCGGGGCCTCCTTTCTCCAGGAGTCTCTGTTCCTGTCGGCCAAGGACGGCGAGTCGGCGGTGAACGTCGGGGTGGTGCTGGAGCTTCTCGGCCCTCTGGACATACCACGGCTGGTAGCCGCCATCGGCCGGCTCGCGTCCCGGCATGAGGCGCTTCGAACCACCCTGACCGGCGTGGACGGCAAGGTCTGGCAGGTGGTCGCGCCGTCTGCCAAGGTCCCGGCGGCGGTGCTCGATCTCTCGGCCGAGCACGACCCAGAGGCCGAGGCGATGCGGCTGGTCAAGGACCACCTGCGCCGGCCGTTTGCCCTGCAAGGACCCTCGCTGTGCCGGGTGATGATCATCACCTGCGGTCCCGGCAAGCATTTCCTTTCCCTCAGCCTGCACCACGCCGTTATCGATGGCTGGTCAGCGAGCGTCCTCGCCGCGGAACTGCGCGCCTGCTACTGCGAGACCGGCGCCGGGCCGATCGCCGCGCCCATGCTCCAGCCCGCCGACTACGCGGCCTGGGAACGCCAGCCCGCTGACTCGGCATCGCTGGATGGCTGGCGCAGGCAGCTGCGCGGGTACAGCACCAGGCTCCGCATCCCCGGAGCGACGGGTCCCGGCCCCGAGCAGCTCAGCCAGGCTCACGAGCTGCCGGATGGCGGCGCCGGCGCGTCCGGCGGCGTTGAAAGGCTGGCCAGGCAGCTCCGGGTTCCGGTCGTGGCGGTGCTCGCGGCCGCCGTGGCGGCTTCGCTGCGCGAATACGCCGGGGATGGCACCCTTGCCCGGGACTCCGGGCTCAGCGAGCCGGGTCTCATCGTCGGCCTGGTGCGCGCCAATCGTGAACGCGCCGAACTGCGGGACGTCGTGGGGTATCTGGCCGACATCGCGCCGCTCACTATTGACCTGCGCGGCGACCCGGAATTCGGCGGCCTGGTCGACCGGACGGCGGCGGCGCTCGCCTACAGCCGGGATCATCCCGTTCCGCTCGCGGCCCTGTCGCGGCTGCTGCGCGCCGACGGCGGAGAAGGGCCGCTGTTCGACGTCTGCCTCAACTACCTGCCCGGCGCCCGCCTGCAGGACCAGGTCAGCGGCGAGCTGCTGATGGCCAGGGTCGATGTCAAGGACAAGGAGCCATCAGCCAGCCGCTGGTGGGGCGGTACCGCGCTGATCGACTACGTGCTGCGCTCCGCCTCTCCCGGGCAGTTGTCCGGGTGCGTCCGCGGCGACCTCAACACCCTCCCGTCCAGTCTCCTGGCAGATCTGGCGGACCGGTTCTGGACGGCGCTGGTGGGCGGAACAGAGTCTCCCGACCTGCGGGTCAGCGAGCTGGCGGCGTCCGTTTCGCAGGCGACGTTATGGCCGAGCCAGTCGAGACCGATGTGCGGGCGGCCGATCTGCTCCCCGTCACCTACCTGGAAGAGGAGTGGGTCAGCGCCGTCGATATCCGGGCGTCCGACCATAACCTCCCCCTCGCCATCAGCATCGAAGGACCCTTCGATCACGGCGTGCTGCTCGACGCGCTCCGGGCACTGACGGCAAGACACGAGACGCTGCGCATGGCATTCGTGCCGGACCAGGAAGGAGTCCGGCGCGCCGTGTGGCCGATGGTCGAACCCAGCATCGACACGGCTGACCTCGCGTCCGCTCCCGAGGACGAGCGCGAACGGCAGCTTGACAGCATGATCCTGACCGAGGCCAGGCGGCCCACGGATCTGACGCGCGCCCCGTTGTGGCGCGGGTTCGTGGTCCGCATGTCGCCCGTTCACCACGTCCTTGTCACGGTCTGGCATCACGCTATCTTCGACGGGTGGTCGACCAGGGTCGCATTCCGCGACCTGACGAGCCTCTATGCGAGCGGGCTGCGCCGGGAACGATCACGGCTGCCCGAGCCGGGGATCCACATCGCCGACTACGCGGGGTGGGAACGGCAGCTCCGCTTGCCGGATGCCGTGGCGGCCTACTGGCGCAGCGTGCTGCCGGGCGAGACCGCCGCGCTGCCGATGGAGAGCGAAGGGACCCGCGGCCCGCAGGTCATCGTCGGCAGAAAATATCCCGCCCTCCCCGCGGGCCAGGTCAGCCAGCTTGAAGAGATCGCCAGGAGCATGGGCGTAAGCCTGACGAGCGCGCTCCGCGCGGTGGTGCTGACGGCGCTGCGTCCGTATCTTCCTGAACAGCTGGTCATCGGCTGCGTCCACGGCAATCGCGAACGGCCCGAGCTCCAGCCGATCATCGGGCTCTTGTCAGATCACCTGCCGGTGCCGGTCGACCTATCCGGCAGCCCCTCCTTCCTCGACCTGATCACCCGCGTCCACGGTGCTCTGCGGACCGCCCGCCGGCATCAGGCGCCGTGCGGATTGATCGCCAACGCGGTGCCGCCGCTGCCTGCGGGGGAGCAGATGTTCGATGTCTCCATCAACAACATGCGGCAATCGGCGCCGCTGGTCGAGCACGTGACCGCGCCAGACGGGGCCATCATCGAGTTCTCGGTCCGCGATGTCGCGGGGACCGAGCTCTGGCCGCGGATCAGGCACGCCTTCTCGGGCGGGGTCCGGCTGGGCTACCAGCTCCGCCTAACGCTCAGCGGACAGCTGAGCGGGGAGATCTGGGGCCACGTGCCCGCCTTCGCGACTGCGACGATCGACGCGCTCGGCTGCGCCTTCGCAGAGACGGCGAGCAAGATCGTGAGCAATCCGCGGCTGGACATCAAGACGTACGCGGGCGGCCGCCCGCGATGACGTCCCGCCTCATCTCCCGGGCGCCGCCCGGACAGCGGGTCGGCAAGCACCGGAGAATCGAACGGCGGCCAGGCCCGGCCATGCTCGCAATCGCGACCGCGCAGTTCATGGTGGCGCTGGACACGACAATCGTCAACGTCGCCTTGCCGCACATCCAGCAATCCCTCGGATTCTCCGGCTCCGGTCTGGAATGGGTGGTCAACGCCTACGCGGTGACCTTCGGCGGGGTGCTGCTCATCGGCGGCCGGGTCGGGGACCTGCTGGGCCGGCGCCGGGTATTCGCGGCCGGGCTCCTGCTGTTCTCCGCCGCATCGCTGGCCGGCGGCCTGGCCACCTCGCAAGCGTGGCTGCTGGCCGCCCGGGCGGTCCAGGGAGCCGGCGCGGCCATCACCGCCCCGGCCGCGCTCGCCCTGATCGCGACCACCTTCCCCGAGGGAGGGTCGCGGAACCGGGCGATGGGAATCTACTCGGCGACAAGCGCGGTCGGCGGCGCGATCGGGCTGCTGGCCGGCGGCTTGCTCACCACCTATGCCTCCTGGCGATGGGTGATGTACGTCAACGTGCCGATCGGAGTGGCTGTCGCCCTTGCCGCGCCGCTGGTACTCGGCCGGGCACCGCGCCAGCGCGGCCGGTTCGACCTACCCGGCGCGATCGCCGGCGCGGGCGGGGTCGCCGCCCTGGTCTACGGCCTGTCCGCCGCCTCCGCCTCCTCCGGCGGTACCTCGCACTGGGGTGACGGGAAGGTCATCGGCTCGCTCACCGCCGCAGTGGTACTGCTGGCCGCCTTCGCCCTGATCCAGGCTGGCAGCCGCCAGCCGCTGGTGCCTCCCCGGCTACTGCGCGACCGCGACCGGCGCAGCGCCTACCTGATCATGCTCTGCTCGGCGACCGCGATGGCCGCGGTGTTCTTCTTCCTGACCGTGTTCCAGGAAGCCGTCTGGGGCTACTCCGCGCTGAGGACAGGACTCGGCTACCTGCCGATGACCGCGGCCGTGCTGGCGGCGTCCGGTGTCTCCGCCCGGCTCGTCACACGCATCGCCACCAGGCCGCTCCTGCTGGCCGGGGCAGCGGTCGCAACGGCAGGCCTGTACTGGCTGTCCCGCCTCAGCGAGCACGGCAGCTACGCCGGCACCGTCCTCGGACCCACCCTGGTAGTCGGCTGCGGACTCGGGCTGCTGTCCGTCCCGCTGTCGTTGACCGCGCTGTCGCGGGTCAGGGACGGCGACTCCGGGGTGGCCTCCAGCCTGCTCAGCACCGCCCAGCAAGTCGGCGGCTCCATCGGCCTGGCGGTCCTCGGCACCGCCGCCTGGACGGTCGCCGCCGACAGCGCCCGTACCCAGGCGGCCCGCGCCGCGACCGCGGCCGCGCAGGCCGGGCGCCCGGTCGAATCGGGCCGGCAGTTGTCTGCGGCGATCTACCGGCATGCCCTGGCCGTGGGCTTCGGCCGCGCGCTGCTGGTGGCAGCCGTGATCATGCTGGTAGGCCTGGCCATCGCCGCCGCCGGAATTCGCGCCGACGCCCGCAGCCCGGAGATCCCCGCCATGGCCAGCCCGGCGCAGTGACATCCGGGCGGCCCGTAGGATCCGTTCCATGCCGGACGACCTGCCTCGCCCCGAGCCGTTCAACCCGAGGGCCGATCCCGAGGTGCTCGAGGACCTCCGCGCGCGGCTGCGCGCGACCCGCTGGCCGGACGCGCCGCAGGACGCCGGCTGGTCGCTCGGGACCGACCTCGGCTACCTCCGCGAGCTGGTCGCGTACTGGGCGGACGGGTTCGACTGGCCGGCCCAGGAGGCGGCCCTGGCCCGACTGCCTCGCTTCCGGGTGACGCTCGGCGGCCTCGGCATCCACTTCGTGCACGCCCGCGCGGCGACCTCGGCCGCGCAGGCCGCGCCCGCCCTGCCGCTGGTGCTCTGCCACGGCTGGCCCGACTCGTTCTGGCGCTACTCGAAGGTCATCCCGCTTCTCACCGACCCCGCCGCGCACGGCGCCGACCCGGCCGACGCATTCGACGTGGTCGTGCCGGATATGCCCGGCTACGGCTACTCCGACCGCCCGGCCGGCCCGCCGCTCGACTCCATCGCCGTGGCCGGCCTGTGGGCCGAGCTGATGTCCGTCCTCGGCTACCAGAAGTTCGGCGCGGCCGGCGGCGACATCGGCAGCGGCGTAAGCCGCTACCTCGGGCTCGACCATCCGGGCCGGGCAGTGGCGGTGCACCGCACCGACGCGGGCGTGCCCGTCTTCGCCGGCGACCAGGCCGACCTCACGCCCGAGGAGCGCGCCTGGTTCCGCGCGATCGCCGACTGGGGCGCGGCCGAGGGCGCCTACGCCGCCATCCATCGCACCAAGCCGCAGACCGCCGCCTTCGGGCTGACCGACTCGCCGGCCGGGCTGGCCGCGTGGATCGTCGAGAAGCTCCGCGCCTGGAGCGATTGCGGCGGCGACGTCGAGCGGCGCTTCAGCAAGGACGAGATCCTTACCAACGTCACGCTGTACTGGCTCACCGGCACCATCGGCTCGTCGATGCGCATGTACAACGCCAACGCCGAGATCCCGGCCGCCCAGCACGCCCGCCGGGTCGAGGTGCCGTCCGGCTTCGCGCTCTTCCCGGCCGACATCACCCGCCCGCCGACGGCGTGGCTGGAGCGCACGGCCAACGTCGCCCGGGTGACCCGGCCGCCGCGCGGCGGGCACTTCGCGGCGTTCGAGGAACCCGAGCTCTACGCGGCCGAGCTGCGCGAGTTCTTCCGCCCCTACCGCGCGATCAGGTAAAGCCCACGTTCAGGAAGAAGTGCCCGAGCCGTACGTTTCCGACGCCGCCGCCCGCCCAGTGCACGACGCGCGCCAAGAGGATGATGGCGACAATGCACACCACCAGCCAGAAGAAGAAAATGACAATCCCGGGTATCGCGTACCCGCTAATTGTTCTCGCTCGAACCATGGCCCTCGGCTACCCGGACCCGCCCGGTATATTCCATCATGGAAAACCAAAAGCTTTATCTCGAACGGACCCTGCCCTCCGCGTGTCAGGTCGATGGAGTAGCCGACAGGGCCGGGCCGCCGTTCGTGTTGCGCTGCGCCTGAGACTGACGCCGTCGGCTTGCCGGTGATCCCTGTTCGATCTCGTCTGGGAACGAGCGAGCGCGGTACACGCCATCGCCCGCCATCTGGGTGCCCACCCGCGCACCGTGCAGCGTCTAGTCCGGGAGCTGCTCGACCGGCTCGGCGCCGGGACTCGCTCCCGGGCTGGCCTGCAGGCGGTGCGGCGCGGCTGGCTATGAGGTGAAACCGCGCGTCCGTTCGGAAAAATAAAGATCTTTATTTCGAACGGACGCGTGGTCCGCCCGGAATGCCGATGGCCGCCACGGCCGTGGCATTCCGGGCGGTGGCCTCAATCCACTGATGAATCGGAGTTGTCTGGTGTTCGGGCTGACTTGTATGGTTGCGGTGTGCGGCGGTACCGCGCAACACGGTTCCCCCCCCAACCGTGGGAAAAGTCAGCCCGCCGCGCTCCTGTGCGCGGCGGTTTGAATAGCGGTACCGTCGCCTCTTCGTTCGCATGCAGAGTGGTCTAACTGGCAGAGCTTGACGACCGGCCCGATGAGAGAGCCGCTGAGCAACGGATCGGAATGCGCGCCACTACTATTGCCGCACTGCCAGGAAACGCTGTCCTGCTCGGGAGCAGGGTCAGGCGCGGCATCACGCCAGCTGGCCGCGACGGTATGCGGTGGTCTGACCGGCCCGGGCTCTGGCAGGCGCGCCGCCCATGGCTTGCCGTAACCGGGATCCTCATCGCCGTCGGGTGTTTCTGCGCGCTCGTTCAGGGACCCCAGTGGCGGGAGTCCCCCCCGCTCGCGACGGTCAACCTGGCGGTCTCTCTGGTCTTCGTCTTCACCGGCCTGCTGCTCGGCAAGGAGCCGGGCCAGCGTGTCACCGCGTGGGCGCTGGTGCTGGCCGGCGTG
>DATCGA010000120.1:0-2285 GCA_036509215.1 Trebonia sp.
GTTCGCGTGAGCGGCACGTGCGCGACCGGTCAGGCGATCGGCACCATCAACCAGGTCGGCAAGGTCACCTGCAACAACGCGCTGCCCTCGGAGTTCGGCACCACCAACAACACCGTCAAGAGCGTGACCGTGCCGGCCACCGTCACCAGCGTCGCGCTGCCGGGCGGCGCCTCCTACCTGGCGGTGGCCAATCCGTCAGCGACGATCACCACGGCGACCGGCACCACCGCTGCGCAGCACGTGACGATGACCTGCACGCTCACCGTCGGCTCCAACACCGAGACCCGCAGCGCGACGGCGAACACCACCGGCACCCCCGGTCAGGTCGACTCCGTCTCGATTCCGCTCCAGGCGAGCGGTCCGTCCGGGACCGGCTCCGTGAGCTGCACCACCTCCAGCGTCGGCGGCACGGTGGCTCCGGAGATCGACGTAACGTCGGCGATCAACGCGATCCAGACCGCGTCCAACAGCTAGTCGTCAGCTAGTCGACCACTAGACCCACTAGCTGCGTAGCCCCCGTGGGGGCGCATCTCCCAGCCGGATCCGGGCGGCCCCCCCGAGCCACGCCGCCCGGATCCCGGCGGGACTGCCCGAAGTCCGCTGCGGCCGAGGGTGCGCGCGTCGGTAGATCCCGCGCGTGCCCTAATGTCCGGGGCATGAGCACAGCCAATATGAACACCACCGCGGGCACGATCGCGATCGAGCTCTTCGACGACGACGCTCCCAAGACGGTTGAGAACTTCCGCAAGCTCGCCGGCGACGGCTACTACGACGGCCTCATGTTCCACCGCGTCATCCCCGACTTCATGATCCAGGGCGGCTGCCCGGAGGGCACCGGCACCGGCGGGCCCGGTTACACGTTCGAGGACGAGTTCAACGCCCACAAGATCGTCCGCGGCGCGCTGGCGATGGCCAACGCCGGACCGAACACCAACGGGGCGCAGTTCTTCATCGTCACCGCCGACAGCGCGCCGTGGCTCGACGGCAAGCACACGGTGTTCGGACAGGTCACGGCGGGTATGGATGCCGTCGATGCGATTGAGGGAAGTCCGACCGGGGCCCAGGATCGCCCGATCGACCCGCCGCAGATCGAGACGGTCGCGCTGGATCCCGCCTGAGCCTGCGCCGGAGCTCTCCTGGGCGTCCTACGGCTTGACCGTGGGCAGCGGCCGGGCGTAGCTGGCGGGGTTGCTCACCGCCGCCGCGGTGTAGCGGCGCGCGCCCACGTACTCGTGGGCGAATCGCGGGTCCGACAGCGATGAGACTTTCACCTCGCCGCGGCCGTCGGCGGCGCTGGCGAAGCGCCCGTGCCCGACGTACAGGCCGACGTGGTGGACGTAGCCGCCGGCCTGGGCGAAGAACACCGCGTCCCCGGGTCGCAGGTGCTCCTTGGCCACCGGGATGCCGACATCGAGCTGCTCGGCGGCGGCCGGCGGCAGTTGGATGCCCTGCCGCGCGTACGCGAACTGGATGAGGCTTGCCGAGTCCGGTCCGGCCTCAAGCCTGGCCCCCGCCTGTGCGCCGTGTCCCAGCAGATGCATCGCCTCGTTGAGCGCGGTCTGGCCGACCGGCACGGGGGCGACGGAACCGGCCGTCGGGGCGAGATCAGCGCCCCGGAGCTGCTCCTGGGCGGTGCTGAACTGAAGCTGGTAGCGGTAGCGATACTCGGCCGCCGGCTGTTCGACGTCGGCCACCCACTCGCCCCACGTCGTCGGGCTCTGCGCCAGCGCGGGGTCCTGCGCCCGGGCCGCCACCGCATGATCGATGAACCACTGGATCTGGAGGTCAGGGTGGTCCGGATACCCGGCGTAGGCGCCCTCATCCCAGATCCCGAGGCGCATCTGGAAGAACCCGACCGAGTCGCGATCCCCGTAGGACAGGTTGCGCAGTCCGGACTCGGTGAGCGCCGCCATCACCGGCAACTCGGGCGGCAGGCCGGCCTGCTGGGCCCGGGCGCCCATCCACGCGGCGAGCTGCTGCGGGGTCGCCTGGTCGCCGGGGTAGCCGAGCACGGAGCCCGACTCGGGGGGCGGTGTCGCCGGGGGCGGGGTCCCGGTGCGGTGCGCGTCCCGCCCGTGTCCCGCCGGGTCGCGGTGCTGCGACGGCACAGCGGCAGCCGGGTGATCCGGCCCCGAGCCGCCTGAGCGGCCTGAAGCGCCCGCGCCGCCCGGGGCGGTGGTCAGCTCCGCGCGCCCGGCCGGCGACGCCGACGAGGCCGCCGCCGGGGTCGAGGCCGCGGCGGGCGCGGCGGGGTTCGCCGTCGGCTCAGCCGGCCCAACCGGGTG
>DATCGA010000121.1:0-5542 GCA_036509215.1 Trebonia sp.
AGCGACGATGCGGACAGCGACGATGCGGACAGCGACGATGCGGACAACGGCGACGGAGCGGACGCTGCCCCCGAGCACGGGGACGCCGAGCCCGAGCAGGCGGGAGCCGCGCGCGAGCAAGCACCGGACGTTCTAGTCGAAGAAGAGCCCGACCCGATCGCGCAGCTTGCGGCGGCGGCCGGCTACGACGACCCGGAGCGCTGGTGGGACGACGTGATCGAAGGCCGAGCCGCGTCTCCCGAGCCGGAAGCCGCCATGTTCGCCGCCCTTGGCGAGGCCATGGCCGAACTGCGGGCCGGCCGGAGCGGCAACGCGCTCGAACAGCGCCGTGAGGCGCACATGCGCCAGGTGCTCCGGGCGACGCTCAAGGAAACGACGGGAACGGTCGTGGTCGTCTGCGGCGCCTGGCACGTTCCCGCGCTGACCGCGCCGCTCCCGGCCGCCTCGAAGGACGCAGCGCTGCTGCGCGGCATCCCCAAGCGCAAGGCGGCGCTGGCGTGGGTGCCGTGGACGCACTCCCGGCTGGCGTCCGCCTCCGGGTACGGCGCCGGGATCACGTCGCCCGGCTGGTATCAGCACCTGTTCACCGTGCCTGATCAGACGGTCGTCCGCTGGCTCACCCGGGTGGCGGGGGTGCTGCGCGGCCACGACCTGCCGGTCTCCTCGGCGCACATCATCGAGGCGGTCCGGCTGGCCGAGACCCTGGCCGTCATGCGCGGGCGCCCGGTGGCTGGCCTGGCCGAGGTCAGCGAGGCCACCAAATCGGTCATGTGCGACGGAGACGACCTCGCGGCGGCGTTCGTCACCCATGACCTGGTGGTGGGGGAAGCGCTCGGCGCCGTCCCGGACGACGCCCCGCCGGTGCCGCTCGACGCCGACCTGCGCGCCCGCGCGCGGGCGCTCAAGCTGAAGATAGAGCCGCTGGCCCGAACGCTCGCGCTTGACCTGCGGAAGGAGACCGACCGGGGGCGCTCGGTGTTCCTGCACCGGCTCGGCGTGCTTGGCATCGGCTGGGGCGAGGTCACGGCCGACCTAGTCCGCGGCACCGGCACCTTCCACGAGACCTGGACGCTCCAATGGCGGCCCGAACTCGCGGTGGAGATCATCGACGCCGCCCTGTGGGGGACGACGGTCGAGTCCGCCGCCACCGCCAGAATCGTCTCAGTCGCCTCGCCGGGCGCGCCGCTGGCGGATATCACCACGGCGGTCGAGCGCGTGCTGCTGGCCGACCTGTTCGAGGCGCTCGCACCGGTGCTGCGTGCCCTCGACGCCACGGCCGCGACCGAGTCCGACGTCACCCGCCTGATGGCGGCCGTACCGGCGCTGGTGCGCGCGATCCGGTACGGCGACGTTCGCGGTACCGCCACCGGCGCGCTCTCGTCTGTGGTGGACGCGCTGACCGTCCGGGTCTGCGCCGGGCTGCCCGCCGCCGCCGGCAGCCTGGCCGACGACGCCGCCAAGGTGCTGCGGGCGTCGGTTGACCGCATGCACGCGGCGCTCGGACTTCACGCGCAAGGGCCGCTCGGCGCGCAGGCGCGCGTCCGCTGGATGACGGCCTTGTCCGGACTCGACGGGCGCCGCGACGTGCACGGCCTGGTCGCCGGGCGGGTTGTGCGGCTGCTCGCGGACGGCGGCGTGCTGTCACCGGAGCAGGCCGCCGCCCGGTTCGCCGCCGCGCTGTCCGTCGGTGTCCAGGCAGGGGACAAGGCGCAGTGGGCGGAGGGGTTCCTGTCCGGCAGCGGCCTGCTGCTCGCCCACGACCAGGATCTGCTCCGCATCCTCGACGGCTGGGTCGCTTCCCTGTCGGAGCAGGAGTTCCTGGACGTGCTGCCATTGCTGCGACGAACGTTCGGCGAGTTCGCAGCGCCGGAGCGGTCGAGCATCGGCCGGGCCGCCAGGCACCTGTCAGGCGGCGGCGGTCACCGGCGCGGCGGGGTCGCCGCGCACGCAGCACGCGGCGGCGGCGGCCTCGGCGAGGCGGCCGAGATCGACGCCGAGCGGGCGGCCGGGGCGCTGCGGACGGTCGCCATGATCCTCGCCGCAACCTCGGAAGGGGCTCGATGAGCGCGCAAGACCCGGCCACTCAAGACCCGGTCTCCACTCAAGACCCGGTCTCCACTCAACACGCGGTCTCCACTCAACACGCGGTCTCCACTCAGGACACAGCCGCCGCCCAAGCCGCGGGTGCTCCGAGCGATCCCGAACCGCCACACAATCAGGCGGCCGCGCAGAATCTGGTGACCTCGACCGACGAGCGCGAGCGGCTCCGGCGTTGGCGGCTGCTGCTCGGCTCGGCCGCCGACGAGGGCGGCTCCGGCCTGTCCGGTGCGGATCAGGCCATCGATGCGGCGCTGGCCGCGCTCTACAACGAAGGCGGCGGGGTCGGCGTCGGCGGGCAGCAAGGCCGGGGGACCTCGACCGGCGGACCTGGGCGGTCCGCCGGGCTGGGTGCCTCAGCGCCGAAGGTGGCGCGCTGGCTGGGCGACATCCGCACCTACTTCCCGTCCACGGTGGTGCAGGTGATGCAGCGGGACGCGATCGACCGGCTTAATCTCCGGCAGCTGCTGCTCGAGCCGGAAATGCTCGTGGCGGTCGAGCCGGACGTCCACCTAGTCGGCACGCTGCTTAGCCTCAGCCACCTCATGCCGGAGACGACGAAGGCGACCGCCCGCCAGGTCGTCGCCCGGGTCGTGGCGGACATCGACTGGCGGATCGCGAACCGCACCCGGGCCGCCGTCTCCGGCGCGCTTAACCGGGCGGCGCGGATTCGCCGGCCACGGCCTCGCGACATCGACTGGAACCGCACGATCGCCGCCAACCTGGCCCGTTACCAGCCCGCCCACCGCACGGTCATCCCGGAGCGCCTGGTCGGCCACGGGCGGCGGCAGCAGGTGGTAGCCCGGGACATGGTGCTGGCCATCGACCAGTCCGGGTCGATGGCGTCCTCGGTGGTGTACGCGTCGGTATTCGGCGCCGTGCTGGCCTCGATCCGCTCGCTGCGAACGTCGCTGGTCGCCTTCGACACGGCCGTCGTGGACCTGACGTCGCAGCTATCCGACCCGGTCGACGTGCTGTTCGGAATCCAGCTCGGCGGCGGCACCGATATCAACCAGGCGATCGCGTACTGCCAGGGACTGATTACCCGACCCCGAGACTCGATCTTCGTGCTGATCTCCGACCTCTACGAGGGCGGCGTCCAGGAGGAGATGCTGGCCCGGATGGCGGACCTGCACGCGGCGGGTGTGCAGGTCGTAGCCCTGCTGGCGCTGTCCGACGAGGGCGCGCCGTCCTTCGACGCCGCCAACGCGGCCGCGCTCGCCGCCGTCGGCATCCCCGCTTTCGCCTGCACCCCGGACGCCTTCCCCGAGCTGCTCGCGCTCGCGATTGAAGGCGGCGACATCGAGTCCTGGGCCCACCGCAGCGCGCAGGCGGCCAGGTAATCCGTCCCGCCTGCAACGCTCGCTACTCAGCCCGCCCGCCCGTGGCCTGGGGCTGCCCATCACCGTCACCACCAACCCCAAAGGCCCGGTGTGGCTTCGGGTCCCTGAGCCATTGCCGGTACCAGCTGGCGAAGTCGGGCGAGAAAGGAGTGATGCCCATGTCGCCGCATCGCCCGTCCTCCCACAGGGAGCCCAGCTGAGGCCCGTTGAGAACAAGCCGGACCATGTACCCGCACCCCTGGTGGGAAAGGTTCAGGGAGCCGTGGATTCGGGACTGGTCGAAGTAGTCGTCTTCGGCTTGAGAGCTGCTGTCGCCGGGCGGCTCATTCCCGGGCCGCTCGTGCGGGAAGGCCCCGGCCAGGAAGCCGGGCAGCAGGTCCTCGCGGTTGAGGACCGGGAGATCAGAGCGGTCGAGACGGAACACTCCACCAAATGGGCCCGCCCCTCCGTCGCCGACCTGCAAGAGGAACGCCCGGTAGTCATCGGGCAGCGACACGCCATGCCGTGCCTCGAACGCCATGACATCGTGCTCGACGAGCGGCGGGTTGAGCAGGTAGCCGTGAGCAGCCGAGCCGAACCGGGTGAGCCCGGGGTCAGTGCTGCGTAGGTAGTCAAGGCGGTCGACGACCTCAGCCCGGTCAAATTCCACCGGCCGAGCCTATCTTTCACGGTCACGGCCCGAGGTTAGGTAAGTGTGGCCATTAGGTAAGCCTCTATCCGCAGCAAGTGCAATTAAAAAGGACTAATATTCGAGTATCAACTTAAAAAGTAATCGGGAGGGGGAATCCCTGATGGAACAGGAGCCAGGCCAGGACCCTGAGCGCGACGGCCCCGCCGGCCCGCAGCCGGGCGAGGGTCCCCCCGATGACGCAGGCCTCCCCGACGAGGCGGAGTCCCCTGGTGGCGCGACTTCTCCCCGCGGTCCCGGTCCCGACGCCTCTGGCTCCGCCAGTTCCGACTCCGACTCCGACTCCGGCTCTGACTCCGGCGCGTCGGGTTCCGGCGCCTCGGGTTCCGGTGACGGTGACGAGGGTGATTTCGGCCCGTGGGAGGGGCTGGAGGGCACGCTCGGGGCGGCGAGGGAGCGGGCGGAGCTGCTGTCGGCGTTCGCCCCCGGCGGCGCCTGGGACGGCCGCCCGCCGGGCCCGGAGCTGGCCGCCGCCTTGGCCCGGGCGGCGGGCCCGGATTGGCGGTGCGGCCTGGCGACCGGCCCGGAGGCGGTCGGCCTGCTGCGCGGGATGGCCGCTTTGCAGTCGTGGGCGGGCGCGGGCCTGCTGGGCGTGGTCCGGGCGCTGATCCGCGATGACGACCTGTCCTATCTCGGCCGTTCCCGGCACGGGGACCTGCCCGATGAGTGGGACGACTCCCTCACCCACGAGATCGCCCTGGCCCTGGCGGTGTCGGTCCCGTCGGCTGAGAAGACGGCGCGGGCGGCGTGGGAGCTGGGCGCCCGGCTGCCCGGCGTCGAGCTGCTCCTGCGCGACGGAACCCTGGACGTGCCGAGGGCAAAGCTGGTCGCCGAGGTCTTCGAGGACCTGTCGGACGACAACTGCGCCAAGGCGGAGGAGCTGCTGCTCCCTCAGCTGACCGAGCCTTCGCGTAAGACCTACACCCAGGTCGAGCGGATCGCCTCCGCGATCGCCGCTGAAGTCGACCCGGACCTGGCCGAGCGGAGGCGGAGGGCGGCGGAGAGGCACCGGGCCCGGGTGATGATGTTCCGCGAGCGGTCCGGCACCGCGGCCCTGTCCGGCCGCGATCTTCCCACCGACGAGACGCTGGCCGCGTTCGCGCACGTGGCCGCCCGCGCCCAGCGGTACAAAGACTCCGGCGCGTTCCCCGGCGAGCGGATCGACCGTCTCCGCGCGGCCGCTTATCTCGACATCCTCAACGGCGTCTCGGCCGAGGACCGGATCGCCTGCGGGCGGCTCAGCCCCGACGACAAGCCGGGCAACGACAATCCCGACGGCGAGCCGGGCGACGGCAGTCCCGGCGGCGCCCCCGACGATGGCACCTACGGCGGCGGTCCTGCTGGCGGCCGCGGCCCGGTGCCGGACGACGCCGGGCCGGGCCGGTCGGGGGCGCCCGGCCCGCGCCCGGGCTCG
>DATCGA010000122.1:0-14790 GCA_036509215.1 Trebonia sp.
GATTCGGCTCGCGGATCCACCCCGAGCTCGGCTGGGCGAAGCTGGCGGCGCTGGTGGAGGGCGCCGCCCTCGCGTCCGCCCGCCGCTGACAGTGGAACCCGCGCCGCCTGCGTCCCGGCGGCCCTGGGGAATCGGGCAGCACGGTGCTGCCCAATTTCGTCCGCCGGCCGGCCGACCGGAACCTCCGCCGCCCGCCTCTAACGAATCGGCGTGCGATTGAGCGTGTCGGCGCTACTTGCTGCGCCGGTCGCCCTCGGCGAAGAAGGCGGTGACAGCAGCGGCATCGGGCAGTTCGCTGAGCGGCACGGCGGCGCCGAACGGGGCGTTCCAGAACGCGTCGCCGGCCGGGGGGCGGGAGACGCCGACGTACGCGTAGGGCTCCTCGATGAAGCCGTCCCCCGGCGACACGCCGAAGTTCTTATCGTCGACGCGGATCGCCACGTCGAAGTGCTCGGGCCACAGGATGGGCGTCTCGGCCGGGGCGAAGGCGATCAGCGCGTCGTGGCCGCGCGCGAACGCGCCCATGATCACGTCGGCCCGATCAGGATCGAGCGTCAGCGTCTCATCGGGGTCAACGCCGGCGCCGTCGTTGTAGGCGCCCTCGGGCCGGCCCGGCTCCACCCCGAGTTCCGCTCCGATGGCCCGCGCGGTGTGACCGTCGATCGGGACCGCCGCCCCCGCGGGGCCGACGACCCCGGTGCCGACGGCGCGCAGCTCCGGTGCCAGGACGGTCGCGAACCCGCCGGGGACCACCCGCAGCCGCAGCTTGCCGGTCGCCCGGTACTGCGGGCCGGCCAGGATGAGCTCGGCCACCGCGTGCAGGCTGCGCCGGGTCATCGCCAGCTGTTCGTAGCCCATGGCGCCGTCCTCTCCGGGGGTTCCGGCGCGGCGGGCGCGCCTACGGACGCTCCAGTTTAGGCCGCCCGGGCCTCATCCCCGGGGAGAATCGGCCGCCAGCCGGGCGATCGCCTGGTCGGCCCAGGCCAGGCTGGCCCGGTGGACCGCGAGGCCGTGCTCGACGGCCAGCGCCGGGTACGGATTCCCGGCCGCGTCGATGGCGGCGGCCTCCTGCTCGAGTGATGCGACGAACCCCGCCAGCGCCGCCCGGAGGCTGGTCAGGAACCCGACCACCGCGTCGGCGGGCAGCACGTGGGGCATCATCACGAAGCGGAGCAGGTGCAGGCCGAGGTCCTGGGCGACGGTCTCCGGAACGACCGGCTCGCGCACCCAGTCCAGATGGGCCTGCCGGCCGTCCTCGGTCAGCTGGTAGCGCCGCCGCGGCCGGCCGCCGCCCTCGGTCGGCGGTAGCGCCTCCGACGCGAGCAGACCACGCCGCTCCAGGCGGTCGAGCGCCGGGTAGAGGGCGCCGGAGCTCGGCTGGTACACGCCCAGCGGGGTGGTCGCGAACCGCCGCTTGAGGTCGTAGCCGGTCGAAGGCCGGATGAAGATCATGCCGAGCAGCACCTGCTCGAAACCGGTCAGCCGTGATCGCGGCATGGGCGCTAGGGCCTTGTTTTCTGGTCGGCCGGCCCAGCGCCGCGGCCTGGCCGGACGATGCCGTGCTCGTAGGCGTAGACGGCGACCTGCACCCGGTCGCGCAGGCCGAGCTTGGCCAGAATGCGGACGATGTGACTCTTCACGGTGGCCTCACTGAGGTAGAGCGTGGCGGCGATCTCGGCGTTGGACAGGCCCTGGGCCACGAGCCGGACGACGCCGAGCTCCCGTTCGCTGAGACCCCCGGCAGCGCCGGGCACGAGGGCGCCGGGGGCGGGGCCGTTGCAGAAGTCCTCGATCAGCCGCCGGGTGACAGCCGGGGCGAGCAGGGCCTCGCCGGCCGCGACGGCGCGCACGGCGCCGGTCAGCTGGTCGCGGGTGGCGTGCTTGAGCAGGAAGCCGCCCGCGCCTGCCTTCAGGGCGTGGTACACGTACTCGTCCAGGTTGAAGGTGGTCAGCATCAAGATCCGCGCCCGGGACCCGGCCTGCACCAGCCGGGCGGTTGCCTCGATGCCGTTCATGCCGGGCATGCGGACGTCCATCAAGATCACGTCGGGGTCCAGGCGCCGCGCCTGGGCCACCGCCTCGCTGCCGTCGGCGGCTTCCCCGGCCACGACCAGATCCGGCTCGGCTTCCAGCAGCATCCGCAGGCCCTCGCGGACGAGGTCCTGGTCATCGGCGATCAGGACGCTGATCACGACAGCTCGCCGGGTGGCAGGCCGCCGCCGAGCGGCAGCCGGGCGCACACGGCGAACCCGCCGCCGGGTCGCGGCCCGGCGGTCAGATCGCCGCCGAATACCGCGGCCCGCTCGCGCATCCCGGCCAGCCCGTGGCCGCCGCCCGGGAACCTGTCACCGAGCTCCCCGATTCCGTTGTCGGTGACCTGGATCGTGACGGCGCCGGCCGCGTACCCGATCGTCGCGTCGGCGCGGGCCGGGCCCGCGTGCTTGAGGACATTGGTCAGCGCCTCCTGGACGATCCGGTACACCGACACGTCCACCACTGCAGGCAGCGCGGCGAGGTCGCCGTCGATGACCAGGTTCACCGGCAGGCCGGCCGCCCGCACGCTGGCGGCCAGCGCGTCTAGTTCGCCGATGCCCGGCTGCGGTGCGAGCCCGGCCTCCTCGCCTGGGTCGCGCAGGACGTTCAGCAGGCGGCTGGTCTCGTCCAGTGCCTGCCGCGCACTGTTCTCGATCTTCTCCAGAGCCGCTTCGGCCGGCTTTCCCGACGCCCGAGTGCCGGCCGCCTGCAGCACGATCACGCTGAGATGATGGGCGACGATGTCGTGCAGTTCCCGGGCGATCCGTGCCCGCTCGGCCGCTGTGGCCTGCTCGGCCTGGCGCTGCAGGGCGGCGCTCCGCGCGGCCAGCGAGGCGGCCTGCTGGCGGGCGTGGACGACCACGCCGGCCAGCCAGAATGCCAGCAGCTGCAGGAACGCCAGTGTCACGGCCGTATGGCCGCCCTGCTCACCCTGCGAGAAGGTCAACGCCAGCTCGCCCCGGTGGCTGATCACGGCCACGACCGGGGCGGCGAGGACCAGTCCGGCGACCGCGCGGCGGAAGCTGGCATACGCGCCCAGCGAGTAGGCGGCGGCGAACAGCACGAACGTGAACGCCAGGCCCCGCAGCAAGTTGTCGGCCAGCAGGAGCAGCAGCGCTATGCTCGCCCAGATCGCCAGCCACATCAGCAGCGGCGCGCGGCGGCGCAGCACCAGCGGCGCTCCCACGAGCAGGGGCAGCAGCGCCAGCAGCCACGACGGCCCGGCGATCGCTTCGCTGCCGATCAGGCGGGGCGAACCCCACGCGGCGACGGCGATCAGCCCGGCCCCGGCGATCCCCAGCCCGGCATCGACGATGACTCCAGGGTCACCACCCGCCAACCGCTGAACTGCCTGCATGCACTCGAAGGTAGCGGCTGGCCAGGGCGTGTGCATCATCCGCGAGGTGCGGAGGATTCATCCTTGCGGTTGAACCGGTTCGTCCGCGCGAGCGCAGACAACCGGGCCGGGATCGGTGAACAGTGGGCGGCGGACACACCGGATCCTGCATGGGAGGAGAGTTGATGAATGTCGTGGAGGCCAGCGGCCTGGGCAAGCGCTACGGCCGCACCTGGGCGCTGCGCGAGTGCACGCTGGAGATCCCGGCCGGGCGGGTGACGGCGTTGGTCGGGCCGAACGGTGCCGGCAAGAGCACGCTGCTGAACCTGGCGGTGGGCCTGTCGGTGCCGTCTGCGGGCGAGATCACCGTGCTGGGCGGCCGCCGGGCGGGGTCGCCGGCCGCGCTTGACGGGATCGCGTTCGTGGCCCAGGACACGCCGCTGTACAAGACCCTGTCGGTCGCGGACATGATCTACATCACCCGCAGCCTGAACCGGCGCTTCGACCAGCCCTATGCCCACGCCCGGCTGGACGAGCTCGGCATCCCACCCAGGCGGCGGGCCGGGAAGCTGTCCGGCGGCCAGCAGGCGCAGCTGGCGCTGACCCTGGCGCTGGCCCGGCATCCGCGGCTGCTCGTGCTCGATGAGCCGGTGGCGATGCTCGACCCGGTCGCCCGGCACGACTTCATGGCCACCGTGCTGGCCTCGGCGTCCGCCGACGGGGTGTCGGTGCTGCTGTCCTCGCATGTGCTGACCGAACTGGAGCGGGTGGCCGGCTACCTCATCCTGCTGTCGCGGGGCCAGGTGCGGCTGGCCGGGGAGGTCGGTGACCTGCTGGCCGCCCACGGCCAGACCAGCCTGGAGGAACTCGCCATGAGCTACCTGCGCGAGACCACGCCGGAGGTGACGCGATGACCGCGGCGACCGTGCCCGCCCGCCATGACTCGGGCAACGCCGACCTGCGGCCGGTGCCATGGCGGCGGATGGCCGGGGTCACCTGGCGGCAGCACCGGATCGCGCTGGCCGGGGTGGCCGTCCTGCTCGGCGCGCTGGCGGTGTGGCTGTGGAGGCTCGGCACACCGGTGCACCAGGCCTACGCCGCCGCCGTTGCCTGCCACCCGGCCAGCTCGGCTGCCTGCCAAGATCTGGTTAACGTTTTCAACAGCCTCAACGACCATATGACCGGCCCGACCAGCATCGGGGGCGTCTTCCTGCAGCTGGTGCCGGTGCTGATCGGGGCGTTCGTCGGGGCGCCGCTCCTCGCCAGGGAGCTGGAGACCGGCACCTTCCGGTACGCCTGGACCCAGGGTTTCGGCCGCTGGCGCTGGACGCTGGCCAAGCTGTTGTTGATCGCGGTCGTGCTGGCCGCCGCGACCGGCGCGTGCGGCGTGCTGGTGTCCTGGTATTACCAGCCGTACTTCGCCACCAGCAACCTGGGCCTTTACCAGATACCCCCGTTCGTTACCCTGTTCAGCCTGCGCGGGGTCGCGTTTCCCGCCTGGACGGTGACCGCGTTCGTGATCGGCGCTCTGGCCGGCCTGCTCATCCGCCGGGTCGTCCCCGCGATCGTCGCCACCCTGGCCGTCTACGCCGGCCTCGCCGTCGCGGCCGGAGGGTTCCTGCGCGAGCGCTATCTGGCGCCGCTGGTCACCAGCAACCCGAACCCGCCCGGCACCGCGTGGATCATCGGCCAGTGGTGGACCAAGGACGGCAGGTTCGCCTTCACCGGCGGCAATCTCCCGCTCAACCTGGTCAACCAGTTCTGCTCCGCCCCGCCAACTGGGAAGGGCAAGAACCTCCCGTTTGGAACGTTCGCGCAGTGCCTCGCCCCGCACGGCTACACGCAGTGGACCAGCTATCAGCCGGCCACCCGGTTCTGGCCGTTTCAGTGGATCGAAGGCGGCTGGCTGCTCGCCTTGTCGGCGCTGCTCATCGCCGCAACCATCTGGCTGGTTCACCGCCGCGCCGCCTGATACGGCGCGCCGCGGGGACGGGTCCATGGACTGTCTATAGGTCGAATCGACCTATAGAGTAGGCCCCGCGGACACCAGGCGGCTGCGGTCTGTCGCGATGATCGCGATCTTCGATATCGGCGGACCCCTGCTGCTCTACAACCTGCTTCGCTCGAACGGGTTCAGCACGGTGGCCGCGCTGGTGCTGAGCGGCGTGTTCCCGGCCGTCGGGATGATCATCGGCGTCATCGGGCACCGTCGCGTGGACGCGGTCGGCGTGCTGGTCCTGGCCGGCATTGCCGCCGGCGCCATCCTCGGGCTGGTCAGCCACAACCCGAAGCTGGTGCTGGACGAGGGGTCGGTCTCTACCGGCGTGTTCGGATTGATCTGCCTGGGCTCGCTGGCGACCGATAAGCCGATGATGTACCGGTTCGCGCTGGAGTTCATCGGGCCGGACACCGAGCGCGGCCGCGAGTTCGTCGCCCTGCGGCAGTACAAGGAGTTCAGGCGCGCGTTCCGGGTCATCACCGTGGTCTGGGGCACCGCCTACGTGATCGAGGCGACCGCCCGGGTGCTCATCGTGCAGAACTCCTCGGCCGGGACCGCGCTGGCGGTGTCGAAGGTGACGCCGTACGCGGTGGCGGCCGTGCTGATCGCCTGGACAGTCGGCTACGGCCACCTGCAGAGACGCCAGGGCGAGCGCATGGCAGCCGCGTACACCGCGGCCGCAGAGGCGGGTGTGACCTCGGGGGCGGACATGACCTCGGAGGCGGGTGAGCCCTCGGAGAATGGCGGGGCCGGCGAAGGCGGAGGAGCCGCAGCGGATGGCGATGCCGCTGCGCAGGCTGACGCGGGCCACGAGCAGCACGGCTAACGATGCCGTCCGCTCGTGCGGGCCGGGGCCGCGTGGTTCGCGGGTGAGATAATGGCGCTATGGCACAGCGACCGCCGGTCCCGCCGTTCACCGCGGAGACCGCCGTCCAGAAGGTCCGGGCCGCAGAAGACGCCTGGAACAGCCGCGACCCGGAGCGGGTCTCGCTGGCCTATACCGAAGACAGCCGCTGGCGTAATCGCTCGCAGTTCATCAACGGCCGCGCGGAGATCGTCGCGTTCCTGACCGGCAAGTGGCACCGCGAGCACGAGTACCGGCTGATCAAGGAGCTCTGGTCGTACACCGGGAACCGGATCGCGGTGCGGTTCGCCTATGAGTGGCACGACGACGCCGGGCAGTGGTACCGCGCCTACGGCAACGAGAACTGGCAGTTCGACGCCGACGGCTTCATGGCCGAGCGGCACGCGAGCATCAACGACGTGCCCATCGACGAGGCCGATCGGAAGTTCCGCTGGGACCGTTCCGGAACCCGGCCGCAGGATCATCCCGGCCTGAGCGAGTTGGGCCTGTAACTTCCGCTTGGGTACCTTGACGGTTACGTAACTACCTTGGTACGTTCGCGGGGTGGAAGCTGTTCTGCGGGCGCTGGCGGACGATAGCCGCCGGACTATGCTCGAGGCCCTAGCCGACGGCCCGGCCACCGCGGGCGAACTGGCGGCGATGCTGCCGATAGCCCGCCCGGGGGTGTCGCGGCACCTGCGGGTGCTGCGGGAGGCGGGCCTGGTCGAGGTGCGCGAGGAGGCCCAGCGGCGGGTCTACAGTCTGCGCGCCGAGCCACTGGCCGAGGTCGACGAATGGCTGACCCGGTACCGCGCCCTCTGGGAGCAGCGGCTCGATGCCCTGCACACCGAGGTAGCCCGAGGCAAGCACGAGCGAAGGAGCACCCCATGACCGGCACCGAACGCACGGGCAACCGCATTCTGGGCACCCTCGGATCGGCCAATGGCAAGGGCGTCGTCCGGGTGCAGGACCGCTACGACACTGATATCGACGACCTGTGGTCGGCCCTCACCGATCCTCGCCGTCTGGCCCGCTGGCTGGGCGAGGTGGAGGGCGACCTCCGCCTGGGGGGCGAGTTCCGTGCGCACTTCCTTGCCAGCGGGTGGGAGGGCACCGGGCTGGTGGAGGCGTGCGAGCCGCCCCGGCGGCTGCTCGTGTCGACCTGGCAGGCGGGCGAGACACGCGATCACTTCATCGAGGCCACGCTGACCGCCGACGGCGACCAGACCATCCTGGTGTGGGAGGAACGGGGCATGCCGCTGGACCATGTCGCCGGCTACGGGGCGGGCATTCAGGTCCACGTGGAAGATCTTGCCGCCTACCTCGCCGGACACGGGCGGTGCGACTCCGATGCGCGGATGGCGGAGCTCTTCCCCGCCTATGAGGCCCTGGTGGAGGATTAAGGCATGGAGACCAGAGCCCGGTTCACCCGGATGCAAGACGGCACCGCCGACGAGTTCGCCCTGATCGAGGCGGCCGAGACCGAGTACGCGAGCACGCTGCCTGCGCGGGTGCTCGACGCGGTGCGGGCGCTGGAGACGGGCGGCGCGCAGGGTTACGCGATCAGCCGGCTGGAGCACAGCCTGCAGTCGGCGACCCGGGCCGAGCGCGACGGGCGGCCGGTCGACTACGTCGTGGCCGCGCTCGTGCACGACATCGGCGACAGTCTGGCGCCGTACTCGCACGGCAGCTACGCCGCCTCGGTGCTGCGCCCGTTCGTCTCCGAGGAGCTGTGCTGGATCGTCTCCCACCACCCGCTGTTCCAGATGTTTTACTACGGTCCTTATATGGGCGGGGACAAGAACGCCCGCGACCGGTTCCTCGGCCACCGGTGGTTCGACGCGACGGTGGAGTTCTGCGAGCGGTACGACGAGAACTGCTTCGACCCGGCCTACCGGTGGCTTCCGCTTGAGCACTTCGCGCCCGCGCTGGAGGAGGTTTTCACTCGCGAGCCGGTCTTCTACTAGCGGGCCCCGGTCCTAGCGAGCACTGCTACTCGCGAGCCGGGCGAGCACCAGGTCGGTGACCGGCTGGCCGGCCCGGCCGGCCAGCTCGAGGCCGGGGGTGCCCGCGCGGAGGATCACGTCGGTCACCAGGCGGTAGATGAGCGCGCGGGCCAGCAGCTGGTCGAATTCGGGCTCGCCGGCCAGGTAGTCGAGCGCCTCCGGCCGCGCCCGCTGCCACTGCAGCGCGTCCACCGCCACCACCGCGAGGGGCAGCGCGGCCGGTCGGCACAGCGGCGAGAAGTCGATGAACGCGGGCGGCTCGCCGTCGGCGAACAGCACGTTGCCGGACAGGTCGGCATGCACGAGCTGGTCCGGCAGGTCGACCGGGCGGAGCGCGGCCAGCAGGCGGCGGACCTGCCCGGCGATTGAGCCTGCGGCCGGGCCGAGGGCCGGCTCGGGGTCGCGCTCGCCCCAGGCCACCTGGTCGCCGACCGTCCACGGGATGTCCTGGGTGACCCGCCAGCGCGGCACCGGGACGGGGGCCAGCGCGGCGTGCAAGGCCCGGCTGCCGGCGATCAGTTCCGGCCAGCGGGGCGAGACGCCCGACCAGTCGGCGGGGGAACCGGACACCCGCTGCCAGGCGGTCCAGCCGTGCGCGATCCAGTCGCCGGTGTCGGCGCGGACCGGCCGCGGCACACGGAAGCCGGGGCCGGTCAGCGTGTCGTAGACGTCGGCGTTCCAGCGGTCGGCCCGGTCCAGGTCGGCCGGCTTGAGCACCACCGGGCCGGCCAGCCAGGCGGTGCCCTGGCCGCCCGCCAGCGACACCGGGACGACCCTGGCGAGCCCGAACGCGGCCAGCACCTCCGCGGGCACTGCGACAGAGCGGTCCGACCCCGCGCCTTCCCGAGCGGCGCGGTTCTGGGCAGCGCGATCCGGGGTGGCGCCTTCCGTCGCGGCGCTTCCCTGAGCGACGGGTTCCGAAGCGACGGGTTCCGAATCGAGGCGTCCATGACCGACCATGGAGGCGACGATATCGACGCCCGGTCGCCGCGGCCAAGCAGTTTCCGTGGGCACCCAGAGTCATGCAGGGTCCGTTCGGAAAACTGGTTTGGCTTTTACTGCCTTTGACTTACTGCCAGAGCTGGCGGCTGGCGAGCTCGGCCCCCTGGGCCAGGGTGTCGAGCTTGGCCCAGGCGATCTGCGGGTGGACCCGGCCGCCGAGGCCGCAGTCGGTCGACGCGATCACGTTGTCTCGCCCGACGACCTCGGCGAACCGGGTGATCCGGTCGGCCACCAGCTCGGGGTGCTCGACGACGTTGGTGGAGTGGCTGACGACGCCGGGGAGGATGACCTTGCCTTCCGGGAGCTGCACGTCCCGCCAGACCTTCCACTCGTGCTCGTGCCTGGCGTTGGCCGCCTCGAACGAGTACGCGCCCGCGTGCACCGCCAGCATCAGCTCGACCACATCGGCCATCGGCAGGTCGGTCGTGTGCGGGCCGTGCCAGCTGCCCCAGCACAGGTGGAACCGGATCCGCTCGGTCGGCAGCCCGCGGATGGCCCAGTTGAGCGCCTCCACCCGCGCCATCGTGAACCGCTGGTAGTCCTCGACGCTGGGGGCCGGGTTGATCTGGTCCCAGTTCTCGGCGATCGCGGGGTCATCGAGCTGCAGGCCCAGCCCCGAGTCAATGATCGCCATGTACTCCTCGCGCATGGCGTCCGCGCATGCCTGGAGCTGTTCCTCGTCGTTGGCGTAGTACTCGTTGCCGAACCGGGCGCAGCTGCCTGGGGCGACCGAGTTGAGGAAGCCGTCTTCTAGTTTGCTTGTCTTGAGCGCGGCCTTGAGGTCGGCGATGTCGCGCTTGACCGCCTCGTGCCCGGTGTAAGTGATCGGGCCGCGGCAGACCGGGGCCATCGGCATCGCGTCCCGGTTGGGGAGGGATGCGCCGGAGCTCGGGTCGCCGTAGGCCTCGGCGAACTGCTGCCAGTCGCGCCGTTCGCCGAAGCTGGCGAGCGTGATCTCGCCCGGCCTGGCCTTCGGCTGCTCGATCCCGGCGATGTCGAGCTGCGACAGCTCGAGTCCGCCGAGGCGCTGGAACACGTAGGTCCACCACGAGCCGTAGTCGTAACGCTGGCCCATCGAGTGGCCGTACTCGCCGTCGTTCACCAGGTCGATGCCGGTGTCGCGCTGGCGCTTGACCACGTCGGTGACCGCGGCCCCCAGCGCCTTCTGATACGCCTGCTCGTCGGTTGCGTCTGCGGCGCGTCTCTCGTTGAGGGCGATGAGGTTCTCGGGCCGCGGCAGGCTTCCGGCGTGGCTGGTCAGGATCCGGGTGGGCATCTTCTCCTCCTTGAGCGATCACCGTGAGCGGCGAAATGCGCGCTTTGGCGGAGTATGAACCACCTCGCCGACCCGTGCAACGGGGCTACTGGGTTTGGAGGACGGTGACCGACTCGGGGGGCAGGCCGATATGGGTGCCGACGGAGGCGGCTGGCGTGGTTCCCGTTTCGACGTTGGAGCGGGTCGCGTTCTGCGCTCCGTCACTGTAGGACCAGTAGTTCAGGGTCCCGTCCAGCCCGGGAACGGCCGGGAAGGTCACGCTGGCGGCGGCGCCCGGGTTCAGGTTGATGAACGCCACCGCGTGCTTGCCGTCCGGCAGCCAGGACTGGTAGGCCAGCACGTCGGCCGGGTCGGAGGTGGTGAGGAACTTGAGGTCGGCGGCGGGCTGGGCGAGCTTGGAGGCGAGCAGGTACCCGTAGTAGGGGGTCTCCGCCGTCGGCTGGCCGGCCGCGCTGAACAGCCCCGAGCCCGGGCTGGCGCAGGAGGCGCCGGTGTTGGCGGTGTCGTTCAGGCTCCACCAGTCCACGCTCTGCGCGCCCGCCGCCAGCCACGACAGGACGTCCCCGGCCGCGAACACCGCGCCGACGGGAGTGCACACGGTGGTGGTCGTGCTGTTCGACACCGCGGTCTCGCCGATCACCACCGTCGCGGTCGGGTCGCGGCTCGCGAGTTCGTTTTCGATGGACGCCTGCAGCGACGGGATCTTCAGCAGCGCGTGCAGGACCTGCGAGTCGGTCGGGTTGGCCCCGCCGGTGGCACCGGAGAACGCGAACGGGTAGTAGTGCGCGTCTACGAAGCCGATGTAGGGGCCGTCGGTCTGCAGCACGGTGTCGTTCCACTCGGAGGCGTCAGCCACTTCGCTGCCCGACACTTCGGGGCCGAACGCCCACGGCACCCCGAGCACCGCCGACGGGTCGCCCGCCTTCATCGCCTTCAGGAACTGCTCCGCGTTGACCGCGTACGAGTTGGCGAGGGTCTTCATGCCGTTGACCTCGCCCTGCGCGGTCTGGGGGCAGGTGGCGTTGTCGGGGTCGCCGTTCACGGACGGTCGATACCCCTGGTAGTACTCGGGCGGCCCGGCCAGCTTGTCGTTGGTCTCCCAGCACCCGTAGGTCTCGTTGCCGACCTCCCACAGCGCGACGTCCTCGCCTGCGGTCTGCGCGGCCCGGGTCACCCAGGCCGCGGCCTGGGCGGCGGTGCCGGAGCCGTAGTTGACCGTGACCAGGCTCTGCGCGTCGACCGCGCGGGCCTGGCGGGAGAACTCGGCGAAGCCGAGCGGGTCCTGCGCCGTGCACCCGGACCCAGTCGCGCCGAACTGCTGGCACGCGCCGACGTTGATGTTGGTCTGCCAGTTGTAGATGTCGGCGTAGGAGCCGCCGCCGTAGCGGAGTTCCTTGATCCCGGCCGCCTCGAGCTTGGGCCGGACAGCGGCGGCGGCCTCGCCGGCGTAGAGGCCGTCCCACGGCGCGACGTTGACCCCGAGCGGCGCGGCCGACAGCCCGGTCGCGGCGGACCCAGCCGGCTGCAGCGCCAGGGTGATCGCCACGGCGGTGGCGACCGCCACCGCCCCGACTACCCCTGCCCCTGCCCACTGGCTGCGCCGAAAGGCCACAGATTCGCTCCTCGCCGTCGGTTGATTCTGAGCGTATACGCGAGTTGCGATTCCTGGTGTTGCCTTGAACTGGTGTGATGACGATTAGTGGGCGAATCGTCACAACATATTTGGACTAGACGGCTCTAAAGTGATAGCCCCGGTCGAGCAGGCGGGGAATGGCGATCTTGAGCGCGGCCACCGTCTCGGACCGGTCGCCCCCGCCGTCGTGCTCGAGGATGATCGAGCCGGTGTCGGTGTGCTTCAGGATGTTGCTGACGATCTTGCTGACCCCCGGCCGGGCCCAGTCCTGGGGGTCGACCGACCAGTCCAGCGGCATCAGGTTCTCGCTCGCGCAGTACTCGAGCGTCGTGCGCGACCAGGCGCCGTAGGGCGCGCGGAAGATGGTCGGGGTCCGGCCGACCGCATCGTGAATGGCTTCGCTGGCGTTGGCGATCTCGGCCCGGGTCCGGGCTTCCGTCAGGGTCGCCAGGTCGGCGTGGTCCCAGGTGTGGTTGACGATCAGGTGGCCGGCGTCGGCGACGTCCCTGGCCACGCTCGGGTAGTAGGTCACGTTCTCCCCGACCATCGAGAACGACGCGGTGACGTTGTACTTCTGGAGGATCTGGAGGATCTGCGGGGTGTAGATCGGGCTCGGCCCGTCGTCGATGGTGAGCGCGATCGTCATCGGGCCGTCGTCTAGGTAGTAGACCGGGTGGGCCTCGGGGATGGTGTCGGTCGCGGTCGGGGTGGCGTGCTGCCTGGAGTGCGCGGTTGGATGCGGCGAGGGGCCGGTCGTGCCGGTTGTGCCGGTCGCGCCGGTCTTGCCGGGGTGGGGCGTCTTGCCGGGGGTGGTCCGGCCGCTGCCCGGGCTGGGCGTCTGGTTCAGGGTGGCGGCTGCCAGCCGGTCGTTGGCACAGCCGACCACGCCCGCGACGCCGAGCATGAGGCCGCCGCTGGCGATCAGCATCACCCGCCGCGATACGGTCGGCTCCACGGACTGCCGTTGATCGAGCGTTTTCTGGGGATCTCTACGCATTCGACCTAGTACCGCCCCTCTTGTCTCGTCTTCTCAGACGGAGCCGGGGCGCCTGCGGTTGCGTTCTTGGTTCTTGGTTCTTGGTTCTGGTTCCGGAGGCGAGGAGGGGTGTCGGCGATGAGGGTGCTGGTAACCGGCGGGACGAGCGGGCTCGGGCTGGCGATGGCGGCCGCGCTGACCGCGGCCGGCTCGACGGTCGCGCTGACCGGGCGGTCCGGCGAGCGCGCTCGCTCGGTGGCGGCAGGGCTGCCCGGCGCGGTCGGGCTCGAGCTGGACGTGCGGGACGAGTCGTCGGTGGCGCGGGCGGTCGATCAGGCGTGGTCTCTGCTGGGCGGCCTCGACATGCTGGTCAACAACGCCGGGATCGGGATGCGCACCGTCAATCCGCGCTTCATGACCGAGCCGCGGGGGTTCTGGGAGACGCCGGTCGACGGGTTCCGGGCGGTGATCGACACCAACCTGACCGGCTACTTCCTGGTGGCGCGGGAGGTCGCGCCGCGGCTGCTGGCGGCCGGCGGCGGGCGGATCGTCAACGTCTCGGTCAGCTACTCGACCATGCAGCGGGCCGGGTTCTCCCCCTACGGGCCGTCCCGGTCCGGCAGCGAGGCGCTGTCCCGGGTGATGGCGGCCGACCTGCGCGGAACCGGCGTGACCGTCAACGTGCTGCTGCCGGGCGGCGCGACCGTCACCGGCATGATCCCTGACGATGTTCCGCCCGGCGGGCCGGCGTTCCTGATGCCCGAGGTGATGGGACCGCCGATCGTCTGGCTGGCGTCCGACGAGGCGGCCGGGGTGCATGACGAGCGCATCGTCGCCGCTTCGTTCGAGGCTTGGCTGCGTGACCGGTCCTCGCAGCCCTCCGTCGAGTAGTGGTTTTTTCGGCTGAGCTGACTCCGGGACTGGACACGGTCATCAGTTGCTGCTTGGACTGGAGACGGCGATGCCGCCGGGCCGACTGTCGGCCCGGCGGCATCGGAGAGTCGGCTACTTCTGGACGAAGTAAAGAGCCCTCAAGGTCAGAGCATCGCCGGTCCCCTGACCCACGTTCTACCTGGCATTTCTTATCCCGGCTGTTCCCGCCGATTCCCCCAGCGTCCCCCGCTGTTTTGCCCTCAGAATGCCCTGGCACCGTCAGGTGGCTTCCTTGCGCGGCCGGCCGCCTTTGCGCGCCCGTCGCTCGGCGAGCTCGGCGTCGGCGGCGGCCAGGTCGTCGCGGTCGGCGTCGTCGCCGAGCAGCTCGATCTGCCTGCGCATGTGGGCGATCAGGTCTTCGGTGCGGTCGCGGCCCTTACGGGCGGATACGCGGCCGTAAGCGGACCAGAGCGTCCGGGGCACGCGGATCTTGATCGTCGGGGTGTGTCCGGCGGGGTCGGTCATGGTCCCTCTTTCCTTGTGGCCTACACGGATATTACGGCAAGCGGCTTGCGCGGGCACGGTATCCGCAAATACTGTGTGGGGCACAAGGTTATTCTTTTTCCGAAGGCAAACGGGCCGCCCCGGTGTGCAACCACCGCGACGGCCCTAGGACAGTCACCTAACCGAGAGGCAACCTGACCATGGCAACAAGGATCACAGGTTTCGAGATGACCAGCGACGTCACGCGCCACACCGCGCGGTTCAGTGACCACGCCGCGGCTGACGGCAACGGCGCGTGGATCGTCTC
>DATCGA010000123.1:0-4088 GCA_036509215.1 Trebonia sp.
GAGCCGTTCTGGCAGACCCCGTGGGGGCCCGGCCGGCCGGGCTGGCACCTGGAGTGCTCGGCCATGGCGACCGGGTACCTGGGGCCCGTCTTCGACATTCACGGCGGCGGGATCGACCTGGTCTTCCCGCACCACGAGAACGAGCGCGCCCAGTCGACGGCGGCAGGCGACCGGTTCGCCCGCTACTGGCTGCACAACGGCCTGGTCGCGCTGGCCGGGCAGAAGATGAGCAAGTCGGCCGGGCACGCGCTGGCCGCGGCCGAGGCGCTGGCCCAGGTCAGGCCGCAGGAACTGCGGTACTACCTGGGCCAGGCGCACTACCGGTCGACGCTCGAGTACTCGCGGGATGCGCTGGACGAGGCGGTCGCGGCGTACCAGCGGATCGAGCGGTTCGTCTCGCGCGCGCAGCACGCGGTCGTCTCCAGGGACGGCCACGCGCCGCATCTGCTTGACATGCCCGGCACCGCACCGTCGGCCGGGCTGCCCATCTCCTTCGCCACCGCGATGGACGACGACCTCTCCGTTCCGGCCGCGCTCGCCGCCGTGCACGCCACAGTGCACGACGGCAACTACGCTCTAAGCACGGGGAACATCGAGAGCATCCGGACTAGCCTGGCTCAGACAAGAGCCATGCTCAGAGTTCTCGGCCTCGACCCGCTCGATCCCGCCTGGCGGACCAGCGACCCCGATGACCGGCTCCACTCGGTGGTCGACGCGCTGGTCAAGCTGGTGCTGCGACAGCGGGAGACGGCGCGGGCGCGGGGCGATTATGCTTCGGCGGACTCCATCAGGGACACTTTGGAGGACACCGGGGTGGCTGTCGATGACACCCCCGAGGGCCCGCGATGGGAACTTAAGCGATGAACTGGCGGAGCAGGCGATGAGCGGGCAGAAAAAGGGCGGCGACGGCCGGGCGGCTGGCGGCGGCGGGTACACCAAGCGCGGCAAGCCGCGTCCGGGCACCGGCGGGTACCGCAAGGACAGGCTCGAGGGCAAGGGTCCGACGCCGCCCGCGTCGGCCCGCCCGGGTCACCCGGCGCAGCGCGCCGCCGCTGCAGCGGCGCGCGCCGAGCGGACCGGCAAGCCAGCCGGACGGGGCAGTGAACGCGGGGGAGTCAGCCGGGACCGTTCGGAATACTCGAGAGAGAACCCCGCTGTCCGCGGCAGCGGCGAGGGACCGGAAATGGTCGCCGGCCGGAACTCGGTTGTGGAGTCACTGCGGGCCGGGATCCCGGCCATGGCCTTCTACGTCACCGGCCGGGCGCACGAGGACGAGCGGGTCGCGGAGTCGCTGGAGCTGGCGTCGGAGGCGGGCATCGCGGTGCTCGAGTCGAGCGTCGTGGAGCTCGACCGGCTGACCGGCGGCGCGATCCACCAGGGAGTCGCGCTGCGGGTGCGGCCGTACGAGTACGCGCACCCGGAGGATCTCGCGTCGGGCGGGCCCGGGGGGTCTCTCCCGCTCATCGTCGCGCTCGACGGCGTGACCGACCCCCGCAACCTGGGGGCCGTGATCCGGTCGGCCGCGGCCTTCGGGGCGACCGGGGTGGTGGTGCCGTCGCGGCGCAGCGCCGGCGTGACCGCGGGAGCGTGGAAGGCGTCGGCCGGCGCGCTGGCGCGGCTGCCGGTCGCTCAGGCGGTCAACCTGACGCGCGCGATCGAGGGGTACAAGTCACTTGGGTTCTTCGTGGCCGGGCTGGACGCGGAGGGCCGGGACGACGTCCGCGATATGTCGATCGCGGACGGGCCGATGGTGCTGGTCGTGGGTTCGGAGGGGCGCGGGCTCTCGCGGGTGGTGGCCGGCGCGTGCGACCTGCTGGTCCGGATCCCGATGGCCTCGGGCAACGAGTCGCTGAACGCGGGCATCGCCGCGTCGATCGCGCTGTACGAGATCGCCGGGGTGCGCGCCCGGCGCGGCTAGCGTGGCCGCAGAGTAAATACGTTGCGGGTTCACCGCGAGCGTCCCTAATGTGAATTACATGAAGAGCGTATGGCGCGAGAGCCGGTCACAGCGATGCCGACGAAATCGGCCGTGCTCGCTTGTGGGCAATGTCCGGAGTGTCGGGCTGGTTCTCGTGTAACGCCAGTTCGGCGATTTGAATGAGGGTTCGACTCCCTCCGAGAGTGCGAGCTTCCGGTAACGGAATTACCGCTGTCCCTCCGAAGGACGGCTGCCCGGTTCGACTCCAGGCGGAAGCACGCGGGGTGTCGGTCAGCTCAGTCTGAGCTGCATGTGAGGTGCGCTTCCGAACGCGGTCTGGTCGACGCCGACGTCGATGAACCCGGCGGCCCGGTAGAACCCGAGCGCGTCGGGATTGGCCGTCACTTCCAGGGTGTCCGCGCCCCGGGACCGGAGCGCGTCGGCGATGCAGTTGACGAGGGCGGTGGCGATCCCGCGCCGCATCCACTTCGGGTCGACGAACAGGTCCTCCAGTTCCATGCCACTGTTGGTTTCTGCGCCGTCGGCCGCTGTCCAGGTGGCGAAGCCGACGACCGAGCCGTCTTCCTCCGCCACGTACGTGCGGCCCTCAGTCAGCGCCTCCGGCCCCATCTCGAGGTACTCCGGGTGCGCGAGGAGGTTCTCGCGGTCGCCGGCGTTCGACAATGACGCGCTGCGGTAGACACGGGTAACCGCGTCAAGGTCGGCGCGCGTTCCCGGCCGGATCATGACCTGATCACGTTTGGTCAGCCGTGAGCGTCTCGGGGGCCCGCATCCGCCAGGCGTCGGTTACGAGCTCGGCCAGCCGGTCGGTGTCGACTGCCGTCAGCCGGAGCAGGACGAGCGGCCAGTGAGCGTACTCCGCGGCGGTGAAGAAGATGTCCGGCTCGCCGAGGAGAAGCGCCTGCTTCTCCGCTTCGTCGCCGACGTAGAGCACCGCGATATCGGTCCGGATCAGCCGGGGCTGGCCCTGCCTGCGCTCGGGATACGACCAGATGAACCCGCTTCCCGCCACGCGGAAATCGAAGCCGTCGCTGTCTATCTCCTCGACGTGCGGCAGGGCAAGCGCCAGCCGCCGCACGTCGTCGGCGTGAGCCATCGTGTTCCCCTCCGGTCAGGCCACGCGCGCGGCGATGACGCGGGCGCAGTCAAGCGACTCGGTATGGCTGGTGTCGATCTCGATATCGTAGACGACGCCCTGGTGGACCGTCTCGGCCTGGGACGCGGCCATGCCGGCGGTCCGGTCGCCGCGGGCGATCTCGCGGTCGGCGGCGATTTCCGGGGCGCAGCGCACCCCTACCCACAGCGCCGCGAGGCCCTCCAGTCCCGCGCGGACGCGCTCCTGCGACGCGGCGCCGCTGAGGAACACGTCGTCGAAGATGACCCGCGCCCCGGCCCGGGCCATCGCGGCGACGCCGGCCATCCACGCGGCCTCGATCTCGCGGAAGCCACCGCCGACGACCACCTCGCCCTGCTGTCCGAAGGCGATGCCGGCGCCCGAGTCCGTCAGCGACGGCGGCAGCGCGGCGACAAGATCGTCGACGCTGAGGCTGAGCCACGGCTGCGGCAGGATCGCCTGCAGACACCGGGCGATGGCCGACTTGCCGGAGCTCGAGCCGCCGTTCAGCACGATCACCTGGACTGGCATGGCGCCATCATCCCAGGAGGGCGGCCATGGAACTGCCGCAGCTGGCCCCCGTCTTGCCGATTGGTCTACGGCGGCTGAGGCGCGATGGGTACGCTACGCTTACCAGCAAACAGTCGACTAGTGTCGATTATTAGATAGAGGCCCACTTTCATGGTCAAGGACGTCTACCTTCTGGCGATGCACGACCCCTACGACGAGCCCGGTGCCCCGGTCCCGGTCAACGGGGTCATCGTGCACGCCCGCACGCTGCTCCACCTGGACCTGCCGCAGCCCGACGCGGGGCGGATCTACCGCTGCCTGACCGAGTTTCCCGGCCGGACCCCGCACTGCCTGGTCCCGCTGTCGACGCTCAACTACGAGCTTGACGACGGTCGGCTGTGGCCGGAGATCGCCGGAGACTGGAGGGCCGTCATCCGCGCGCTCGTCGCCCTCACCAGGACCCCTGGCCGCTGCGAGTCGAGGCCGCTCGCTTTCCCCGAGATCGAGGCGGCGCTGCTGGCGACC
>DATCGA010000124.1:0-4352 GCA_036509215.1 Trebonia sp.
GCGAGTTCGGCGGCCGGGTGCATCGGTGGCAACGTCCCCACCGTCACCACGCGCACCCGTCCAACCGGACATGGGTGTCATTGTGTGCTGTTCGGGTCGTATAGCGCCCATAACGGAACACGATGAGGGCTGCAGCCGTGAAGGGGCGCGCTAACGGCACACAATCATGGCCGCCGCCCCAGTCGGCCTGCTCGCCCGCCCGCCCGCCAACCTGTCCGGGCAGAACACCTAGGCCAGGTACTTGGCGAGGCCCTCAAGCAACTCCTCGGTGCCGCCCTGGCGGTTTTCTCGCGCCCTTGGCCAATAGTCAGGTCTTTGCTTGAGTATTCTGCCTGCCTTGACGGCGCGCTGCCTCGTCGGTACATTACTTAAGTAACTAACCAATGTTGCTGGAGGAGGCGGGCCCGTTGCGGGATATGGCTGGTCTCGACGAGGGCACGGCGCTGTTCGCGCAGATCGCGGAGCGGCTGGCCGAGGAGATCGCTGACGGCGGCCTGGCCGAGGGCGAGCGGGTGCCGTCGATGAACGAGCTGGCCGCGTTCTACCGGATCAACCCGGCCACCGCCGCCAAGGGCCTCAACCTGCTGGCCGACGACGGCCTGCTGGAAAAGCGCCGCGGCATCGGGATGTTCGTGGCGTCCGGCGCCCGCCGGCGGCTGCTCGCCCAGCGCCGTGAGCGGTTCGCCGCGCAGTACGTCGAGCCGCTGGTCACCGAGGCGGCGCGGCTCGGCATCGACCCCGACGAGCTGATCGCGCTGGTCAGGGAGTTCTCGCAGGCGCACCCGGTCACCGCGCAGGGGGGTGTCACGGTATGACCCCGGCCATCTCGGTCACCGGCCTGACCCGCCGCTACCGTGATCATCTTGCCCTTGACGAGGTCACCTTTGAGGTCGAGGCGGGGTCGATCGTCGGACTGCTCGGCCGCAACGGCGCGGGCAAGACCACGCTGCTGCGAATCCTCGCGGGCCAGGAGTTCCCCTCGTCGGGGGGCGTTCTCGTGCACGGCGGCCGGCCGACCGAGAACGAGGCGGTGCTGCGCCGACTGGTCTTCGTCAGGGAGGACCAGACCTACCCCGACATCAGGGTCCGGCACGCGCTGCTGGCCGCGTCGTGGTTCTACCCGAACTGGAGCGCCGAGCTGGCGGACGCCCTGCTGGCCGACTTCGGGCTGCCCGCCGGCCGGATGGTCAAGCGGCTGTCGCGTGGGATGCGCTCGGCCCTCGGGATCGCGATCGGCCTCGCCGCCCGGGCCGAGGTGACCCTGTTCGACGAGCCCTACGCGGGCCTCGACGCGGTGGCCAGGCAGATCTTCTACGACCGGCTGCTGGCCGACTACGCCGAGCACCCCCGCACGATCCTGCTCTCGACCCATCTCATCGACGAGGCGGCCGGGCTGCTCGAGCGGGTGATCGTCATCGACCGGGGCCGGATCGTGCTCACGGCCGACGCCGACGACCTGCGCGGCGTCGCCACCGCCGTGAGCGGACCGGTGCTGGCGGTGGACGAGTTCACCGCCAGCCGCGCGGTCTGGGGGCGGCGCCGCCTGATCGGGCAGTCATCGGTCGTCGTGGTCGGCGCGCTTGACGAGGCCGACCGGGTGCGGGCCGGGTCGCTGCACCTGGACCTGGCGCCGCTGACGTTGCAGCAACTCGTCGTACAGGCCGCCGGGCAGCCGGCCGGCGCCAGGGAAAGGACAAGCGCATGAAGACGTGGCGCGACGTCGCCCGGTACCACCTGCTGGTGCCGCGGCCGCTGCTGCTGATGCCGTGGGTGGTCCTGACGGCCGGCTTCCTCGTGAACCTGCAGTCCGCGATTCGCGCGCCAGCCAGTCAGCACTCCGCAGCCTACGCCGCGCACCATAACACCGGCGGGGTGGCGGTCATCTACTTCTACTTCTTCGTGATCGGCGTGATCATCATCGGCCGGTCGCTGCCGTTCGGGCTGACCCTCGGTGCGAGCCGCCGCTCCTACTACGCCGGGACGGCCGCGCTCGGGGTGGCGCTGGCGGTCGCCGACGGGCTCGCGCTGGCCGCCCTGCAGGCCGTCGAGCGGGCCACCGACGGCTGGGGGGTGGGCCTGAACTTCTTCCGGGCGCCCTACATCCTGGACGGGCCGTGGTACCAGACCTGGCTGACGTCGTTCGTGGGGTTGGCCCTGGTGTTCGTCTACGGGATGTGGTTCGCGACCGTCTACCGACGCTGGAGCCTGGTCGGCGTGGTGGCCTTCAGCATCGCGCAGGTCGTCGTCGTGACCGTTGCGATTCTGGCCCTCCACTCGGCCGGCGCGTGGTCGGGGGTCGGCCACTTCTTCGCCGGCTTGACCGCGGTCGGGCTGACCGGGCTGTTCGCCGGGCTGGCGGCGCTGCTGCTCGCGGGCGGGCAGGCGACCATCCGGCGCGCCACCGTCTGATGGGGGGCTGTCTGATAGGGGCTGTCTGATAGGGGCTGTCTGATGGGTGCGCACCATGACCGAACTGGCCGCGCTGATCGCCGACCTGCCGGGCCGGCCATCCGGCCCGCCGACCGTCCGGCCGGGAAACGCCCCCGCCCGACCCGGTGCGCCGACCCCCAGCCGACGGTCGCTCATCCAGTCACTATGCCCCACCGGGCCCAGGCGGGAGAGTCAGGGCGGCAGCTGACCGCCGGCGAGGGCGACCAGGACACCGGTCGCGGCGGCTGCCAGCAAGGTCAGTACGACGCCTCGGCGCAGGCCGAGCAGCAAGATCGCGGCGGCGGCGAGGACGGCGTACTGCCAGGGCTGGGTGAGGGCCCTTGCGAGGTCGACGGCGGCGCCGAGGATCGCGCCGATGGCGGCCGGGCCGGCCCCGTCCAGGAACGCGCGGGCCTGCTGGTTACCGCGCAGGCGGTCGAATCGGCCGGCGCCGAGCAGGATGAACGCGAAGGACGGCGTGAACGCGACGGCGGAGGCGAGCAGACCGCCGGGAATCCCGGCGGCGGCGTAGCCGACGACCGCGACGGTCTGCACGACCGGGCCGGGGGTGATCTGCCCGAGGGCGACGGCGTTCAGAAACTGGGCGCCGGTCATCCAGTGGTAGTGGCTGACCGCGTCGGACTGCATGAGCGGGATGATCACGAACCCGCCGCCGAACGACAGCGCCCCGACCTTGAACGCCACCCACGCGACCGACAGCAGCACTCCGCCGCCGATGGCCCCGCCGACCGCCAGCGGGGCGGCCATGAACCCGTGCGTTCCGGTGGGGAGCCGCCAACGAGGGCGCCGGATAGCGGCCTCGGTCACCCCGCAGCCGAGCAGGACCAGCACCAGCCACGGGCCGATCGTCGCCGCCGCTGCGGCGCCGGCGGCCAGGTAAGCCAGCCAGCGCCAGGCGCTGCCGTGCTCCCGCGCCCGCCCCCAGGAGGCGGGCGTCAGCGACCAGGCGGCCTGGACGGCGACGGCGGCGACGGCGGCGCCCGCTCCCGCCCCGGCGCCGAGCACCCAGACCGGCGGGGTGCCTTCCAGGAACAGGGCGGCGAGGGCCAGGATCACGATCAGACCGGGCAGGATGAACGCCGCGCCGCCGATCAGCGCGCCCGGCCGGCCGCGGACACGCCAGGCGCAGAAGATCGCCAGCTCGGTCGAGGCCGGGCCCGGCAGCAGGTTGCAGGCGGCGACCGCGTCCTCGAACTCGGCCGCGTCCAGCCAGCCTCTGCGGTCCACGCACAGGTCGCGCAGCATCTTGATGTGGGTCGGCGGGCCGCCGAACCCGGTGCAGCCGATGCGCCCCCACTCCCGCAGCACCGTGATCAGGGACGGCCGCGACGCCGCGGCGACGGCGGCCGGCCCGGGCGGGTCCACGGGCTCGGTCACGGGCTCGGTCACGGGGCCGGACTGGTAACGGCCGCGATCAGGAACCTGATGCGGGTGTCGAGGTCGACGGCCGTGCGCTCGAAGGCCGGGCAGCCGGCTGCGGCGGCGTCGCGGGAGGCGGCCGGATCGGGGATGCTCCAGTGGACGGGCTCGGGCTGGCCGGGAAATTCGGGGCAGATCTCGCGGACCTTGTCGCACACGGTGATCACGTAGTCGAAGTGCTGCCCGGCGAACTCGTCTAGGTGCTTGGAGCGGTGCCCGGCCAGGCTGATGCCGCGCGCGGCCATGACCCGCGCCGCGCACGGGTGCAGCGGCCGAGGGTGGCTCCCGGCGCTGTAAGCCTCGATGCTGCCGCCGGATCGGTTTCTCGCCAGGGCCTCGGCGATCTGGGATCGCGAGCTGTTGCCGGTGCATAGGAACAGCACTCGCGCCGCCGAACCGGCCGTGCTGCCGGCGGCGGCGGGCGCCAGCGCGAGCCGGAGCCCGGGGTGCAGCGCCTGCCCGGTGGCGGCCAGCAACCCGCC
>DATCGA010000125.1:0-2417 GCA_036509215.1 Trebonia sp.
GGCTGATCGTCACCTCGGCGTAGTCGATGGGCAGGGCACCGTCGCTGTTGTCGATCGTCAGGGTGACCTCGGCGCGGCCGAGAGCGGGGCGGCCGGACGTGCCGGCGAAGACCACGTCCTCCATCTTGCCGCCGCGCAGCGGCTTGACCCCCTGCTCGCCCATGACCCAGGAGAATGCGTCGACGACATTGGACTTGCCGGACCCGTTCGGGCCGACGACGCAGGTAATGCCGGGCTCGAAGCGCATCGAGGTGGCCGAGGCGAACGACTTGAAGCCGCGCAGGGTGAGGGTCTTGAGGTACACCCGCGCAATCCTCCCTGCCCCGGTCAGCCGCCGGATCTCGCCGCGGCGGCGCGGCTGCCTGGTCCTTCCGCACCCTACCGCGCGCTACCGACGGCGCAGCGGATTGCGCTGCCCGGCGGGTGCACGACAATTTTGTAGGTAGTCAAGATCATCTTTGGACTGTGCCTGGTCAGGCGATGCGCGTCTGAGTGTGCGGGGTGTTGCAGATGGCTTCCCGGATGCTGCTTGCCTCGCGGCAGCGCAGGGCGATGATGGCGTCGGCGCCGTTGACGGTCCAGTGCATGCCTGCCTGCTTGAGCCTTTGGCCGACGACGGTCTTGCAGCTGGCCTCGACGACGCCGGAGCCGACGAACAGGCCGCACTGGCGGAACCAGTGGTAGCGCATGCGGGGGGCGTTGTTCTCGAAGTAGCCCAGGGCGGTGTCCAGCTCGTCTTTCTTCACGCCGGCCAGGGGAAAGACGCGGGCGGCCTTGCAGATGCCGTCGATGTCGCCGTAGTCGAGGTCCTCCAGGCGGGCGGCGAGCCACTCGTCCTTGCGGTCCAGCAGCATGAACTCCAGCTGGCGGGCGAGGTCGTGGACGTGCTCGCGGGCGTGGAACAGGTCCACGACCTGGGTCGCCTCCGGGAACTTGGCGGTGGCGATGCCCCAGATCCACGCGGCGCCGTCGCCCAGGATGGTGAACTGGCGGACGTGGTCCGCGCCGCGCCGGATCCCCTCCGCTTTCACCAGGCCCGCGAACGCGGCGGCGGGCTCGAAGGCGGCGATGACGCTCGCGGACTCCCGGTCCCGGACCGGGTAGCCGTCCTTGTCCAGCCTGTCCTGGGTGAAGAAGACAGCGAGCTTGACCTCGCGGGTGCGGGCCCGGCCGTCCTCGCCCTTCCCCTTCCGGCCGGCCGTCTCCCTGGAGGTCACGGGGACGCCGGTGCCGTCGATCGCCGCGTAGAGCTTGTCCGGCAGCGGCGAGGGCGGCAGCGGTATCAGTTTCCTGGCGGCGATGAGCCTGGCGCGGTCCCGGCCGGCGGCCGCGACGGCGGTGCCGCTGGCCTCGGCCGCCCGTTCCGCCCGCTTGGCGGTCAGCCTGACGCCGGCCAGGTCCTCCAGCAGGCCCGCGGCCCTCGCGAACGGGACGGCGGCGGCCGCGATGTCGTTCATCGCGTCCAGGCCCGGCGACATCGACGCGCCGGCCACGCCGAGCTCGGCGTCCCGCGGCGCGAGGCCATGCCCGCAGGCCGCGCAGTGATACCAGGCTCGCGTCACGGTGACCAGGCCGAGCGCGGTGTCGAAGGACTTGTCCCGGTAAGAGACGAGCGCGGCCTCGTGGCCCTGGCCGCAGGGCACCCGCGGCCCCCGGTAGCCGTTGTCGGCGCCCAGCAGTTCGCCGAGCATGATCCCGCCGAGCTTCAGCAGCCCGGCGCGGATGACTGCCTCGGCCGCCCCCATGCCCGCGTCGCCGCAGCCCAGGACCCTGGCCGCCTCGGCGGCGAGCCGCCCTAGCTCGGCGGCCTTCTCCTGCGCGAGGGCCGCCCGGAGCCCCCCTTTTCCCCTCCCGGCGCGGGAGAGGCGTCATCGCCGGCGTCGCCCGGGATGGCCGGGCGGGCCTGGCAGATCGCCTCGTTCACCTCCGTGACCTGCCCGACCAGGTCCCGGAACCGCTCGTACTCCGCGACCTCCCGCCGGGCCTTCTCCAGCTCCGGCCCCGGCTTCAGGTGCACCGCCCGAGTCCGCCCTTCCACCTTCCGCGTCAGGTTCCACTGCGGCCCGTGCCCCGGGTGCCCCGGGGCGGCGCACGCGCAGCCCGGCTTCCCGCACTTACGGCGCACCTCGTTCAGCGACCCCCGCCGGAAGTCCCCGACCTGCCCCAGCTCCCGGTACAGCCCGTCGCGCTGGCGCTCGAGTCCCGCCAGCTCATCGACATCCTCCGGCACGCCGCCTCCTATTCTGAGTGTCTCATTACACTCAGAATAGGCTCACAGCCAGGTGTAACCAAGAACCCCTACGAATCTGACGTGCACCCACCGGCCACGGGTGCGCGTCAATTTTGTGGTGACTGGCCGGTAGCTTGGCTGGCCCCTGGTCAGGCGGTGCGCGTCTGAGTGTCCGGGTTGTTGCAGA
>DATCGA010000126.1:0-3529 GCA_036509215.1 Trebonia sp.
CGGGCGCCACGAAGACGCAGACGAGCCGGTCCGGCGGCACGGCTCATCTCAGGTCAGCGCCCGGCCGACGGCCTGCGCTTGGCGTGATTGCTATGCACTCCCCGAGTACTGTCGGGCCTTATGTTGGGCGGACCGACCAGACGAGCCGGGGAGGGCATGGTGGCCGAGCCGTCGCGAGGACCGGCTGCCCGGCGGCGCAGGCCGGATCCTGTCGAGCTGCCCAGGACCGCGCGGCTCACCGTGCCGCGGCTCTCCGACGATCTGGCCGAGCGGATCCGGCGCCTCATCATCAGCGAGGACATCACCGAAGGAGCACGCCTTCCGCCCGAGCGCGACCTGGCCGAGCGGTTCGGGGCCAGCCGCCCGACCGTCAGCCAGGCGCTGCGCGCCCTGTCGCTGATGGGACTGGTCGAGATCCGCCGCGGGTCGGGCGCCTACGTGGTCCGCCGCCCCGAGACGATGGTCACCGCGTCGGTCAACCTCATGCTCGACCTCGACCAGCGCTCGCTCAGCGACCTGATGCAGCTGCGGCTGTGGCTGGAGACCCTGGGAGCCCGGGAGGCCGCTGCCCGGACTCCGCAACTCACCCCCGCCGAGGCGGCCGCGATCGGTGAGGAGCTCGGGCGCCTCGGGGATTCGGCCCGGGACGCCTCGGAGGTGATCGCCGCCGACACGGTGTTCCATGCCACCGTGGTCCGCTCTGCGGGCAACCTGTACCTGGCCGCGATCTACGAGAGCGTCCACACCGCGGCGCTGTCGTTCGAGTACCGGCACTGGGTGGCCACCGAATCCGTGCCTGACTGGCTGCGCGACACCAGTCCCGAGCAGCATCTGGCCCTGCACGAGCCGATCGCCGCCGCGGTGCTGCGCCATGATCAGGACGCCGCGGCCCGGGCCGTCGCGGCACACCATCAGGCGATGCTCGGGCACATCCTCCGCGCCTGACGGTGGTTGACACCACGCGGGCCCGCTCATCATGATTGTGGCTAAGCCACTTAGCCACTTCAGGTAAAGAAGGTCCGATGCGCCCGACGGTGCCCATGTCCGCCCCCGGGACCCAGTGGACCGTGCCGGACCTGCGGGAACTGGCCCTGAGGATCCGCCTGCGGGCCGTCCGGATGGTCGCACCCCAGGGTTTCGGGTACCTCGGCCAGGCCCTGTCGTCCGCCGAGCAGGTGGCCGCCGTGTTCGCCACCGCCCGTCCCGGCGTGGACCGTCTGGTGTGCTCGCCGGGGCACTACGTCATCGGCCCGTTCGCGGCCGCGGCCGAGCTGGGGCTGCTCGATGAGGACGCGGCCGCGGGCTACGGGCAGAACGGGTCGCCGGTCGAGGCCATCGGCACCGAGCGCTCGCCGGTCATGGACTACACCTGCGGTTCCCTCGGCCAGGGGCTGTCCGCGGCGCTGGGCTTCGCCCTCTCAGACCGGCTCCGCGGCTCCGGCGCGCGGATCTTCACGATGGTCAGCGACGGGGAACTGGAGGAGGGGCAGGTCTGGGAGGCGGCCCTGTTCGCCGCGCACCATCATCTTGACCGCCTGGTGGTGCTGCTCGACGCCAACAACTCCCAGGTGGACGGGCCGGTGGACAGCATCACCACGCTCGAGCCCATCGCCGCGAAGTGGTCCGCGTTCGGCTGGCATGTGCGGGAGCTCGACGGTCACGACCCGGACGCGCTGGCCGCCGCGCTCGCCGGGGCGGCTGCGGAGACCGGCCGGCCGAGCGTGGTGGTGTGCCGCACCTCGACCAGGCACGGCCTGGACTGCCTGCCGCCCGACGCGGACGGGCACTTCATCAAGCTGCCCCCTGAGCTGGCCGCGGCCGCGGTGGAAGAGCTCACCGGCAAGCTGGAGGGCCTTCGTGCGTGAGCCGCCCTACCCCACCGAGCTCAAGCCCTACGGCCGGGCCCTGGTCGACCTGGCCCGCCGCCGGGACGAGATCCTGTGCCTCAGCGGCGACCTGACCCGGCAGTGTGAGGTCGACCTGTTCCAGGCGGAGATCCCGGACCGGTTCATCCACGCCGGGATGGCCGAGGCGAACATGATGAGCATGGCCGGGGCGCTCGCCCGTTGCGGGCACATCCCGTTCGTGCACACGTTCGGCGTGTTCGCCACCCGCCGCCCGTTCGACCAGATCGCCAACGCCATCGCGTACCCGGGCCTGCCCGTGCGGATCATCGGGTTCATGCCCGGGGTCTCGACGCCCGGCGGCCCGAGCCATCAGGCGATCGACGATGTCGCGCTGATGCGCACGCTGCCGAACATGACCGTCGTGGATGTCGCGGACGCGGTGGAGGTCCGCCAGGTCGCCGCGGCCGTGATCGACGTGCCGGGGCCGGTGTACGTCCGGCTCAAGCGCGGTGAGATCCCGGTCATCTTCGACGAGGGTCACGTGCTGCGGCTCGGCCGGGCCGAGGTCCTGGTGCCCGGGGAGGACGTGGCCCTGTTCGCCAGCGGCATGATGCTCGCCGCCGCGCTGGCCGCGGCGCGGGCGCTCGCCGACCACGCGGTCTCGGTCTCGGTCATCAACGTGCCGACCATCAAGCCCCTGGACACGGTCACCGTCCGGGACGCCGCCGCCGGGGCGCGGGTCGTGGTCACCGCCGAGAACCACACCATCATCGGCGGCCTCGGATCGGCCGTGGCCGAGACGATGGCCGAGGCCGGGCTCGGCCGGCCGCTGCGCCGGGTCGGGCTACGCGACACGTTCGCCGAAGGCTCCCAGACCGCCCCGTACCTGTTCGACAAGTACGGCCTGTCCACCCGGGCGCTCATCGAGACGATCTGGTCGGCGCTCGGCCGGCCCGGGCCCGCCCCCGGGGCGCCGGCCGCCGCTGCCGCCGAGAGCGGCGAGTACTCGCCCGTCTGACCCGCCAGCCACCACGCCGAGGAGCAACCTATGACCACGAACGCCCGCCGCCTCGGCTGGCTGGGCACCGGCCGGATGGGCGCGGCCATGGCCGGCCGCCTGATCGACGCCGGCGAGCACGTCTCGGTGTGGAACCGGACGCCGTCCAAGACCGCGCCGCTGGTGGCCCGGGGCGCGCGGGCCGTCGGGGAGATCACCGGCCTGGGCGGCTGCGACATCGTGTTCATCATGGTGTCCACCCCGGACGACCTGCAGGAGGTGGTCTGCGGCGAGCGCGGGCTGCTCAGCGGGGACCGCAGGCCGGGCACGATCGTCGACTGCTCCACCGTATCCGCCGCCGCCTCGGCCGCCGTCCGGGCGGCCGCGAACGCCGCCGGAACGGCCTTCCTCGCCGCCCCGGTCAGCGGCAACCCGCACGTGGTCGCCGAAGGCGGGGCCTGCATCGTGGCGTCCGGCCCGGCCGAGGTGTTCCAGGAGGCCAGGCCCTTTCTCGAGGAGATCGCGAAGGTCGCCGTGCACGCCGGCGAGGGGGAGCAAGCCCGGCTGGTGAAGCTGTGCACCAACCTCTACCTCGGGATGATGGTCCAGGCCCTGGTCGAGGTGACCAGCCTGGCCGAGAAGGGCGGCACCGACCGGGCCGCGTTCCTGGAGTTCCTGGGCGGCA
>DATCGA010000127.1:0-12054 GCA_036509215.1 Trebonia sp.
GCCGCCGGCCCGCAGCACGGCGTCGAGCAGCGTCTCGGCGGCGATTGTGCCGGAGTACCGCAAAACGGATGATTTCGTGGCGCGACGGCCGACGATGCCGATCAGGGGGCGCATGGGGCTCTCATCACTTTATTATGCGGATGCTCACTGGTTTTTCCGAACATTCGAGATAAATCGACTGCTCGTCGCCGCAAGCGTAACCCAGCAAGGGGAGCCTTCCAACCCTTGCCCGTCGCACCACCGTCACCGCCCGCCACGCCACCACCTCGCCCGCCACGCCACCACTTAAGGCTGTGGCGGCAGCGCCAGCCGAAGCGCTGTGAGGCGGCGGAGATTGGCTTCCGCGTGCTCCTCGGCCAGCAGGCGGGCGCGTGGGCCCGCCTCCGCGGCGATCGCGGCCGCGATCGCCGCATGCTCCCCGGCTGCCGCGGCAGCCTCGAGCGAGGCGGGAGGCGAAGCCAGGCCGGACCGCTCAGCCGCGCCGGCGGCTTCCTCGTCGGCCGTGGCCGGCAGCCACAGGAGCTCGGTGAGCTTTGCCTGCAGCGCCACCTCGAGCGCGGTCAGCCGCTGCGACTTGGACGCGATCGCGACCTCGACGTGGAACCGGCCGTCGGCCATGATTCGCGCCCCGGTCGTCGGCGAGGCCGCCAGCTGATCGGCCAGCGCGAGCAGCCGTCGCACGCTGACCGTCGAGGCCCGGGTCGCGGCGAGCCGGGCGGCGGCGCCGGAGACCGCGCTCTGCTCGTCGGCCAGGTCGCGGAGCTCGCCGGCGGTCATCGCCCGCAGCCGGTCGCGGAGCAGGCCGAGTTTCGGTGCGGTCGGCCGTCGGACGAACGTCCCGCCGGTCCGGCCGCGGCGGGTCTCTACCAGGCCCTGCTGGCGGAGAACGGCGAGCGCCTCGCGCAGCGTCATCGCCGAGACGCCGAGCTGCGCGGCGAACTCCGCCTCGGGCGGGAGCTGCTCGCCGTGGGCGAGCAGGCCGAGCTGTATCGCCTGGTCGACCCGGAGCGCGACCTCGTCCGCCCGGCCGAGGACGGCCAGCGGGGCGATGAGCGAAACCGCGTACCGACCGTCAGCCATAGCCGCAGGCTACCGCAAAACTATAAGGCTATAGTTTTGATGCGCCGCTACGGAGCTGGGACCGCTTCCGACGAAGACGCGGCCACAGGCTCAGCCGCGGCCGGACCGAGACCCAGGCCGACGGTGGTGGACAGGTACAGCTGGAGCACGTAGATCCAGATCAGCACCGAGAGCGCGACGTGCACCCAGACCAGGCCGGCCGGCAGGTGGTTGAAGTACTGGACGTAGCCGATGATCCCCTGCAGGCCCAGCCCGACCAGGACGACCCAGCCCAGCCGCACCGTCCGTCGCGGAGCGCCCGAGTACCGCAGCCCGACCACGAGCGCCACCGCCAGCGCCCCGATGAACCAGCCGATGTCGGCGTGCAGCTGGGTGACGGACTCGAGCGAGAAGTGGAACCGGGGCACGGTCTTCAGGTGCCCGTGCGAGTCGGTTTCGGTCCCGGCCAGCGGCCCGGTCCCGGTCACGATCGTGCCGGCCGCGAGCATCAGCCCGGTCACCGCGGTCAGCAGCCCGGCCAGCACCCGCAGGTCAATCCTGACCCCTGGGATGGCGCCAGCCCGCTTCGGCTCGTCCGCCGCTGCCGGATGCGAACCTTTCTCCAGCGCGACGGTGCGGGCGTGCAGCACCACGGCGCAGGTCAAGATGATCGCCGTCGAGAGCAGGAAGTGGACCGAGACCAGGGCCGGGTTCAGCTTCTCCAGCACCACGATGCCGCCGATCACGGCCTGCGCGATGACGCCAATCGGCAGCACGGCCGACAGCCGCACCAGGTCGATCCGGCCGGCCGCGCCGGCTGCCTTCTGCTGCCGGTGCCACATAAAGAAGGCAATGAACGCGAACCCGGCGATCGCGACCAGCGGGAAGTTCAGCAGCCGGTTGCCGAACTCGATCCACGAGTTGAGCAGGGTCTGGCCCGAGCTGTCGGCCGCTACCGCGCTTGACTTCGTGCAGGCCGGCCAGTCCGGGCAGCCGAGCCCGGACGAGGAGAGCCGCACCGCCGCGCCGGTCGCGATGACCACCGCGTTGGAGATCATCGCCGCCAGCGCCCAGCCGTGCAGCGCCCGCACCGTCGGGCGGAACACGGGGTCGATTAGACGGGAAAGCACGCGCTCCATCGTAATGCTCCGTTCACTGCGCCGGTGGCGGACGCATTCGGTTCGAGTGGCACTGGACTGGGGACTGATTCCGGCGCGTCACGTCCGCGCACCATAACCCGGTGAGCGGAACGACGCGGCGGAATCGCCCCTGAGCCCGGCGCCTCGCTTCGCGTTGGCGGGGGTGCAGGTCGGCGGGAGGCTGCGGCTGATGCCGTGACGACGCAGCCAATGCCAACCCACTCCGCGGGGCTCAGGCGCTGGCTCAGCAGGGCTAGGCCGATCAAGGCGGCGACGGCAGGCTGCATCGACATCCAGACGCCGAAGAGCTGGGCCGATATCCGACGCAGCGCCTCCATCTCAAGCCAGTACGGGATGACCGAGGAGAGGATGCCGATGGCGGCGCCGACCGCGAGCAGGTCGGGGCGGAACATGCGGGTGCCGCCTTGGACGACGCCGGGGATCGTGACCACCACGGCTGCCACGCACATCGCTACCACCAGGCCGCTGGAGCCAGGCATCCGCTGACCGGTGGCCTTGCTGCCGAGGATGTAGCACGCCCAGGCGGCGCCCGCCCCGACCGCCCAGGCGACACCGGCCCAGTTCAGGTGGCCGCCGACGCCGTTGGCGAGCAGCACCACGCCGACTGCCGCGAGGACGGCGTAGCCGAGGGCGAGCGCGCGGCTGCGGCCGGCCGCGCTGCCGGCCAGCGCGCCTGCGACGGTGACGGTGAGCGGGCCGAGAAACTCGATCGTGACCGCAATGCCGAGTGGAATGCGCGCGAACGACTGGTAGATGGCGAAGTTCATGAAGCCGAGGGTGACGCCGAAGGCGGCCGTGACCAGCGCGTCCGGCCACGCCCGGCGGCGTCGCAGGTCGGCCACGGCGCGGGCGGTGGGGCGGCCCGCCACCATCAGCAGGACCAGCGCCCCGGCCCAAAGCCGCAGGGTCGTCACCGAGGCGGGCGGAAGCCGGCTGAACAAATGGTTGGCGACGCCGGCGCCGGTCTGCACCGACACCGCTCCGGCCAGCACCAGGCCGGCCGGGAGGGCGTTGCCGCGCCTTACTCCCACCGGAAGTAGCGGGCCGCGAGGGTGATGGAGATGACCGCCCACGCTGCCAGCGTCACCACGTCCCTGACCGGGAAGACCTCGCCGCCACCGAGCACGTGGCGCAGCCCGGTCGACAGCGCCCCGGTCGGCAGCAGCTCGAGGAACGAGCGGGCGCCGACCGGGAACTTGGTCAGCGGGAAGATGACGCCGCCGACGCCGAGCAGCACCACGTAGATGAGGTTGGCGGCGGCCAGCGTGGCCTCGGCCCGCAGCGTGCCCGCCAGCAGCAGCGCGAACCCGCTGAAGGCGGCGGTGCCGAGCAGGATCAGCAGCGGCACCACGACGATGGCGGCCGGCGAGGCGTCCGGTGACCAGCCGAGCGCGAGCGCGACCAGCAGGATGATGACGGCCTGGAGCAGCTCGACGCCGATCACGGTGAGGGTCTTGGCGGCGATCAGCCCGGTCCGTGACAGCGGGGTCGCGCCGAGCCGCTTGAGCACCCCGTACCTGCGCTCGAAGCCGGTCGCGATCGCCTGGCTGGTGAACGCGGTCGACATGATCGCCAGCGCGATCACGCCCGGGGTGAGGAAGTCGATTCTGGTGTAGCCGCCGCCGAAGCTGATCAGCGGCTCGAGGCTGAACGCGGCCAGCAGCAGCAGCGGGATGATCAGCGTGAGCGTCAGCTGCTCGCCGTTCCTCAGCAGCTGACGCGTCTCAAGCGCCGCCTGCGCGCCGACCATCTGACGGAGCGGGGCAGCACCGGGAGCGGGCTGGAATTGGTTTTCCAAAACCGCCGTCATGCGCGCAGCTCCCGTCCGGTCAGCTCCAGGAAAACGTCCTCGAGTGTCCGCGATTCGATCCGCAGCGAGGACGGCAGCACCGACCGGTCGGCGCACCAGGCGGTGACCGCGGCCAGCAGCGCGGGTTGGATCACGCCGTCGTCGACCTCGATCAGGTAGTGCCCGGACGGCGACTCCTTGGCCGCGCTGCCCGGCGGCAGCGCGGCGAGCAGGCTGTCGGTGTCGAGGCCGGGCTCGGCCCGGAACCGCAGCTGCCCGGCCGAACCGGTGAGCTCGCCCGGGCTGCCGGCCGCGACCGCCTGACCGTGGTCGATGATGACCACGTGGTCGGCCAGCCGCTCCGCCTCGTCCATGAAGTGCGTGGTCAGCACCACCCCGACCCCGTCGTGGCGCAGCGCGCTGACCAGATCCCAGGTCGCGTGCCTGGCCTGCGGGTCGAGGCCGGCCGTGGGCTCGTCGAGGAAGACCAGCTCGGGGCGGCCGATGACGGCGGCCGCGAGCGACAGGCGCTGCTGCTGCCCGCCGGACAGGCGTTTGTAGGGGGTCTTCGCGAGACTGGAGAGGCCGACGATGTCAAGGAGCCACGCCGGCTCGTGTGGTTTCACATGGAACCGACTCAGCGTTTTCAGGTACTCCAGGGCCGGTACGGCGGGCGGAATGCCGCCCGACTGGAGCATGACGCCGACCCTCGGCCGCAGCGCGGAGGAGGCCTGCATCGGATCGAGGCCGAGGATGCGGACGGTGCCGGAATCGATCCGCCGGTAACCCTCGCACACCTCGATGGTGGTGGTCTTGCCTGCGCCGTTCGGGCCGAGCACGGCGGTCACCAGGCCCGCCTCGGCGGTCAGCGTCAGCCCGTCGACGGCGGTCACCGGCCCGTACCGCTTCACCATGCCGGAGATCTCGACGGCGGGCGTACTTTCCACGCACGCAGTCTATTGGCCGCCGGTGATTAGCGGGCCGATCGGGTCCGACATTCTGTAGTAGATAGTTTCTTAAGTTTCTTTAGGCGCTTTAGATCCCGCAGGCTGGTGTGGTCGTTGGGCCAGTCCGGGCCGGTGGGCCAGGCCGCGACGATGGCGGGGGCGGTGGAGTGCGGGTTGCGCCCGTGCGACATGAACCGCTCCAGCGGGGTCGCGCCGGGCAGCTCGACCCGGGCCGACTTGAGCTGCACCAGGCACTCGGCGGCGGGCCCGCAGCAGATCTCCAGCCAGGAGATCTGCTGGGCGCGCAGGTAGACCGGCGGCGCGCCGTAGACGGTGTCGATCGCCTCGACGACCGAGGTACACGAGCCGGTGTTGCCGTAGAAGCCGTCCCCGTGCGCGTGCAGCTCCGGGTGGTGGGTGTGGCCGGAGAGATAGGCGGTGTAGCCCTGGCCGATGAGCTCGTCGGCGCGCTCCCGAGCGGCCGAGTTCTGGTCGTAGCCGCGTCCGGACAGCGCCAGCGTGCTGATCGTGGTCCACGCGTGACGGGAGACCATGATCAGGATCAGCGCGATGACCGCGATGTCGAGGAGCGCTCCGTAGCCGAGAATCTCCACGTCGTGCAGCCAGCGGCCGGTGGTCTTGAAGCGGTCGCCGACGCGACCTATCTCCGGGAGCACCAGCCCGAAGGTGGCGATCGGGACCAGCAGCAGCCACCACAGATGGCGGGCCAGCTTCCGGTAGACCAGCCTCGACGCCAGGAACGAGGGGAAGTCGGCCGGGTCGGCCATCTCATGGGCGCCGTTGAGCCAGTCCCGGCCGAGCCACTCGACCTTCGGGACCACATCGCGGACGATGTGGTGGCCGAGCGGGGTGTCGAGCGGGTTGCGCGCGTCGTGAAAGCAGTTGTACGGGTCCAGCTGGTGGCCGTGCTCGACCCGGATCAGCTCACCGCCCGGCAGGTGCAGATCGGCCGCGAGGCAGAGCTTGGCGCCGGTGAGCTCGCGCACGGCGGTCGCTGTCTTGAGGTCCCAGGCCAGGTCGCCGTCGTGGTTGCCGACCGTGTAGACGACCTCGCCGCCCCGCTCGGTCACCCCGGCCAGGGCGCGGCAGAGGTCATCGTGCGCGTCCAGGATGTCCCGCGCGGTGACGCCCGGGTGCGCGAGCATCTCCACGATGTCACCGGCCAGCACCACCGTCAGCGGGCCGGGCTCGGCCGCCAGCCGACGCGCCAGCACCTCGCAGCAGCGGCCGGAGACGATGCTCCGCTCGGGTGGCAGGTGCAGGTCGCTGACGGCGATGACCTTGCCGTCGTTCGGTACGGTTATGTCGAGCCGATCGGCGACATCTGGCTGTGGCGGTGCCATGAGATCCAGTTCCTTCCCCCGGCATGCTTCCATCATGCACCCGGCCCGGGGCGTCGAGTTCGGTGAGTCGAAGCCCACAAACAGTAGCGCTCTTCCCAATAGCAGACGTACCGCTTCACCCAACGGTCTACCGACGCATGCGGGTTCTTAACGCGACTGGGGAATCTGCTTGTGACGTGCACAGTTGCAATGGTTCCTGGGCCACGTGCACCACCAGCGAAGGTCCCTTGAAGTCGCCGGTAAATCAGCGTGTACGCAGGGCCAACGTTCAGCTGGCGGTCAGCCTGCGCTCCGGTCGGCGACGTCGGCGGTGATTTACGTCACGCCGGCGTGAGGAAAAACTTGCATCCTGCGACCCATTTAGGGCACACTGGTGTTGTGAAAAGTCTAGGGGCAGCGGCGACCACCGCGGCCAAGGGAGGCGGAGGCGCCGGGGGCGGCGCGTCCGCCGAGCGAGGCACGCGCGGCCAGGTCGCGCGGCTGATCCTAGAACTCGGCCCGGCCACGGCGTCCACCCTGGGCGGGCGGCTCGGCCTGACCCCGGCCGCGATCAGGCGGCACCTGGAGAACCTGATCGCCGACGGCATGATCGAGATGCGGACCGCGCGCAGCTACGGTAACCGGGGCCGGGGGCGGCCGGCCAAGGTCTTCGTGGTCACCGACGCGGGACGGTCCGCGTTCGAGCACACCTATGACGACCTGGCGACGAGCGCGCTGCGCTTCATCGAGCAGGCCGGCGGCCCCGAGGCCGTCGCCGAGTTCGCCCGGCGGCAGGTCTCCGAGCTCGAGCGGCGCTACGCGGCCAAGCTCGCCGAGGCGGGGGCCGAGGGGAACAGCGGCCTGTCCGCCCGGGTTCAAGCACTAGCAGAGGCACTCTCCGCCGACGGCTACGCCGCCGCCGCCGGGCCCGCGCCGACGGTCGGCCCCGCCAACAGCGGGTTCACCGACAACGGGGCGCAGATCTGCCAGCACCACTGCCCGGTCGCGCACGTGGCGGCCGAGTTCCCCCAGCTCTGCGAGGCGGAGACCGAGGCATTCGGCCGCCTGCTCAACGCCCCGGTGCGACGGCTGGCTACGATCGCGCACGGCGACGGGATCTGCACGACGCACGTGACATGCACGGATCGAACGACGACGAAAGACACGAGTCCGGAGGGCTCCCACCTATGACGACCACCACCGCTAACGACCAGCTCGAGGGTCTGGGCACGTACAAGTTCGGCTGGGCCGACACTGACGTGGCCGGCGCGTCCGCCAAGCGCGGACTGTCCGAAGAGGTGGTCCGCGACATCTCGGCCCGTAAGAACGAGCCGGAGTGGATGCTGGAGAACCGGCTCAAGGGGCTGAAGTACTTCGGCCGCAAGCCGATGCCGGCGTGGGGTTCCGACCTGTCTGGCATCGACTTCGACAACATCAAGTACTTCGTCCGCTCCACTGAGAAGCAGGCGGAGAGCTGGGACGACCTGCCCGCCGACATCAAGAACACCTATGACCGGCTGGGTATCCCCGAGGCGGAGAAGCAGCGCCTGATAGCCGGCGTCGCGGCCCAGTACGAGTCCGAGGTCGTCTACCACAAGATCCGCGAGGACCTCGAGGAGAAGGGCGTCCTCTTCCTCGACACCGACTCCGCCCTCAAGCAGCACCCGGAGCTGTTCAAGGAGTACTACGGCACCGTGATCCCGGCCGGCGACAACAAGTTCGCCGCGCTGAACACCGCTACCTGGTCCGGCGGCTCCTTCATCTACGTGCCGAAGAACGTGCGGGTCGAGATCCCGCTGCAGGCCTACTTCCGGATCAACACCGAGAACATGGGCCAGTTCGAGCGGACCCTGATCATCGTCGACGAGGGCGCCTACGTGCACTACGTCGAGGGCTGCACCGCGCCGATCTACAAGAGCGACAGCCTGCACAGCGCGGTGGTCGAGATCATCGTGAAGAAGGACGCCCGCTGCCGGTACACGACCATCCAGAACTGGTCGAACAACGTCTACAACCTGGTCACCAAGCGCGCCGTCTGCTCGGCGGGCGCGACCATGGAGTGGATCGACGGCAACATCGGCTCCAAGGTGACGATGAAGTACCCGGCGGTCTACCTGATGGGCGAGCACGCCAAGGGCGAGACCCTGTCGATCGCGTTCGCCGGCCCCGGCCAGCACCAGGACGCGGGGGCGAAGATGGTGCACTGCGCGCCGAACACGTCCTCCACGATCGTCTCCAAGTCCGTCGCCCGCGGCGGCGGCCGGACGTCCTACCGGGGCCTGATCAACGTGCAGGAGGGCGCCACCCACTCCAAGTCGACGGTCAGGTGCGACGCGCTGCTGGTCGACGCGATCAGCCGGTCCGACACCTACCCGTACAACGACATCCGCGAGGACGACGTTGAGATGGGGCACGAGGCGACGGTCTCGAAGATCTCCGCCGACCAGCTCTTCTACCTGATGTCGCGCGGTATGACCGAGGACGAGGCGATGGCGATGATCGTTCGCGGCTTCGTCGAGCCGATCGCACGCGAGCTCCCGATGGAGTACGCCCTCGAGCTCAACCGGCTGATCGAGCTGCAGATGGAAGGGGCCGTCGGCTGATGTCGGTGCTGTCCGGGGCGGTCGAAACCGCCCCCGTTTCTGATCTGCACGCCCAGGGGTCGGTCGACCCGGCTTACTTCGCGGTCCCCGGCGGCCGCGAGGAGGACTGGCGGTTCACCCCGCTGCGCCGGCTGCGGGGGCTGCACAAGGATGCTCCCCTGACGCAGTCCGGGGTAACGGTCGAGGTCGAAGCCGCGCCGGAGCTCCTGGTTGAGAAAGTCAAGAAAACCGTCGATGTCGAACGGATCGGTCTGACTCCGGCAGGCGTATTTTTGGCCACCGACCGGGTGAGCGCCCGGGCGTACGCTGCGGTCACCGAGGCCACGGTCATCACGGTCCCGAAGGACACGACGGCGACGGCTGCGACCTACGTCCGCGTCACCGGCACCGATGCGTCCGTCGCGACCGCCGGTCACCTGGTCATCGACGTGCAGCCGTACGGGCGCGCCACCGTCGTCATCGACCAGCGGGGCTCGGCCACCTACGCCGACAACGTCCAGATCCACGTCGGCGACGGCGGTGACCTGGTCGTGGTCGCCCTGGCCGACTGGTCGGGCGACACCGTGCAGGTCTCCCACCACCAGGCCACCGTGGGCCGGGACGCGCGCCTCGCGCACTTCGCGGTCACCCTCGGCGGCTCGCTGGTCCGGCTCTCCCCGACGGTCCATTACGCCGGCCCGGGCGGCGACGCCGAGCTGTACGGCATCTGCTTCGCCGACGCCGGCCAGCACCTGGAGCACCGGCTGTTCGTCGACCACGACACGCCGAACTGCCGCAGCCGCGTCTCTTACAAGGGCGCGCTGGACGGGGAGGGCGCGCGCACGGTCTGGATCGGCGACGTGCTGATCCGCCCGGAGGCGACCGGTACCGACACCTACGAGTACAACCGGAACCTGGTGCTGTCCGACGGCGCCCACGCCGACTCGGTGCCGAACCTGGAGATCCTCACCGGCGAGGTGACCGGCGCGGGGCACGCCTCCGCCAGCGGCCGCCTCGACGACGAGCAGACGTTCTACCTGATGGCGCGCGGCATCCCGCTCGATGAAGCGCGACAGCTGGTCATCCGAGGCTTCTTCGCCGAGCTGGTAGCCAAGATCGGCATCGAGGACCTGCAGGACCGCATCATGTCCGCTATAGAAGCGGAGCTGTCGACCACGGCGGAACCGTCATGAGCGGGTCGGAGACGGCCGGGTTCGTGCGGGCGTGCGCCCTGGCCGACATCCCGGACAGCGGCATCCTGTCGGTTGAGGTCGACCACGACGAGATCGCGATCGTCCGCACCGAGGGCGAGGTCTTCGCGATCCGCGACTGGTGCTCGCACGCCGCCGTCCCGCTCTCGGAGGGCGAGGTCGACGGCTTCACGATCGAGTGCTGGCTGCACAACTCGCGCTTTGACCTGCGCACCGGCAAGCCAACCGGGTTCCCCGCCACCCAGCCGGTGCCCGTCTACCCAGTGAAGATCGAGGGCGACGACGTCCTCATCGCAATAGAGGAGTCGTAAGAGTGTCCACCCTAGAGATCCGCGACCTGCACGTTGACGTGACGGAGAGCGACGGTGGCAGCCGGGAGATCCTGCGCGGCGTCAACCTGACGGTGGCCGACGGGGAGACCCACGCCATCATGGGACCGAACGGCTCCGGCAAGTCCACCCTCGCCTACGCGCTCGCGGGCCACCCGAAGTACACCGTCACCTCCGGCACGGTCACGCTGGACGGCGAGGACGTGCTCGCGATGTCGGTTGACGCCCGCGCCCGGGCCGGTCTGTTCCTCGCGATGCAGTACCCGGTCGAGGTGCCCGGCGTGTCGGTGTCGAACTTCCTGCGCACCGCGATTACCGCCGTGCGCGGCGAGGCGCCGAAGCTCAGGAACTTCGTCAAGGAAATGAACGGCGCGATGGGTGACCTCGCGATGGACCCGAAGTTCGCCGAGCGGTCGCTCAACGAGGGCTTCTCCGGCGGCGAGAAGAAGCGCCACGAGATCCTCCAGCTCGAGCTGCTCGACCCGAAGATCGCGATCCTCGACGAGACCGACTCCGGCCTCGACGTGGACGCGCTCAAGGTCGTCTCCGAGGGCATCAACCGGTTCCGCGCCAAGACCGGCCACGGGGTGCTGCTGATCACCCACTACAACCGGATCCTGCAGTACGTCCAGCCCGACTACGTGCACGTCTTCGTCGCGGGCCGGATCGTCGAAGAGGGCGGGCCTGAGCTGGCCAAGCTGCTGGAGAGCGAAGGCTACGAGCGGTTCACCGGGGCGGCGGCGACGTCATGACCGAGACCGCTGCCCGCTACGTTGACGCGCCCTACGACGTCGAGGCGGTTCGCGGGGACTTCCCGATCCTGTCCCGGACCGTGCGGAACGGCAACCCGCTGGTCTACCTCGACTCCGGCGCGACCTCGCAGCACCCGACCGTCGTCCTCGACGCCGAGCGCGAGTACTACGAGCGGCACAACGCCGCCGCGCACCGGGGCGCCCACCTGCTCGGTGAGGAAGCGACCGAGATCTACGAGGGCACCCGGGCCAAGATGGCCGCGTTCCTCGGCGCCGCCTCGCCCGACGAGATCGTGTTCACCAAGTCCGCCACCGAGGGGATCAACCTGGTCGCGTTCGCGCTGACCGGGTCGCTCAAGCCCGGCGACGAGATCCTGATCACCGAGATCGAGCACCACGCGAACCTGGTCCCGTGGCAGCAGCTCGCGCTGCGCACCGGCGCCACCCTCCGCTGGTTCAAGTCGCTGCCCGACGGCCGCGTCGACGTGGACCCGTCGCTTGTCACCGAGCGGACCAAGCTGGTCGCGGTGACCGGCCAGTCCAACGTCACCGGGGTGATCCCGCCGGTCCGGGAGATCGGCCGGCTGGCCCACTCGGTCGGCGCGCTCTTCCTGGTCGACGGCGCCCAGTCGGTGCCGCACCACGCGGTCGACGTGGCCGAGCTCGACGTCGATTTCCTCGCCTTCTCCGGGCACAAGATGCTCGGGCCGCTGGGGCTTGGCGTGCTGTACGGGAAGTACGCGGCGCTCGACGCGCTGCCGCCGTACCTCACCGGCGGATCGATGATCGAGGTCGTCCGGATGGAGGAGACCACGTTCCTGCCGCCGCCCGCCAAGTTCGAGCCCGGCGTGCCGCCGGTCGCGCAGGCGGCCGGCCTCGGCG
>DATCGA010000128.1:0-6484 GCA_036509215.1 Trebonia sp.
CGACGAACTGCTCGTCCTCTTCCGATTCCTCCGCCGCCTGGTGACGCCCGCCCGACGCCTGCGGCGGGCCGTCCGATATGAGCCCCGATACCTTCTCCGCCAGCCGCGAGAGCGTGCGCGCGGGCGGGATCAGGGTGTGGACGGCGGCGTAGGCCTCCGCCCGCCCGACGGCGCGCCGGCGGCGGCCCTGCCAGAGCCGAATCGGGTGCAGCAACAGCCAGCTGACCGCCTCGGCCTGCGCCCGCGCCATGTCGAGCTGCTTGGTCGCGGCGAAGTAGGCCGCCTTGATGAGCGAGCCGATGACCGCCCCGCCGACGATGCGGAGCATGGCCAGCAGCGGAAGGTTGACGGCGAGCACGTAGAGCGCGTTGCGCCGGTCGAGCCTGCGCGAGCCGCCGCCCTCGGTCGGTCGGCGGCGCCTGGCCGACAGCTCCCGGTGGTAGAGCACCGCGTCGGTGACCACCTGCACCCGGTAGCCGGCCGCCTGCACCCGCCAGCAGAAGTCCAGGTCGTCGCGGAACAGCCGGAGCCGGGTGTCGAACCCGCCGAGCTGGTCCCACACGTCGCGCCGGACGAGCATGCCCGCCGAGCCGACGGCGAGCACGGCCCGGTTGTGGTCGTGCTGGCCCTGGTCGATCTCGCCCGGCTCGATGCCGGTGATCCGGCGGCCGGCCCGGTCGATCGACACGCCCACCTCGCGCAGCGTCCGCCGGTCCTGGCCGTCGAGCACCTTGGGCCCGAGCGCCACGACCGAGCGGTCCTTGCTGGCCGCCCGCAGCAGCCGTTCCAGCGTCTGCGGGTCAGGCTCGCAGTCGTCGTGCAGTAGCCAGATCCACTCGATCCGGGTCAGATTCGGGTCGGTCTGCCCCGAGCGCCGCCTGGTGGCGTGCCGCAGGGCGACCGAGACCGCCTCGCCGTAGCCGGTGGACCGCTCCATTCCGAAGACCGCGTCCTGCCCGATGAGCTCGGCCAGCACCGCCCCGCTGCGATCCCGGCTGCCCGTGTCCACCCCGACCATCTGGTCGACCGGATATGTCTGGGCCTGAAGTGCCTGCACGAGGCCGGGCAGCAGGCGAGCCCCGTCATGCGCGACGATCAGCGCGGTAACGGTGTGCCTGGTTTGCGGTGCGGTAGTTGACACGTGGTCCAGCGCAGGTCGGAGGTCAGGGCCGCCCCGCGTGGAGGCACGCAGAAGCGTTCAGCCCTCCCCGCGGGAACCCGGCTCACATTACAGTGCATGCACAACCGACGGCAGGATTACGGTCAGATGCCCTAAACCACCTGGCGTTTGATCCGCCGTCGTTCACGTTCGGACAGACCGCCCCAGATGCCGAACCTCTCGTCGTTCTCCAGCGCGTACTCCAGGCACTCGGCCCGGACCTCGCACCCCCGGCAGACCCGTTTGGCCTCCCGGGTGGAACCGCCCTTCTCTGGAAAGAACGCCTCCGGATCCGTCTGCGCGCACAGCGCCTGGTCCTGCCAACCCACGTCATCTACGTCTTCCGGACGGACAACAACCTGCGTTAGCGGGACGATGACCTCAGTCAAAGCGCATCCTCCCCTCGTGGAGCCCCCTTGACGCTCACTGCCCTTCCCGTGACAGCGAGAATCACACCAATGAAATTACACCCGCGTGTCTTGCTTCACGTCAAGCGAGGAAGGTGGTATTGGCCACCTGGTTGTCCAAGTTGCACGATAAATTCTTCAAAAACTTCTCTCCGCACATACTTCGCTACCCACCGCAATTGCGACAACGGCGACTGGCCGGCCCGCCGGCGAAGCCCGGCCCCCCGCACATGCAAGACTGGCGATATGCGGATTACCGTGCTCGCCGGCGGCGTCGGCGCCTCTCGCTTCCTGCGCGGCCTGGTCGCGGCCGCCCCCGACGCGAAGATCACCGTCATCGGCAACACCGCCGACGACATCACCCTGTTCGGCCTGCGCGTCTGCCCGGACCTGGACACGGTGATGTACACGCTCGGCGGCGGCATCAACCCCGACCAGGGCTGGGGGCGCGCGGACGAGACGTTCAGCGTCGGCCAGGAGCTCGCCGCCTACGGCGCGGAGCCGTCCTGGTTCACCCTCGGCGACCGCGACTTCGCGACCCACATCCTGCGCAGCCAGCTGCTCGCGTCCGGCCTGCCGCTGTCGGCGGTCACCCGGCGGCTCTGCGAGCGCTGGCGGCCAGGGGTCGAGCTCCTCCCGATGTCCGATGACACAATCGAAACCCACGTCAAGATCAACACCGCTGATATCGAACGGACCGCGGTTTCACCCGGGGAAGGTCAGGCCGGGGACCTGATCCACTTCCAGGAGTGGTGGGTCCGGCTGCACGCGGCGGTGCCGGCTTCGGCCATCATCCCGGTCGGCGCCGACCGCGCCGTCCCCGCCCCGGGCGTGCTCGAGGCCATCGCCGAGGCCGACTTCGTGCTCTTCCCGCCGTCCAACCCGGTGGTCTCGATCGGGCCGATCCTGGCCGTCCCCGGCATCAGGGAGGCGGTCTCGGCCAAGACCGTGGTCGCCGTCTCCGGAATCATCGGCGGCGCGCCGGTCCGCGGCATGGCCGACGCCTGCCTGACCACGATCGGGGTGGAGACGACGGCGGTCGCCGTCGCCGCGCACTACGGCGCCGACCTCATCGACGGCTGGCTGGTCGACGACGAGGACAAGGCGGCGGTCGACGACCCGGCACTGGCCGGCATCGCGGTCCGCGCCCTCCCGCTGTACATGCGCGACGTCCCGTCGACGGCGGCCATCGCCAAGGCCGCCATCGACCTCGCCCAAGAGCTGCCCCGATGACCCCGCAGATCAGCATTTCCGGCGTTGGCGGCATACCCGAGGTCTCGTCCGGCGACGACCTGGCGCGGATGATCGCGGACGCCGCGCTGGCCGAGGGCGGCCCCGGGCTGCTCGACGGCGACATCCTGGTGGTCACCTCGAAGGTGGTCAGCAAGGCCGAGGGCCGGGTGGTGGCGATGTCGCGCGATGACGCGATCGCGGCCGAGACCGTCCGCGTGGTGGCCAGGCGCGGCGCGACGACGATCTCGCAGACCAGGCACGGGCTGGTGATGGCGGCGGCCGGGGTCGACGAGTCCAACACCGCCCCCGGCACGGTGGTGCTGCTGCCCGAGGACTCAGACGACTCCGCCCGGCGGCTGCGCAAGGCGCTGCGGGCCCGGCTCGGGGTGACGGTCGGCGTGGTGGTCAGCGACACCATGGGCCGCCCGTGGCGGGCCGGCCAGACCGACACCGCGGTCGGCGCGGCCGGGGTGCTGCCGGTGCGCGACCACCGGGGCGAGCAGGACTCGTTCGGCAACACCCTCGAGGTCACGATGGCGGCCGTCGCCGACGAGATCGCCGCCGCAGGCGACCTGGTCAAGGGCAAGGCCCGGCAGCTGCCGGTGGCGCTCGTGCGGGGACTCTCTGGCCTGGTCACCGACGACGACGGCCCCGGCGCGCGGGCGCTCGTCAGGGACGCCAGCGAGGACATGTTCCGGCTCGGCGCGGCCGACGTGCTGCCCGCCCGGCGCACGGTCCGCTCGTTCACCGCGCAGCCGGTCGACCCGGCCGCCGTCTCGCGCGCGATCGAGGCCGCGCTGACCGCGCCCGCGCCGCACCACAGCCAGCCCTGGCGGTTCGTGATCGTGTCGTCCGTCGCCGCCCGGGCCGGCCTGCTCGACGCGATGCGCGACGCGTGGGTGGCGGACCTGCGCGGCGACGGGTTCACCGAGGAGCAGATCGCCCGCCGCACCCGGCGCGGCCTGCCGCTGCGCGACGCGCCGCTGATCGTCGTCCCCTGCCTGGAGCTGTCGGCCGCGCACGGCTACCCCGACGAGCGCCGGTCCCAGGCCGAGCGGGACATGTTCACGGTCTCGATGGGCGCGGCGGTGCAGAACTTCCTGGTCGCCCTGGCGGTCGAGAACCTCGGCTCGGCCTGGATCTCGTCCACCCTGTTCTGCCAGGACCTCGCCGCCCGCGCCCTCGACCTACCGCCGGGCTGGCGCCCGATGGGCACGGTGGCCATCGGCCACCCGGCCGCGCCACCTCCCGCGCGCCCCGGCCGCAACGCTGACGCCTTCACCATCACGCGCTAACCGTTAACCCGCTAACCGCGGCTCGCCAGTGTGCCAAATGCGCAATCTGTCAAGCCACAAAACGGTACCTGCCACAACATGCCATAAAACGCTATAAACGCAAGTTATTAGGTGTAAATCGAACGCATCTACGTTGTCTGTTATATGTCCGATTTGGTATGTTATGGCGGGTTAGGGCTGCTAGCGACTCTGACTTTCCTCTGACTCCGAGATGGCGCCTAGCTCCGCGCGGGGAGGGGGGCTACCTGAGTGAGTCTGTGAACTCCTGCCAGGCGGCGGCGGTGAAGCCCAGCGTTCCGCCATCGCGGTCGGTGGTGTCGCGGACGAGCACGGCGGCGTCATCGCTGGCCAGTTCTACGCACTGTCCGCCGCTAGCGTCGCTGTAAGTGGACTTGCGCCAGTCGCCCATGTGTCTGCCAGTCTCCTCGTCAGTGCCGTTGACTCCGACACCTTGCAGCTTTCCCCGCGAAGCGTATCGAAGCGCAGCGCCAGACGGCGAACCGTTTCCGGATCGGTGAAGACGTAGCCGGCGGCGGCGTGCTCGCACCATGCGGCGCTGTCGGCGATCATCATCCCGCTGTTGTTCGCGGGATGCTCGACGGCCGGCATCACCTGAAGCGTGACGTTCGGCGTCGCGGCGACCTCGAGCACCCGTCGCAGTTGCGCGGTCATGACCTCGGCGCTGCCCACCTGACGGTACAGCGACATCACGTCGACTACGAGCGCGGTCATGACCCGGCGATCCCAGAAGCGCCGCTGGCGTTCCATCCGGCCGCGTACGCGGCTGTCCCTCGTGGCGGCGTCGATGCCGGGCTCTGTGGCTATCAGCGCCCGCGCGTAGCCCTCGGTTTGCACTAGGCCGTCGAGAATCCCCGGCGTCCAGACCCGGAGTGTCGTGGTCCGGTCCTCGTAGTCAGGCCATGAGCGGAACGTCGCCGGTATCTCGGGCCAGCTCTGGGACTCATCGTGCCAGTTGGAGAACCAGCCCTGCCTCTCGGGGAACGCCTCGTCGAGCGACGCGGCGACCTTATCGGTCGGCGGCCTTCGGCCTAGCTCAATGCGGCTCAGGTGAGCGGCGTTGATTCCCGTGCGCCGTGCCACTTCAGCTATCGACCAGCCACGCGCTATGCGCGTCCGACGCAGCTCACGGCCGAAGTGACCCGCTACGCCGTTCGTGCCATCCGTGCCCGCCATGCAAGTCATCGTGCCACAGCCCATTGCGGGTGTCACCGGGTGCTGCACATTGGTCACACGTCCCGCCGTCGCCTGAACGGCGATGCCAGTTACTCATTCCTCGTGAGGGCGGCGGCGGGACGCATCGTCTTCGAGCAAGGGAAGGGCCATGAGTGACAGTGACGACCTCACCGCGATGAACGATCCGGATTTCCTGGCCGAGTACGGCCGCGTGCGCGACGCCCTCGAAGCGGCGAGCGACCGCATGCGGAGGCTGACAGAGGAATTCGACAGGAGGGCGGGCGCGAAATGGGCACCAGCCAGCTAGGGATACTGACGCTTCCGCGTCTCCTCGCCGTCGAAGTGCTGCTAGCCGAACCCGAGGCGCTGCAGACGACGTGCTCGAATCCTGCCTTTACATCCTGCGCGGGCGACTGCAGGGGAACGCCGAGGATGACTAGGGAGCGCGCCCAAGCGGTCGCGCCGTCCCCCCTTTGCCGGCCGTGGGCCGTTGCGCAGCCCGTCGTGGCGCTACGGGCCGCCCAGGGCCACGCAGCGGGCCGAGCCCTGCGCTAGCAGGGAACAAAGACCCCCAGCGTCACGGAGCAGTTCTCAGACGGCCCCAACTCGCTGCCAGCGTCCTCAACGCCAATCGCTACGTTTACCGAGGGGCCGGTCTGAAAGTTCGGTCCTACGGTACCCTCGGGTCCCGAATTCGTTAACGTACGCCAGCTTGCCGTCGACCGTAACCTCCGCCGTAGACGGCTGACCGGACCACTCGCACGCCCACAGTCGCCCCTCGATGACGCAGACCTCCGGAAGCTGCCCATGGCCGACCATGGGCGCTACGACGGCGTCTGGCGACGGAAGCTCGCCCACCATGAGCCACCATCGTTCCCGTGCGCCCTCGCGCTTGCGGGTTTGCCCCATCCCAAGGACCGATGTCAGGTCGCCCGTCCACGGTCGCCACGTAACAGGGAATTCCAGAACCGATTGATGGCGCATCGCGTCGTGGTCGCTCAGGATCCGCCAAGCGGCGATTTCGCCGTGCCACTGGACGTGAACGGCCGAACCTGCAAGCACACTCTCGGTCATCGGCTCCACGCCACCACCGTACCGCTCTGAGTTGCGGCACCAGAGGGGTGACGGGCACAACAGGTGCGAGGGGGTGACGGGCTCAACGGGTGCGAGGGGTGGCGGGAAGGGGGAATTGGGGG
>DATCGA010000129.1:0-2369 GCA_036509215.1 Trebonia sp.
AGCGGCGGTTCCTGGAAACCCCCGGCCAGATCATCACCACCCCCGACGCCGTCACCGTCCGCCTCGAACGCCGGGCCTTCTCACCCGTCCTCCGCTCAGCAGACCTGCCACCCGCCACCCCCGTCCCCTGGTGGGACGGCCGCCCCATCCGCTACGAGTTCGCCTGAAAGTTGCCCCCAACCTCCTGCGTGGAAATCCGCGCTAATGGGCGACAGCGGGCCCGCGGAACAACTGGGGCGCACGGTCCAGCTGGCGTCAGGCCCGGAACTTGTCAACGACGGCACCGACACCGCGCCGTCGAAGCGGATCATGCGTGCCTATCCGCAGTACATAAAGACGATTGACGGTCCTCTGGTCGTCATGGATACCGGCCTGGACATGATCCGTCAGCACTGCCCGCACACGGACGACTGGCTACGACAAATCGAGGCAAGGCTTCTCACATAAGCGAGAGGCCTGACTCGCAACTCGCCGGACCGTAATTCGCGATGCTAGAGCGGCGGCCTAGCGGGAGCGGTTGACGAGGTCGTTGTCGAAGGCGAAGACGATGGCGGCGGCGCGGTCGCGGAGCTGGAGCTTCGTGAACACGTGGTTGATGTGGGTCTTGACCGTGCCCTCGCCGACGAATAGGGCGGCGGCTACCTCGGCGTTGGTCTTGCCCGCGCCGATCAGGCCGAGCACCTCGCGCTCGCGGGCGGTCAGGGCGTCCACCGCGGTGCTCGTCGCGGCCGGCCGCAGCGGCGTGGACCGGTAGGTGGCCAGCACGCGGCCGGCCACCGCGGGATCGAGCCAGGCGCCGCCCTCGGCCACGATGCGCACCGCGCGCTGCAGGTCCTCGGCGGGTATGCCTTTGAGCACGAAGCCGGAAGCGCCGGCCCGGAGCATCCCGGCCAGTACCTCGTCATCGTCGAACGTGGTGAGGGCCAGCACCGGCGGGCCGCTGCCGGTGCTGCGCAGCTGGCGGGTCGCGGCGACACCGTCGACCAGCGGCATCCGCACGTCCATCAGCACCACATCGGGTGCCAGTGTCTCGACGGCGGCCGCTACCGTGCTGCCATCGTTGCACTCGCCGACGATGTCGAAGCCGAACCGGCCGCGCAGGATGCCGCGCAGGCCGGCCCGGACCAGTTCCTGGTCGTCGACCAGCAGGACCTTTATCACGTCGCTGCCTCCGGTCCTGCGAGCGGGAAAGAGGCGCGCACCAGCCAGCCGGCACCGCTGGGGCCGGCCTCGCAATTGCCGGCGAGCGACTCGGCTCGTTCGCGCATGCTGCCAACTCCATGTCCGGTCCCGGTTCCTGGGGCGCCCAGGCTGTCCACGGTGAGGCTGACCTCGCGCGCGGAAACGGTGATCCGGACGGTCGTCGGTGCATCGGGCGCGTGCTTGATCACGTTGGTGAGAGCTTCCTGAAGGATGCGATATAGGGCCAGGCCCACGGTGGCCGGCAGACGGCCGGTGTCACCGTCGACCGACAGCGAGATGTGCGCGCCAGCCGACCGGAACCGCTCGACCAGGACGGGCACGCCGGGCGCACCGGGCAGCGGCCCGGCCTCGCCCTCGCCACTGCCGTCTTCGCGCAGCACGCCGACCACCTGCCGGACCTCGGCCAGGCTTTCCCGGCCAAGCCGTTCGGCTTCGGCCAGGGCGCGGGCCGCGTCGGCGGGATCGTGCTCGACGGCCAGTCGCGCGCTCATCACATGCAGCAGCGTGACGGTCAGCGAGTGGGCGATGACGTCGTGCAGGTCGCGGGAGATGCGGTTCCGCTCTTCGACCCGGGCTTTGGATGCCAGCCCGGCTTGCGCCGCCCGCAACTGCGCGACCAGGGAGATCTGGTGCCGCAGGAGCAGGCCGGCCAGGAAGGTGAACACGCTCCCGGCCAGCCAGGCACCCCAGCCTGGATCGGGGTCTACGCGCACCCATTCGACGGTGAACAAAGTCATCGCGGCGATCCAGTACACGACGCCGACGCGGGGGCCGCCGGCCAGCGCGCACCAGCCGGCGATCAGCAGCATCGCGAACCAGACTGGGTTGGCCGACCTGCTGTCGCCGATGACGGCGATCCCGGCGCCGGCCGCCGCGGCGTACACGAGCAGTAGCTGCCGCCCGCGCAGCAGCAAGACGGCCGCGCCGGTCGCGCCGGCCCCGGCGAGCGCCGCGACCGCGACGGAGGGAGGGTGCGGCTGGGCCCGGCCGAGGCCGAAGCCGAGTGCGAGGATGCAGGCGAATACCGCGACCGTCGCCCAGAAGCTGACCCGGCCGGGAAAGGACCAGGCCGGGTCAGCGTCAGCGGTCATGTCGCGAATTCTATGCAACGACACGATGACGTCATAGGACCGCGCGACGGGCGGCCGCCACGGTGACCACTAGAG
>DATCGA010000130.1:0-2864 GCA_036509215.1 Trebonia sp.
GCCCTGGCTGAGCCGGTTCCACGGTCAGACCGTTGTGATCAAATACGGCGGCCACGCGATGACCGACGACGTCCTGCGCGCCGCGTTCGCGCAGGACGTGGTGTTCCTGCGGCACGCCGGCATCCGCCCGGTCGTGGTGCACGGCGGCGGCCCGCAGATCTCCGCCCATCTCGATCGGCTCGGCGTGCCGAGCACCTTCAAGGCCGGCCTGCGGGTCACCTCACCGGAGGCCATGGACGTGGTCCGCATGGTCCTCACCGGCCAGGTGAACCGGGACCTGGTCGGGCTGATCAACCGGAACGGGCCGTTCGCGATCGGCATGTCGGGGGAGGACGCCAACCTGTTCACCGCGAGCCGACGCGGCGCCGTGGTGGACGGCGAGCCGGTCGACCTCGGCCTGGTCGGCGAGATCGACACGGTGGACCCGGGGGTGGTGCTCGCGCTGCTGCGGGACGGCCGGGTCCCGGTGGTCTCGAGCGTGGCCCGCGGCGAGGGCGGCGAGGTCTACAACGTCAACGCGGACACCGCGGCCGCCGCGCTGGCCGTCGCCCTGGACGCGGCCAAGCTGGTCGTGCTCACCGACGTGGAGGGCCTGTACGCCAACTGGCAGGGCGCCGGGCAGCACACCGCCGCCGACGTGATCAGCCTGCTCGGCGCGGCCGAGCTGGCGGCCCTGCTGCCCGGCCTGAGCACGGGCATGATCCCCAAGATGGAGGCCTGCCTGCGGGCGGTGCGCGGCGGGGTACCGCAGGCGCACGTGCTCGACGGGCGGCTGACGCACTCGGTGCTGCTGGAGATCTTCACCGACTCCGGCATCGGCACGATGGTCATCCCCGATCCCGCGCCCGGGCCGGACGGCAACGGAGCACCGTCATGACTGCGCCAGTCATGATCACGCCGCCGGACGTGCGGTGCGTGGGGCAAGAGGGGCTGAAGTGGCTAACGGGAAAGGGGTGACCGCAACATGACCGCGACGGAGCGGCTCCAGGAGCGGTACGAGGCAGCACTCATGCCCAACTACGGGACCCCGCCGCTGGCGCTGGCCCGCGGCGAGGGATGCCGGGTCTGGGACGCCGACGGCCGCGAGTACACCGACATGTTCGCGGGGATCGCGGTCAGCTCGCTCGGGCACGCCCACCCCGCGATCACCGAGGCGGTGAGCAGGCAGGTCGCGACCCTCGCCCACACCTCCAACCTGTTCGTGCACGAGGGGGCGGTCGCGCTGGCCGAGCGGCTGCTCAGCCTGCTCGGCGCCAGCTCCCCCGGCGGCACGGGCCGCGGCCGGGTCTTCTTCGCCAACTCCGGCACCGAGGCCAACGAGGCCGCCATCAAGCTGGTCCGCCGCTACCAGGGCCCGGACCGCCCCGTGTTCGTGGCCGCCGAGAACGGCTTCCACGGCCGGACCATGGGCGCCCTCGCGCTCACCGGCAAGAGCTCCATCCGCGAGCCGTTCGCGCCGTTCGGCATCACGGTGCGGTTCGTGCCCTACGGCGACGTGGCCGCCCTGCAGGCCGCGACCAGGGACGACACCGCGGCCGTGTTCCTGGAGCCGGCCCTCGGCGAGGGCGGTGTGGTCCCGCCGCCCCGCGGCTACCTGCAGGCCGCGCGGGACGTGTGTGACGCGACGGGCGCGCTGCTGGTCGCGGACGAGATCCAGAGCGGCATCGGCCGCACCGGCGCCTGGTTTGCCTGCCAGGCGGACGGGTTCATGCCGGACGTGCTCACCCTGGCCAAGGGCCTGGGCGGCGGGCTGCCCATCGGCGCCTGCATCGGCCTGGGCGACGCGGGCACCGCGCTGCGCAAGGGCGACCACGGCAGCACGTTCGGCGGCAACCCGGTCGCGTGCGCCGCGGCCCTCGCCGTGCTGGACACGATCGAGGCCGACGGCCTGCTGGAGCACGCCGCGCAGGTCGGGCGGCAGCTCGCGGACGGCCTGGCCGCCGTCAGCCACCCGCTGCTGGGCGGCGTCCGCGGCCGCGGCCTCTGGCTCGCCGCGGTGCTCACCCAGCCGCTCGCCCCCCAGGCCGAAGCGGCCGCGCGGGAGGCCGGTTTCCTGGTCAACGCCGTCCAGCCGGACGCGATCCGGCTCGCGCCCGCGCTCATCCTCAGCCACCAGCAGGCCGCCGCGTTCCTGGCCGCCTGGCCGGCCATCCTCGACGCGGTCGCCGTCCCGGCCGGGCAGGAGGCCTGACATGCCCCGTCACTTCCTGCGCGACGACGACCTCAGCCCCGCGGAGCAGGCCGAGGTGCTCGACCGCGCCGACGCGATGAAGGCCGACCGGTTCGGATACCGCCCGCTGGCCGGGCCCCGCACCGTGGCCGTCCTGTTCGACAAGCCATCCACCCGGACCCGGATTTCGTTTTCGGTCGGAATCGCGGAGCTGGGTGGTCACCCGCTCCTCGTCGACGCACAGTCGTCGCAGCTCGGACGGGGGGAGCCCGTCGCCGACACGGCCCGGGTCCTCAGCCCGCAGGTGGCCGCGATCGTGTGGCGCACCTTCGGCCAGGACCGGGTGGCCGAGATGGCGGCGGCGAGCACCGTCCCGGTGATCAACGGGCTGACCGACGCCTTCCACCCCTGCCAGATCCTCGCCGACCTGCAGACGGTCCGGGAGGCCCACGGCCGGCTGGCCGGGCTGACCCTCACCTTCCTCGGCGACGGGGCCAGCAACATGGCGCACTCCTACCTGCTCGGCGGGGCCACCGCCGGGATGCGGGTGCGGATCGCGGCCCCGGAGGAGTACCGCCCCGACCCCGCGGTGCTGGCCGACGCCCGCGCCATCGCGGCGCGGACCGGCGGCGCGGTCGAGGTGACCAGCGCGGCCAAGGTGGCCTGCGCCGACGCGGACGTGCTGGCCGCCGAC
>DATCGA010000131.1:0-9096 GCA_036509215.1 Trebonia sp.
TGTTGCCGAGCCGTAGCTGACACGCGTGGCCCCTCTCGGGCGTTTCGTCACCTGTCCCGGCCAAGCTGACATTCGAAGCATCAGAACCGGGCTCGACCGCGGTGCCTTGAGCATGGCGACGCAGGAGGTGCAGGAGTAGCACCCTGCGCCGCGACCGTTCCCCGACATCGCGCCGAAACACATTCATGAGCGCCCAGCGGCATGATCGTGTTTGTCGGCGCGCTTGTGCTGCCAAAGACCCACCTGTTGCCGCAGTGGGCGAGCGTGACCTGGTTAGCGCTCGTCAGCCGCGGCCACTGCTACACCCGAATCGAAGACGACTGTCGGGTCGTCACACCTCGCGGTAAGGTCCGGGTCGGGTCGGGTTGGGAGTTCAACGCGTGCCCTGGATCGCCGATCCGCAGATCCCTGCGTGCTCATGCGGGGCCGGCCGCGAGCACCAGGTCCTTCGCACCTCCGGCGCCGACCGGGTGTATTGGTATTGCCTGGAGTGCGAGACCGCCCGCGAACCTCCCGCCGGCTGGGCCTACGCGCTTCGCGAGGTCACCGACGACTACCTCCGCGCAGATCGCCTCCGTCGACGGCGCATCTTCGACGAGTGAGAAAGTCGGCGCACCCGCCCACGCTGAGCTGCGCGCGCGGTGATCTCGTCCATGCGGCTGGCGCTCACCCCTTCCCGGTCGCAGCCCCTGACGCAGGCCGCGAATTATCAGCTTCCGTAGCGCGCCGAAAGTCCGCCACGGGGCGGCGCAGAGAGCGAGTTGGCCCCGGGCTTGCCGCTCCCTCGAGCTAGACGCGCAAGAGTGCTGCCCATCCATCACGTACCCGAGAATCGCTCGTCGTCGGCGTTGTGTGTGAGTCTGCAGCCAGAGCAACATCAGCTGCCGAGGCGGCTGATTGATGCGAACTTCCAGTGGCCGGACGAGTGATCCAGAAGAACCTTGAAGGTGCCCCTACCGGTACCGTTCGTCGCCACCGAATGGAAGGTGAATTGCCAGACGCGTCCCGGTCCTCCGAAGAGGACCGGGGCTCCCATACGTCCTGCTCGGCCGCCCTTCCAACCTACGGCTCGAGCTGCCCGTCACAGTGGTGTCGGCGGTTCGGTGTCGACAGCGCTATGACCGGCCGCGGTCAAGTCGATAATGCCCGTGGCTGGTCCGGCCGCCCGCACGCAGTTGCGGCCGGCGGCTTTGGCCGCGTACAGGGCGCGGTCCGCGGCATCGAGGAGCTCGCTGAGGTTGTTGCCGCTGACGGAAAGCTCCGCGACGCCAATCGAGACGGTGACGGCCACCCAGTCGCCGCGATCGGAGCGAACGCGAAGGCCGGCGATCTGCTGGCGGACGCGCTCGGCCGCGCTTTGCGCGTCCAGCAGGTTCAGACCGCCCAGCACGGCGGCGAACTCCTCACCACCCAGCCGGCCTACCCGATCACCGGGCCGCAGCGCATTCCCGAGCTCGCGCGCGATGGCGGCGAGCACGGTGTCGCCGGCCAGGTGTCCGTGCCGGTCGTTGACGGCTTTGAAGTGGTCGATGTCGAGCAGCATGACCGCCAGCTGGCTGCTGCTAGCCCACGCTCGATCAAGCTCGCGCGCCGCGGTTTCTCTCCAGAACTGCGGGCTGGCGACATCAGTCAACAAATCGGTGCGGACCGCTTGGCGCAAGTCACTGAACAGCTGGTGTTGCATAAACAGAACGGGCGGCACAGCGAGAAGTACGAGCAGCGGGCTGGTGGTCCACAACACCGCCGTGAGGATTCCAGTGCTGACGTCGACCAGGTCCAGCACGACACCTTCGCGGTCACGCAGGAAGGCGCCGACCGAGTTCGTGCCCGAGGTCAGGGCAACAACTGCCCCGATCAGCACGTTGTTGACGAGCCACCACACGACCACCGCAGCGAGGACCGCGAGGAGCTGGCCCGCGCCGAGAAGTTGCGCGACGGTCCAGCCCGCGGTGGCGCCGTGATGGGCCAGGAGGTGGTGAACCTGTGAGCCGGCTGCCCGGGCTAGGCCGATGGCGGCGATCGTGTACACAACCTTCAGACCGCTACGACGAAACACCCGCAGCTGCATGTAGCAGATCGGCACCGCGCCCAGCGCCGCCGCGTACAGCGGCGGCAACACCAACAGCACCGGCAACGCCCACACACCAAGGAAATCGCGGCTCAATCTGTCCTGCCGCGCGCGCGGCCAAGCTAGCCGCAGCGAGATTTCGATGCTCACCACCGCCGCCACAGTGAACACCGCGAACGTCACTACGTCGCGCCTAGTGACCGGTGTGCTGGCCAACCCGTAGGCGATCGTGGCAAGCCACGACGCAACCACGGCGATCACAAGCGCCTGAGCGGCCCGCGGAAGCAACCCCAACGGCCACCCCCGGAAGGGGAGGCGATTTCGCGCCGTCACGACGGTTGCCCCCTATTCCACGCAGCAACGCTCGAATCGGACGATCTGGGCGTCACCTTACGCGCGACATGGCTGATATGTCACTGTGACTTCGCGGTGGTTCGCCGAAAGTTGGCCGATCTGCACCGCGTTCCACCCGCCACTCCGCTGCCGGGCCCTTTGGCCCGACTTCCCCCCGGAGAGGAGGCCGACGATGCGCGATACCCAGTGGACCTAGACGGGCCAGCGGGGCGATGCGCCGTAGGCAGCCGGCGGGGCGCGGGCCAACTGCCTGCGCCCCGCCCTCGGGCGGCTAACAGTTGAGAACAATGGCAGCTCGGCCATTCAGCCACACGGCCCGCAGCAGGGCACAAAACCAGCGACCCCACGCCAAGCACGGCGATCTCCCCCGCGGCGAGGTGGGCGTTGGCGGCGGCTACGAGCGGTCTTTATAAGTTGGGCGTCGCCCCGTACGCTTTGGGAGGCTGGCCCCGGCTAGCGCAGGTCACTCCCGCGGTGCCTGTGCCCCGGGGCCGCTCCATGTCCCAGACACCGCCGGCAGCTGGGGCCGCGGCGTTCTACGGTCAGGTCTCGTCGGATTCCGAACCGCCGTAGGCGGAAGCGTTGATCGCGGTCTGCGCATCCGCGATGCCCTGGTACATGCGGTGGGCTGCCGCGGCGGCTCGCTTCAAGGCCGCGCTGGCGGCTTCGACTGCCGCGGCGGGATCGCCGTCGTAGGTGCTGCCGCGGTCGATGGCAATCAGGCCGGCCGCCAGCTCGCCGCGCAGTGCCGCGATGATCTGCTGGAAAGCCTGCGGCAGTCCACCGGCGAGAACGGTCAACTCACTCAGTGCCCGGTAGGCGTCGGGCGCGTACCGCCAACCCGGCCGGGTGATCTGCATTCCACCCAAGCTGCGTTGGTTGAAGTCGCGCACCGCCTGGCCGGCGATGTCGAGGGCGTTGTTCGGCGTCCCGTCGTCCTCGACCTGGCTGGAAAAGCTTTCGAACCCCATTGCCCGACTCCCCCACTTCTGCTGCTCGGCAGCTGCGGCCCAGGCTAGTCGCGACTGCCGACAGGGGGTACGTGGTGTGAAACGACGTGACGTGCAGTCATCCGCGACGCCGGCTCGGCGGTCTCGCACGGACGATCGCGAAGGAGTGCCCTTGAGGGAAATAGCCGGTCCGCTGACGCTCGAGTCGGCGCAGCTCAAACGTGAACGGTACTCTCGCCAGCTTCAGACGATTGTGGAAATGGCAGAGCGCTTGGCCGTTGTCCAGCGCTGTCTGGCCTCCTCGACTGTGGGGATGGATGTGGTCCGCCTCGAGCCTTTGGGTCTGGCGACATCGTCCAAAGAGCCAGCCGTGGTGCTCGCACCGGCCGGACGCCCGCCTCAGAATGACGGCCTTCTCCGCCCGGGTGAATCGCCTCCGGGGATCTCGTGGGACAAAGGCCCAGCGGGTCGCCCGGACGGCCTTTATGGCAGCGATCGACACCACGACAAGTACGAGCGCGAATAGCGGCGGCGAGTGCGTCGCCTGGCTCCATAGCGCATGCCAGAGCAAATGCAGCTCCGACCTCACGGCCAAACCCGTCGGACTGGCCGCGTCAGCCAGTTTGGTCACGGTTGGTTTCTCGGCGTCATCGCGGTCGCGGTTAAGGTCGCGGTCCGCCGCGCACCGCCGTTGCGGCTACTACGAACGGGTCTGTCGTCGTTGACTACCGCGTTGGCGATCTTGGAAGCCGGTGACGCCGCGCGGGTCGCTCCGACGGCACGAACGGGACACAACCGGTCGGGCGAACAAGTCAGGAGCTGCTCGGCTGCGGCCAGCTCGCCGTGGTGGCGGTCACGGCGCTACCGCCAACAGTTGCCAGGGCTGGTTGATCCAGAGCACGGCGTCGGCGATCGGCGGTCGGCGTCGTTGCGGTTGGGTCGGTGGCCGGTACAGCTGCCAACTGCCGAAGCCGAGCGCCGGCCGGCCGAGTTCGAGCGCGCGAATCGGACCCGGGGTGTGGGAGCGGACGGTGACGCGGATCGCCACCGGCCGCCCGTCGAGGATGGTGTGCTGGTCGGTGATCTGCCCGGTCCACCAGCTGGTGCCGGCCTTGGACTGGCCGGCCCGTTCGGCGGTGAACAGCACAAGGAACGGCCACGGCCACGTGCCGGCGTGTAGTCGCTCGACGAGCTCGACGTAGCTAACCTGGTCGAAGCAAAACTCCGGCCAGTCGATGGCTTGGCGCCCCCACGCCGCCGTGAACGCGCCGGGTGCGACGTGTTGGCCGCCGAACCGTTCCAGCAGCGCGGCTACCTTGCCGATGGTTACGACCGCCTCACCGGCCATGAACGCCGACGGCGAGCCGGCTCGGCCGGGGCGCCAGGCCCGGGCCGGCGGGCCGAAGGTTCGGGCTGGGGAGTCGGGCACTTTCACTGCGTAGCCGGCCGGCAGCGGCCGGATGATCGCTGGTGCGGCGCGGGCGATGCGGGCGGCCGCGCGGGGGAAGTCGAATGGGCAGGCCACCGCGTGTGCGTGACCGGGTGCGAGCCGGAAGTGCCCGCGGACCTCGACGTGCAAATCACCGATCATCCGCTCGTGTGGCTGCACGGCCTCGACGAGGGTTCGGCAGCCGGCGCAGTGCAACACACCGGACACCTGGCCGACGGCCGGCTGGCCGCGGAGCAGCACACCTGCGTCGTCGATCGCGGCGGGGACCGCGACCTGCACCGTCGCCATCACCGTCAGCGCTGGGATGCCGGCGGCGCGCACCGCACGAAGGCCGCGTCGGCGCCGCTGCCAATCGACGCCTGGATGGGATCGGCGCGGGTTGCGATGTGCTCGCGAAGGTCGGCAAGAACTGCCCGCGCGGCGTGCCCTCGTTTGATCTGCGCGGATCGGGGCGGCAGCCGTGACAGGTCACCGGCGCGGTTGTCGCGTTCGGTCCGAAATGAATGACCGAAGCGTTGCAGACACAACTCGATGAACACATCCGCGGACAGGCCAAGTTTGGCCGCTTTGCCGCGAACTTCCTCAACAGCAGCAGCGTTCTCGGCGCGGCGGTCGGGCTGGCGGATCGCACCGTGGCCGGTCAGCGCGTCGCGGAACTGATGGAGCGGGAAGGTCCGCGAGGAGCCGCGCACGCCGACGTGGTCGTCGCCGTCGAGGAGGTCGGCGATCGGAACGTGCAGGACCCAGCACAGGCCGAGGACCTCGGGCAGGGTGAGGGTGCCGGCGAGGGATTCGATCTGCTGCGCTCGGCCCGGGGTCCAGCCGAGGCCAACGTCGGCCATTTCGCGGGCGAGATCGAGTTGGGTCCAGCCGCGGTCGCGCCGTAGTCGGACGGTGTTGCGGGTAACCACGTGCTCAAGGCGGGCCGGCAGGCCAACGGACGGCGACGAGGCGGTCATCTCAGCGGCCGATCAGGCGCAGCGCCGCGGTCGCCGCGTTCAGCGACGTCTGCCCGGCCGTGGTCGGCGCCCACCGGCCGGCACTCCCCCGCTGGGCGGCGCGTTCGACGGTGTGGGTCGGGTCAGGGGCGAGGTTTTCGAGCCCGGCGGGCATCAGCCCAGCGTCGGTGAGGATGGTTCGGGAGGTGGTGATGACCCTGGCGGCGGTGGAGCGCAACAGGTCGAGGTCTCCCCCGGCCCAGGTCGCGACGTAGGGGACCGACGACGCATCCGCGGGCAGGCCGGCGACGCAGGCGACCAGGTAGCCGATCGATTCGGCTTCGACCTCCGCTAGCCCGCGGCATTTCGCCGATGTTGCATACAGGCCGGCGAACCGATTCTCGTGGTCGGCGCGGATGTGACCGAGTTCGTGGCTCAACGTCAAGGTGGCGTGTGCTTCGTCGACGCCTGCGGGGATCCGGACGGTGCGGGTGGCGTAGTTGGTCCAGCCGTCCGCCGGGCCCGTGTCGGCGCGTTGCAGGTTGTAGCCGTCGGTCGCAGCGAGTTGCACGAGGGCATCCCACATGCCGGGCGGCGCGGCACCTGCGAGCCGCAGTTCGGCCGGCGGCTCGGGCAGCGGCGCGCCTTCGGTTTGGGCCACGTCGAACACCCGCACGACCCGAAAACCCCTGACTTCTTTGGGTTTCTTCACTTCACCGGCAGCCGGGGCACTACCCGCCGGCGCGGTCTGTTGGCTTTCCGACGCCTGCTTTCCCTTGTCTGACTGGGTTTTGTCGGGGTCTGTGTCACAGTCGGTGGCCGGGTAGCTGCACGGGGCGAGGATGGCGATCGACTTCTCGCCTTTGATGACGTGCCGGCCGAGTGAGTTCCAGGTCCGCAGGCCGGCGACTTTCGTCGCTTGTGGTTTCTGCATCATGATCAGCAGCACGTTGGAGGCGCTGTACCGCGGGAATTTCGCGGCGGCGGCGAGCATCCTGGCCCATTGGCCATCAGCGGTCAGTGCCTGCACGGCGGCGGTGAGTTGCTGATGGGTTTCGGCGAGCCGATCCACGGCGTCAGCTCCGTCACCACTGCCGCGGCGTCGGCCGGCCATCACCGCACCGCCACAACTACAGGGACGGGCTGGCGCAGGTCGATGGTCGCTGGTCGAGGCGCTGGCGGGCGCCACGTGGCCCGCAGGGTGGCGAGCGCGGCGGCGCGGTCGGCGGGCAGCGTGAACCGGTCGGCGGTTTCGCGGGTGACCCATGTGTAGCTGGGCCGCCCGGTGGTGTCGGTGCCGGCGGTGGGGACTTGTTGGTGCAGGCTGTGGCCGGTTTCGTCGGTGCGCCAGACGGTGACTCGGCCTGGGTGGTGCACGGCCCAGGTCCAGCCGGTCACGCCGTGGTGGTGCAGGTTGATGAGTGGGTCAGGCATGGGTGCTCCCGATGGTTTCTAGGGCGGCGGCGGCGCGGGCGGCGTGTTGGCTGGCGGTGTCGAACGCGTGCTGGTCGGCGCGTAGCTGGGTGGCGTCGTGGCGTTGGTGCCAGTGGGTGAGGTCGACGACGGCGGGTTTGGTGCGGCGCAGCAGCAGGGTGCCGAGCCCGTCCGGGAGGGTGCGCAGCTGCTCGGGTGGCATCACCGGGACCCGGCGGAGTGAGGTGGATGTCGACTGGCCGGAGCCGCCGCCTCGGGAGATGCTGGTGGTGATTTCGTCGCGTTCGCCGATGAGGCGGGATAGGTCGTCGAGGTCGCGGACCTTGCCGAGGCCGCCGAGGATGAGTTTGACGGTGGACGCGTCCCAGATCGCATCGGCGGCGTGTTCGCCCCACTTTTCTCTTGCCTGTGCCAGGGATTGCAGCACGACGAGGGTGGTGACGCCGCGGCCGCCGCCTTCGGCCATCAGGTTCGGCAGCGACGGCAGCGGGGTGAGGTTCGCGATCTCGTCCAGGGCTAGCAGCAGCGGCGGGTCGAGGCGGCCGTGCGGGGCGCGGGCGGCCATCGCGCGCGCGGTTTCGGTGATGTCTTCGACGAAGCTGGCGATCAGCGACGCACACGACGCCGCACCTACCGAGGAGCCGAGCAGGTACAGGGTGCCGGCGTCGCGCAGGAACGCGTCGGGGTCGAAGGTTTCACCGGGGCCGGGGGTGACGGCGGCGAGAACGTCGGGGTCGGCCAGGCCGGCCAAGGATTGGCGGACGCCGAGCCAGATCGAGTCGCGGCTGCGCGGGTCGTTGTCGACAAGTGCGCCGAGCGCGGTCGCCCAGCCCGGTGCTGCGCCACCGGTGTTGTCCAGGACGCGGACGGCTTCCATCGCGGCCGCGGGTGACAGCGACCACCGGTACAGCTCGGCGGCACCGCGGCCGTCCAGAGCGGCGGCGTGTAGGAGGCACCGGAGCACGGTTTCGGTTTGTCCGGCCCAAAACGCGCCGTCGGACACCCCACCGCCGGACCAGCCGGCGCCGGCGCCGAGACCACGGGCGCGGGCCATCGCGGTGTGCGGGCGGTCGCAGCCACGCACCGGTGACCAGCGCAACCCGTTCGGCAGGCCGGCGAGGCGTTGCGGGTCGAACACGGCGACCGGGCCGCGTGTGCTGCGGGCGGTCATGGTGACGGCGAGGTTGTCCGGCCGGGTGGAGGTGGTGACGACCGCGCCGGGAGCGTCCAGGATCCACGGGATGACGCAGTGCACGCCCTTGCCGGAGCGTGGTGGCCCGACGAGCAGCGCGGAGTCTTCGATCGCGAACCACAGCTCCGCCCCGCGCGATTTGCCGATCCGGTAGCCGACCTGCCGCGGGTCGCCGCCGGCGGTCAGCGACGGGCGGATCACCGGCGCCCGCTTGAGCAGCGCCCGCTTGCCGGACGCGGGGAGGAGTTCGGCCCGAGACGCCATCCCTGGCAGGTTGCGGACCCGCCCGGCCGCCGACCCGGCACCCAGTGTCGAAAACAGCCGGCGCCCGAGCAGCGCTGTCGCGGCCGCCGCGGCGGTGACGAGGGCGACGACCGGCCAATACAGCCACGGCGACGGGACCCGGGTCGCCAGCGGCCAGGCGAGCCCGGGATGGTTGGCGTGCGCGAACGCGGCCAGACCGGCGCCGATCGAGCCGCGCGGACGCCCCCCGGCCAGGCTGATCGCGGCAGCGCCGCCGACCCAAGCCAGCACGGCGACACCGAACAGCGCGAACAGGGCGAGCAGACCGAGATCTGCGCCGTCGCGCTGATGACCGCTGCTGGGCCGGCTCACAACGACCGGCTCGCGGACGTACTCGCGGCGGTTTCGAGTGAGCCGACGAGCTGCAGGTGTCTGGGCCGCGACCAGCTACCCGGCCGAGGCTGGGT
>DATCGA010000132.1:0-5926 GCA_036509215.1 Trebonia sp.
GTCTAGGCCCGCGTGGCGGAGCGCATCGAAAACCGGCGACGTTCCCTGGTCGAGCAGGGCGATGAGCAGATGCTCGGCCTTGACCGGCTCGTTCCTGGACTCCGCGAGCGACATGGCGGCGCCTTGCGCCTGCATGTGCAGGTGGCTGAGCCCTCCGTAGGGGGAGCGGCCGACCCCGGTCGCCTGGGTTTCCGAGTTCGTCGTCACCGCCGCGCGGAGGGGTCTGCCCTGACCTGGGTCGAGGGCCGCCGCCGCCGGGCCGTCCCCCTCGGCCACGCCGACGAGCAGGTGGACCGGCCCGCAGGGCTGATCGACCTCGTGGGCGAAGCCGAAGCCGCGCCGTATCGCCTCCAGGTACGGCGTGCTCATCTCGTGGTGGCCCATGGCAACAGCATGCCACCGGCTTGCCAGGAAATGCGCCGGCGACGATGACCCGGTTCCCGGTGTACAGTGCCGAATCGTGGCGGATATTCAGTGGCAGCCGGACATCCTCGGCGACGGCTACACGCAGACGGTCCTCGAGCTCGGCGCCGACCCCGACGGGGAAGGGCAGATCGCGGCCGTGCTGGTACGGCGCGAACCGCGCGACGGCGAGGTCGCGGAGGGGGCCGTGCTGTACGTGCACGGCTTCTCCGACTACTTCTTCCAGACGGCGCTGGCGGACTTCTTCGCCGCCCGGGGCATGGCGTTCTACGCTCTCGACCTGCGCAAGTCCGGCCGGGCGCGGCGGCCGGGCCAGACCGCGCACTACGTGTCCGATCTCGCGCTCTACGACGCCGAGCTCGAGCGCGCGCTCGCCATCGTCGCCGACGCCCATCCCGGCCAGCCGGTCGTCCTCGCCGCCCACTCCACCGGCGGCCTGATCGTCCCGCTGTGGCTGGACCGCCGCCGGGCGGCCGGGCGGGTTGCCCCCGTCGCGGGCCTGGTGCTGAACAGCCCGTGGTTCGACCTGCAGGGCAAGCCCTCGCTGCGCGGCCCGGTGACGCAGGCGCTGCGGGTGCTGTCCAAGGCGCAGCCGATGCGCGTGTTCAAGGCGATGCCGGGGGTGTACGGGCGGACCCTGCACATCAGCGGCACCGGCGGATGGGACTTCGATGTGGCGCTGAAGCCGCTGGACGGCTTCCCGGTCACGGTGGGCTGGCTCAACGCGGTCCGGCGGGGCCACGCCGAAATGCACCACGGCCTCGACGTCGGCGTGCCGTCGCTGGTGCTCCGCTCCACCCGGTCCGACTTCTCCCCCCAGTACACGGAGCTGAGCCACCGGGCCGACACCGTGCTCGACGTCACCCAGATCGCCCGCTGGGCGGGCTGCCTGGGCGGCGAGACGACCGTGGTGCCGATCGCCGACGCCCGTCACGACGTGTTCCTCTCGCTGCCCGAGTCGCGCGAGCGCGCCTACGCGACCGTGGACGGCTGGCTCAAGCAGCACCGCCTCCCCCGTGTGGTGACACTCGTCTGATCACACGCTCGCCGGGTACTCGCGGCCGCGCTGACGGGCGTCGGCGGACGCCAACCGCGCCACTCTGGCCACGCCGCGCGAGTTCATTCTCACGCTTCGCACAATGTCACCGCTGCGGGCGTGCATCCCGACGCCACCCGGAAGATCTTGGAGGAAAGGACCGCTGTGCGCATGCTTTTCTTCCGTTAGGAAGAAAGTTTCCAAGATCTCTAAGTGACCGTGTGCCCTTTAGTACTTGTTGGCGATGAACAGGTCCTGGGCCGGGAACTTGGTGAGGATCTCGGTGCCGTAGTCGGTGACCACGACCTCTTCCTCGATGCGGGCGGCGGAGATGCCGTCGGCGGCCGGGCAGTAGGTCTCCATCGCGAAGACCATGCCCGGGCGCAGCTCGACCGGGTGCTCGAGCGAGTTCAGCCGGGAGATGATCGGCCGCTCGTGCAGGCCGAGGCCGAGGCCGTGCGCGAACTGCAGCCCGAACGCGGCGAGCTCGCTGTCGAAGCCGAAGTCCTGCGCCCGCGGCAGCGTCAGCGCGACTACGTCGGACGACACGCCGGGCTTGATCGCGTCCAGCGCCCCGTCCATCCACTCCCGCGCCTGCTTGTAGGCGTCGTGCTGGGCCTGCGTGGCCGAGCCGACCCCGAACGTCCGGTAATAGCAGGTGCGGTAGCCGTTGAAGGAATGGATGATGTCGAAGAACGCCTGGTCGCCGGGGCGGATGATGCGGTCGGTGAAGTTGTGCGGGTGCGGGTTGCACCGCTCCCCCGAGATCGCGTTGACCGCCTCGACCTGATCAGAGCCGAGCTCGTAGAGCCGCTTGTTCGCCAGCGCCACGATCTCGTTCTCGCGCCGGCCCGGCTTTAGCACGTCGACGATGTCCTGATAGACGCCGTCGACCATCGCCGCCGCCTGGTTGAGCAGCATGATCTCGTCAGCCGACTTGATCACCCGGGCGTCGAGCATCGACTGCTGCGCGTCGGCCACCGAAATGCCCTGCCGCTGCAGCTCGAACAGGAACGGCGGCTCGACGATGTCGAGGCCGAGCGGCGCGTCGAGCACCCCCGCCTCGGCCAGCAGCGACTTGATCTCGGTGACCGCGTCCCGCATGAGCCCGGCCTCGGGCGCCACCGCGCCGCGGAAGCCGAGGAAACCGGGCCGCCAGTTCTCCTCCGGCAGCCAGGTCGAGTACAGCTGGTGATGCCTGACCGCGGAGCCGAAGTCCCACAGGATCGGGTCCCGGTCGCGGAACAGCAGCGCGTAGCGGATCATCTTGTCGCCGAGGGCGCCGCCGATCCACGTCTGCGTGGTGTACCGGATGTTGTAGAAGTCGAACAGCAGGAACGCGCCGCACTCGCTCGCCCGCAGCGCCTCGGTCGCCCGCTTAAGCCGGTAGTCGCGCAGCCGCGCGAAATCGACCCGCTCCTCGTAGTCGACGCCCATGTGGCCGGGAGCCCCGATCGGCCGCACCCCGGCAGGCCGCTGCGCACGCTCCGAGCCGGGCACCGGCTACGCCTCTCCCGGCGCGAGCCCGTCATCGACCGGGACGTTCTCCGGCTCGATCTCGTAGCCCGAGCGGCGGGCCTGCTCGAGCACGAGGGTGGCGAAGTCGTCTGCGGTGTAGCCGGCCCCGATAGCCTGCGCGATCAGCTGGTCGGCGGCGGCCGCGAGCGGCATCGGCACGTTCAGCCGCTTGCCCGCCGACAGCCCCAGCTGGAGGTCCTTGCGCAGCAGGACGTTGGTGAAGGTCGCGTGGAAGTCCAGGTTGACCAGGGCCGGCGTCTTGTAGCGGGTGAACGTGGAGCCGAGCACCGAGTCGTTGAGGAAGTCCAGGAACGCCGCCCGGGAGACGCCGCCGCGCTCGGCCAGCACGGTGATCTCGGTCAGGGACTGGATCACCACGCCGAGGAACACGTTGTGGGCGATCTTGACCAGCCGGGCCGCCTCGCCCTCGCCGACGTAGGTGACGCCGCGGCCGAACTCGGCCAGCAGCGGCTCGGCGGCGTCGAACGCCGCGCGCGGGCCTGAGGCGGCCACGGTGAGCTTGCCGGCCGCGATCACCTTGGGGTTCCCGCTGACCGGGGCGGCCAGGAACTGCGCCCCGCAGGCCTCGACGACGGCGCGGATGCGGGCGGAGGACTCGGGGGAGACGGTGGAGGAATCGACGATGATCTTCGGTACGTCACAGTCGCCGGTGCCGGTCAGCAGGCCGCCTTCGCCGCTGATGACCGCCTCGAGGTCGGGGTCGGCCGAGACCATGATGACGACGATGTCCCGGTCAGCCAGGTCAGCCGGACGGTCGACGATCTTGGCGCCATGGGCGGACAGCGGCTCGCACTTCGCCCTGGTCCGGTTGTAGACGCCCACGTCATAGCCGGCCTTAAGCAGGCGCAGGGCGAGCTGGTACCCCATGCGTCCGGTACCAATCCACCCGACGGTCGGCGCGGCGGCCATGCGTCCTCCTAGCTGAGTCCCGTTGACACCTTCATTGAACGTGAATCTGCAATCGTTTGCAACTTTGGCGACAACTCAGGCCCCTGTCAAGCCGAACGCACGTACAGGGGTGCGAAAATCAGCTGGACCCGGCCGGCAGTTAGCCGAAGATCTCCGGGTGCTGCTCCAGCGCCAGCCGGGTTCGGCGGATGTGGGTGACCAGCACCCGTTCCGCGTCATCGGCGTCGCGCCGCCCGATGCAGTCAAGCAGCAGTCGGTGCTCCAGGTGCGTCACGTCCATGCCCGCCCCTGCGCCCGCGGCGAGCTTAGTGAACTCCCGCCGGTAATGCTGGGTGGTATTCCACATTCGCCCGATGATCTGCGACGTCTCCCCCGACGGCGCGCCGGCGTAGCTCGACAGGTGAAACTCCCGGTCGAGGCGGAGAAATTCCGCCACGCTGGTGCCGGTCGCCGCCATCGCCTGGTTGAGATCGGCCAGATGCCCGATCGCGGCCTCGTCCAGATTGGGCAGCGACGCGCGCAGCAGCAGCGGCTCGAGCCGTTCCCTGATCAAGTAGGTCTCGACGCACTCGCCCAGCGACAGCCGGGTCACCCAAGCGCCGGTGTTGGCGACCAGCGTGACGAGGCCCTCGGAGGCCAGCAGCCGGAACGCCTCGCGGACCGGGATGCGGCTCGCGCCGGACCGCGAGGCGACGTCCTCCTGCCTGATCCGCGTCCCCGGCAGGTAGCTGCCGTCCAGGATCGCGGCCCGCAGCGTGTCCGCGATCCGGTCGCTGGCGACGCTGTTCTCGGTCACGGGTGCCACAGCAGCACCTCGGCGCCATCCTCGTAGGCCTTGCCGCCGGGGTAGCTGACCAGCTCGAACTGCATTCCCCAGGGGGCCAGGAAGTACTGCCAGCGCTGCCCGGCCGAGGCGTTCTTGCTCGCGACGGGCCCGGCCAGCAGCCGCACGCCGCGGCCGCGCAGGTACTCGACGGCCGCGTCCAGGTCGTCGACGTAGAACGCGACGTGGTGCCCGCCGACGTCGCTGTTGCGCGGCGCCTCACGCTGGCCCTCGTGCGGTTCGTACTCGAACACCTCGAAGTTCAGCCCGTTCCCGCACCGGTAGAACCGGATCTCGTTGACGGCCCGACGCGGGTCGACGTTGAGGTGGTCGAGCATCCAGTCGTCGTCGTGCCGCATCGCCGGCAGCGAGTAGACGTGCCGGCAGCCGAGCACGTCGACCAGGAACTCGTGCGCCTGCGCCAGGTCGGGCACGGTGATCCCGATATGGTCGCCGCCGCGCAGCCCGGGGATGCCGCCTGCGGTCATCAGTGGTTCCTCCCAGCAAGATTGGATCCAATCAAGTCAAATTCTACCAACGATTCGCTCGAACGGACCGTGCTTCCTGCTGTGATGTATGCATTCTCTGGGAACTAGGGTTACCTCGCCCAAGGCCCGACGGCGGGCTGGTCGCCCGCGACAATGTCGATATATCGACTGCTGCCACTGCTGAGGCCTGGGACGCTCTTGCGGACACGGTCCGAACAGGCAGAGCGTCTAGACTGCGGGGAAATGGCCCCCCAGGGAGGAACCGCCGTGATGGAGACGCTCTACGAGCACGCCGACGGGGATGACGGGTTGCACCGGCTGGAGGAGCTGTTCTACGCCAAGGCGCTGGCCGACCCGGTGCTGAAGACGCTCTTCACCACGCGCGTTCCGACCCACGTCGATCATCTGACCTGGTTCACGGCGGAGTCGTTCGGGGGGCCGGACCGGTTCAGCCGTGAGCTCGGTTTCCGGCACATCATCGATGTGCACCGGCATCTCAACATCACCGACGAGCAGCGGGACCGGTTCGTCGCGGCCTACCTGGAGGCCCTGGACGAGGCCGGGCTGCCGAACGACGAGCCGTTCCGCGAAGCGGTCCGCGAGCACGTCGAGTTCGGCGCCCGGGTCGCCCAGCGGAACTCGCGGGCGGAGACCGACGACGACCTGCACCCCATCCGCCAGGTCCCGATCTGGAACTGGCGGCCGGCC
>DATCGA010000133.1:0-2594 GCA_036509215.1 Trebonia sp.
CGCAGGCTGGAGACGTTCTCGCCGCCGGTCTTCACGATGTCCTTGTAGCGGTCCAGCATCACCCGCAGCCCCTCGTCGTCGTAGACGCAGCTGTCGCCGGAGTGGAACCAGCCGAAGCGGAACGCCTCCCGGGTGGCCGCCTCGTCGCGGTAGTAGCCGGACATCATCGATGGTGAGCGGTACACCGCCTCGCCGGGTGTGCCCGGGGACGACGTGAGGTCCTGGCCCTCCGGGCCGAGCACGGTCGAGGCCAGCACCGGGCTCGGCACGCCGACGTAATTCTGCTTGGGGGCGGTGCGTGCGTACAGCTCAGGCCACCTGTCCGGCCAGAAACGGTGGCAGGAGATCGACTCGGTCTGCCCGAAGATCTCGAAGACCAGCAGATCCTCGCCGCAGTGCTGTTTCAGCGACGCGAGCGTGGCCGGGGGGAGCGCCGCCCACCCGTAGACGATGACCTTCAGGCTGTGCGCGTCGAGCTCAGGCCGCGCGGTGAGCACGGCGTCCACCGCGTTGACCATCGCGGGGGAGCCGGCCCACAGCGCGGTCACCCGCTCCTCGGCGATCATCTCGGCGATACGGCCCGGGTCCGGCTTGCGGCCCAGGATGAGCGTGCCGCCGGACAGGAACACCGAGTAGGTGAAGGGCTGGTCGCCGACGTGGTACAGCATCGGCAGGAACGTGCCGACCCGCAGCTCCGACTCGATGCGCAGGCCCCGGGTCAGGGACAGCGCGAACCCGTAGGCGGCCATGTAGCTGCAGGTGTGCGAGATCATCACGCCCTTGGGCATCGCGGTGGTGCCCGAGGTGAACAGCAGCTCCCAGACGTCGTCTCCGTGGATCTCGACGTCCGGCTCGGTGACCGGCTGATCGCGCACGAAGTCGCTGAACGAGACGCTGCCCGGCACCGGGCCGCCGCCGATGGTGATGGTGACGCCCACCTCGAGCCCGTTGGCCGCGAACGGCGCCTCGGCGGCCGCCCAGAACTCGGCGTCCACGACCGCCAGCCTGGGCTCAACCAGCGTGATCATGGCCGAGATCATGTCCGGGGCCATCATGGGGTTCATCGGGGCGACTACCAGCCCGGCCTTGGCCGCGCCGATCTTGATCAGGTAGCCCTCGACCGAGTTCTCGCAGAACAGCATGACCACATCGCCGTGGTCCAGGCCGCGGGCCAGCAGGGCGTGCGCGATCTGGTTGGCGACCTGGTCGGCCTGCCGGTAGGTCAGCCGGCGGAAGGCCGGGTCCGCGTAGGCGCCCTCCCGGCCGACGATCGCCTCCTGGTCGGGAAAGCTCCAGGTCATGCGCTCGAGCAGATCGCCGACGCTGGTGCGCTCCCAGCGGTGGGTGGCGCGCCGGTGGTGCAGGCTCGTCACATCGAGGTCAGTCGCGCGCAAGTCCGCGGCCATCGCCACTCAGGTCCTCTCTGACGGTGTGCCCCTGCCTACCTGCCCGGCGCCGGCCGCCGGAGAAGTGAGTGCAGATTCACTACAGTGGTCACTGTAAGCATCCGCGGGCGGCTTGAAAAGGCCCAACCGCGATACGGGCGGGGACTCTGGCGCGGCAAGTGAATCAACGTTAACCTCGGGTTGCACTGTCGGCGGGGCGTGATCGTCCGGCCGGACACGACCACAGACACGACCACAGGAGGTTCGGTGCCCGTCCTGCGATCGGCGGCGGACACGGCCGGCGAGGCGTACCAGGCTAACCGGGCCGGGCAGCTGGCGGCCATTGCCGCCCTCAGCGAGCAGCTCGAGCTGGCCCGCGCGGGCGGCGGCGCGAAGTACGCGCAGCGCCACCGTGACCGGGGCCGGCTCCTGGCCCGGGAGCGTATCGAGCTCCTGGTCGACCGGGACTCGCCGCTGCTCGAGCTGTCCTCGCTGGCCGCGTGGGGGACCGAGTTCGCGGTCGGGGCGAGCATCGTCACCGCGGTGGGCGTGGTGTCCGGGGTCGAGTGCGTGCTGATCGCATCCGACCCGACCGTGCGGGGCGGGTCGATGAACCCCTACACGCTGCGCAAGAACCTGCGGGCCCTGGAGATCGCGCGCCGCAACCGGCTCCCCCTGATCAATCTGGTCGAGTCCGGGGGAGCCGACCTGCCCACCCAGTCGGAGCTGTTCGTGCCGGCGGGCCGGATCTTCCATGACCTGACTGAGCTGTCCGCGATGGGCATCCCGACGATCGCGCTGGTCTTCGGCAACTCGACCGCGGGCGGCGCGTACGTGCCCGGCATGTGTGACTACTCGGTGCTGGTCGACGGCCAGGCCAAGGTGTTCCTCGGCGGCCCCCCGCTGGTCAAGATGGCCACCGGCGAGGAAGCCGACGACGAGTCCCTCGGCGGCGCGGACATGCACTCGCGGGTGTCCGGGCTGGCTGACTACTTCGCGACCGACGAGCTGGACTGCCTCCGCATCGGGCGGCAGATCGTCGCGGACCTGCACTGGCGCAAGCTCGGGCCGCCGCCCAGCGAGCCCGCCGACCCGCCGCTGTATGACCCGGAGGAGCTGCTGGGCATCGTGTCGGCCGACTTCCGGGTGCCGTTCGATCCCCGCGAGGTGCTGGCCCGGGTCGTGGACGGCTCCCGGTTCGGGGAGTAC
>DATCGA010000134.1:0-12017 GCA_036509215.1 Trebonia sp.
AGGCCGAGCACGTCGATGCGGATCTGGTCGAAGCGGATGCCGTGCGCGGCCAGCCACTGGGCCGCGAGCCTGCGCAGCCGGGCCCGCTTGGCCCGGCCGACCGCGTCGAGCGGGGTGCCGAACCGGGTGCCCGACCGCGTCTTCACCTCGCACACGACCAGCGTGTGCCGCTCGACCGCGACGATGTCGAGCTCGCCGTCGGCCGAGCGCCAGTTCCGGTCGAGGATCCGGAACCCGCAGCCTTCCAGGTAGCTGACCGCCGCCTGCTCGCCCGCCCGGCCGAGCACGTCCTTCGCATTCATCGCCACCACCTCCACCATCGAGAATGGCGGCCGCGGGTAATGCCGCGCAGCAGTGAATTGCCGTCTGTGGAGGAATTCCTCAGCAGCGGAGAGAGCTGTGGATTATGCGGCCGGAATGTCAGAGGCGCCTGTTTTAATACCCGGGGGACTTGCGCGTCGGCACATGGGGTGGGCAGCGGGCCGACCATGTTCAGCATCGGTTCGGCCTGCGGAAATGCCAGCTCGACGGGCGGAAACCTGCTCCGGCTCGGCTCCGGGAAATCGGGCCTGCACGGCCGGCTGAAAAGATCATGGAAGAAAGGAACGTTATACGAGTGCAAATCTTCCGCCAGGTAAAAAGTCTTCGCGATCATCGCCCTCGGCGGGGAGCCACAGGGGGCGGCGGGTTGGGCCGGGTGGTGGGGTCTAGGGCTTGGCGGCTGAGTCGCTGCCCATGCTGCTGCGGGGCTGGGGGGCGCGGCCGGGGGGCTGGGCCGGAGTCGGGCGGGGCTTGAGGGGCGGGATCTTGTGGGCCGCCATGTCCGGGCCGATCGTCACCGGGTTGCCGTGGTGACTGATCGACAGGGGGTCGCCGGCCAGCAGCTGGTAGCGGGCCTCGCCGTGCCGGACGTTCACGACCAGGATCCGGCCCTGGTAGCGCATGCGGAAGGTGAGCCCGGCGAGGCCGGACGGGAGCCGGGGGAAGAAGCAGAGGCCGTCGTTGCCGGTCCGCATGCCGCCGAACCCGCCTACCAGGGCGGTCCAGGCGCCGGCCAGGGACGCGATGTGCAGGCCGTCCCTGGTGTTGTGCTCGCGGTCCTGGAGGTCCATGAAGGCGGCCTCGGCCAGGTAGTCGTAGGCGAGCTCGAGGTGGCCGACCTCGGCCGCCATCACCGCCTGGGTGCAGGCGGACAGGGACGAGTCCCGGACGGTGAGACCTTCGTAGTAGTCGAAGTTGCGGAGCTTCTGCTCGGGAGTGAAGGCGTCGCCCCGCATCTGCATGGCGAGCACCACGTCGGCCTGCTTGACGACCTGCTTGCGGTAGAGCTGGAAGTACGGGTAGTGCAGCAGCAGCGGGTAGTGGTCGGGCGGGGTGAGGCCGAAGTCCCAGCGGGCGTAGTTGGTGAAGCCGTCGTGCTGGGGGTGGACGTGCAGGCGCTCGTCGTAGGGGATGAACATGTCGCCTGCGGCGTCCCGCCAGGCGGCCGCCTCCTCGGTGCTGACGTTGAGCTGGCGGGCCTCCTCGATCAGCTTGCTGGCCATGTCGGCGGCGGCGGCCAGGTTGGCCTGGGCCATCAGGTTGGTGTAGATGTTGTTGTCCTTGATCGCGCTGTACTCGTCGGGGCCGGTGACGCCCTCGATGCGGAACTTGCCGTCGGCGTCGTGCTGGCCGAGCGAGCGCCACAGGCGGGCGGTCTCGACCAGGATCGGCAGCGCGACCTCGCGCTCGAAGGCGGTGTCCTCGGAGGCGCGGCAGTACCTGACGACAGCATCGGAGATGTCGGCGTTGATGTGGAAGGCGGCGGTGCCGGCCGGCCAGTAGCCCGAGCACTCCTCGCCGTGAATGGTCCGCCAGGGGTAGGCGGCGCCCGACAGGCCGAGCTCCTTGGCGTGGTCCTGGGCGATCGGGAGCGTGTTGCAGCGCCAGCGGAGCGCGTCGGCGGCGGCCTCGGGCTTGGTGTAAGTCAGCACCGGGAGGACGAACGCCTCGGTGTCCCAGAACGTGTGCCCGTCGTAGCCGGTCCCGGTCAGGCCCTTGGCCGGGATCGGCCGGCGCTCGGCCCGGGCGCCGGACTGGAGGATGTGGAAGAGCCCGAACCTGACCGCCAGCTGGATCTCGACGTCGCCGTCGACCTCGACGTCGGCCCCCTCCCAGAAGTCGTCCAGGTAGGCGCGCTGCTCGTCGAGCAGGCCGTGCCAGCCGGTCAGCTGGGCCGCCTCGATCGCGCCGCTGACCTGATCGAACAGCGCGGGCCTTGACCGCTCGGCGGACCAGCCGTAGCCGACGTACTTGATCAGCTGGAGACCTTCGCCCGCGGGGACCTCGGCCGCGACCATGAGCCGCCCGAGATCGGGAAACGACTCGGACGTGACCGCCTTGCGGTCGGGGCCGTGCACCTCGTGGGACATCGCGGCGGCGATCCTGAGGTTGCTCGACCGGGTCGTGTGGACGAGCACGGCCCGGGGACGGCTGCCGTCCACGGCCATGTGCTCCTCGCTGATGAGGGGCTTGGCCAGGGCGGCGGCGGTGCGGGGGTCGCCCGCCGCGCTGGGGATGTCCTCGTTGGCGACGAGCTCCGACATCAGCACCAGGCGGAGCGGCTCGTCGACCGGGGTGACCGTGTAGCAGATGGCGGCGATCGCGCGCTGGGTCAGCGAGACGATCCGGACCGAGTTGACCTTGACCGTGTGCCCGGCGGGCGAGGTCCAGGTGACGTCCCTGGTCAGAGTGCCGGCCCGCAGGTCGAGGGTGCGGCTGTGCTCGACGACGGTGCCGTACCTGATGTCGAACGGCTCGTCGTCGACCAGCAGCCTGATGATCTTGCCGTTGGTGATGTTGATGACCGTCTGCCCGGTGTCGGGGAACCCGTAGCCGGCCTCCGCGTAGGGCAGCGGCCGGTTCTCGTAGACCGAGTTCAGGTAGCTGCCCGGCAGCCCGTTGGGCTCGCCCTCGTCGAGGTTGCCGCGGAGCCCGATGTGCCCGTTGGAGAGCGCGAAGACCGACTCGCTCTGCGCGAGCATGTCCAGGTTGAGGGTGCTCTCGGTGAGGCGCCAGGGCTCGGCGCCGTACGGCTCGTTCGTGATCAATTGAGTCTCCCCGTCCTTGCCGTCTGGTTACAGAAGGTCCGCCAGGTCCTTGACCACGACGTCGGCACCGTGCTTGCGCAGCTCGTCGGCCTGCCCCGCCCGGTCTACCCCGACCACGAGCCCGAACTTGCCCGCCCGGCCGGCCGCGACGCCGACCAGCGCGTCCTCGTAGACGGCGGCGGCGGCCGGGGCCGCGCCGAGCATCCGGGCGGCCTCGAGGAAGGTGTCGGGGGCGGGCTTGCCGTGCAACCCCCGCGCCTTGGCGACGTTGGCGTCGACGCGGGCGTCGAACAGGTCCGCCACCCCGCCCGCCGTCAGCACCGCCTCGGTGTTGGCGCTGGAGGAGACGATGGCGGTCTTGAGGCCGGCGCTGCGGACGGCGTCGATGTACCGTCTCGAGCCGGGGTAGACCTCGACCCCGTCGCGCTTCAGCACCTCGAGCACCAGCTCGTTCTTCCGGTTGGAGAGGCCGTACACGGTGGGGGCGCCCGGCTTGTCGTCCGGGTCGCCGACCGGGAGGTTAATGTGCCTCGACTCCAGGAAGGACTCGGTGCCCTCGAGCCTCGGCTTGCCGTCGACGTACTCGTCGTACTCCTTGACCGAGTCGAACGGGGCCTGGCCTTTTTGCGAGCCGAGGAACTCGTCGAACATCTGCTTCCAGGCGGCGGCGTGCACCACCGCGGTCTTGGTCACCACCCCGTCCATGTCGAACAGGCAGGCGGTCACCCCGTCGGGCAGGCCTAGCACGGCGCGGTTACTTCCGATTTATGCGGAAAAACCGGGCTTGCCGTTCTCGTCGGCGGGCAGTTCGAGGTCACTCTTGGCCAACTCCTCGATGTTGACGTCCTTGAAGGTCACTACCCGGACGTTCTTCACGAAACGGGCGGGGCGGTACATGTCCCAAACCCAGGCGTCGTGCATGGTGACCTCGAAGAAGACCTCGCCGTTGTCCGCGGCCCGCACCTTCAGGTCCACGTCGTTGGTCAGGTAAAACCGGCGCTCCGTCTCCACTACGTGAGTGAACAGGCCGACGACGTCCCGGTACTCGCGGTAGAGCTGCAGCTCCATTTCCGCTTCGTACTTCTCCAGGTCTTCCGCGCTCATGGTCCTATTCTCCCTCCGCCTGCAGACCGTCGGGGACGCACCGGAACGATCGGCGGTGGACCGCGGACGGCCCGTGCACCGCCAGCGCGCGCTGGTGCTCCTCGGTTACATACCCCTTGTGACGGCAGAAGCCATATTCCGGATAACGCTCGTCAAGCTCGTGCATCATCCGGTCCCTGGTCACCTTGGCCACGATCGACGCGGCGGCGACCGAGGCGGCCACCCGGTCGCCCTTCCACATCGCCAGGGCCGGGGCGGTCAGGCCGCTGACCGGGAAGCCGTCGGTCAGGACGTAGCCCGGCCGGCTGGTCAGGGCGGCGAAAGCGCGGCGCATCCCCTCGACGTTGCAGACATGCAGCCCGATGCGATCGATCTCTCTGGGCGGGATGACGACCGCGTGCCAGTCGATCGCGTTTTTGGTGATTTCCGCGTACATCTCCTCGCGGACGGCGGGGGTGAGCAGCTTGGAGTCGGCCAGGCCGGGCATCCGCTTGATCCCGGTGCGGTCGAGCACGACGGCGGCCACCACCAGGGGGCCGGCGCACGCACCGCGCCCGGCCTCGTCAATGCCCGCGACCGGGGCGAGTCCGGCCCGCGCGAGCACGTTCTCGTAGGCGGCGAGGCCGGCATTACGCCGCGGCGTGTAGGAGGGAGCGACCATCACCAAGAAGCGTACGCCAACCGGGCTCCGCCCGCTGCCGGCTCGGGCCGGAGCGCTTGCCGGGACCCCAGGCCCCTAGGCCTTGCGGCGGGAGCGGCGGGACTTCAGGCGGCGACGGGTGGTGCGCTGCAGCAGCGTGAGCGGGACCGCGCCGACGAAGCCGAGGCCGAGCGGCAGGGCGGAGCCCGCCGCCTGGATCGGGGTGCCGTTGTCCATCGCCGAGACCAGCGCCGCGGTCGACCCGCCGGCCGCGGCGTTGGAGGCGTTCAGCTGCGGCTGCTCGAAGGTCGCGGGGATGTTGAGGAAGCCCCACCGGCTCGGCGGCCAGATGATCACGAAGGCGCGGCCGAGCACCCCGCTCACCGGGATCGTCCCGCCGCCGGGGTCGCCCATGTGACCTCGGGAGTCATAGGAGACGGCCCGGTGGTCGCCCATCACCCAGAGCCGGCCGGCCGGCACGGTGATGTTGAACGACTGGGCCGACGGCTGGTTGCCCGGATACAGGTATGAGCTCTCGCTGAGCGCCACCCCGTTGACGGTGACCTGGCGCTTGGCGTTGCAGCAGGCCACGTGGTCGCCCGGCACACCGATCACGCGCTTGATGTAGATGTTGGAGTCGTGGCTGATGCCGACGATGCCCTCGAGCTCGCTGACCGCCTTGCCGACGATGTTCGCGCTCGACGAGGCGCTGGGGACGTCCCATGACCCGGTGCCGTCGAACACGACGATGTCGCCGCGGTGGATCGGCCGCGTGTGGTAAACGATCTTGCTGATCAGGACCCGGTCGCCGATTTCGAGGGTGTTCTGCATCGAGGCCGACGGGATGTAGAAGGCCTGGATGACGAACGACTTGATGAGCAGCGCGAGCACCAGGGCGACGACGATGAGCACCGGGAGCTCTCGCAAGAAGCTGCGGCGGCGCTTGAACTGCTTACCGCCCTTGGCGTCCTTGCCGCCGTCGCCGCCGTCGCCGCCGTCGCCGCCGTCGCGGCCGGCGCGCCTGCCGCCGTCTGCGCCGACTGGCCGGTCGGCCATGTCCGTCCGGTCGGGCGCTGCCTGGAGGTCGACGCGGGTCTCATCGGCGCGGGCGGATCTCGTCCCGGCGCCGCCGAAGGACGCGGCGCCGTCGAACATCGGGTTCCCGCCGAACAGGGAGTCGCCGCCGGGCCCGCCCGGTTCAGGACCGGACCCGTTCGGCCCGGGGATGGAGCCGAGACCCGGCAGCGCCTGGGTGTCGTCCAGGTCGGGGTGGGGCACCGGATCGGCCGGGTCCCAGGGCGGCGATCCGAAGCCGTCCCGCGCGCCCGAGCCGCTCATCCGCGCTCCTCCTGCTCCGCTACCGTCCCGCTCCGCCAGGCCGCGTCATCATCGCTCATCACTGTGAGCGTATCGCCACTTCCGTCAGGCCCGGCCAACTGCCGCCGTATTGATTCGGCTGCGGACCGGGCGGCCGGCAGGCTCAGCTGCGCCGACGGCGACGCCAGACCAGCACGCCGCCGGACAAGGCGGCGACCCCGCCGCCGACCGCGGCCGGGGGCGCGGTGGCGACCGCCGCCGCCGCGCTCAGCCCCTGCTGCTCGAACGTGTTCGGGATGGGCAGGTCGCTGATCCGGGAGAGCGGCCAGATGATCAGGAACGCCCGGCCGACGACGTCGCTCTCCGGGATCGTCCCGCCGCCGGGATCGCCGGTCCGGTAACGGGAGTCGTCGGAGTCGGCCCGGTTGTCGCCCATCACCCAGAGCCGGCCGGCCGGCACGGTGATGTTGAACCGGACCTGGGACGGCGTCGCCCCCGGGTAGATGTAGGACTTCTCGCTCAGCGCCACGCCGTTGACCGTGACCTGGCCGAGCGCGTTGCAGCAGACGACGTGGTCGCCGGGCACGCCGATCACGCGCTTGACGTAGTCGGTGCCCGGGCCGGCGATGCCGACCAGGCTGGTCACCCGGCCCCAGAGGCTCGGGGCGGGCGTCGGCGGGTCCCACGAGCCGGACCCGCTGAACACGACGATGTCGCCGGGCTCGATCGGGCGGAACCGGTAGACCATCTTGTTGACCAGGATCCGGTCACCCGGAAGGAGGGTGTTCTCCATCGACCCGGAGGGGATGGAGAACACCTGCACGACGAACGCCTTGAGCAGGATCGTCAGGACCAGCGCGGCGATCACGATAACGGCGAGATCGCGCCAGAAGGGCCGCTTCCGCTTGGTCGCGGTCTTCTGGTCGCTCTTGTCGTTCTCTTCGTTCTCGCTGTTCCCGTTTGTCGCGGGATTCGCGTCTTCGTCCGATGGCGCCTGGTCGTCCGCTAGCCCGGCACCGGATTCAGCGTCCGGCGCTGGCGTAGCAGGATCGGGGGTCACCCGGAATCAGCCGTCAGCCGCAGTCAGCTGGCGACGGTCTCCCGCCGCTCCTTGATCCTGGCGGCCTTGCCGCGCAGGTCACGGAGGTAGTAGAGCTTGGCGCGGCGAACGCGGCCGCGGGTGACCGGCTCGATCTTGTCGATCGACGGGCTGTGCACCGGGAAGGTCCGCTCGACGCCGACGCCGTAGCTCACCTTGCGCACGGTGAAGGTCTCGCGCAGGCCGCCGCCCTGGCGGCGGATGACGACACCCTGGAAGACCTGGATGCGGGAGCGTGTGCCTTCCGTCACCTTGACGTGCACCTTGAGAGTGTCGCCGGGGTTGAAGGCCGGGATGTCGTCCCGGATCTGGGCCTGCTCAAGCTCGGCGATCGCGGTGTGCATGATGGATCTTCCTCAGTCCTGGTCGGAAATGCGCGGCAGCGCGCATCCGGGTGTAAGCCTGCGTTTAGCCAGGGAGCACCCCGGCGGAGTCAAGGCCCGAAAGGGCAGCGCTCCCAGTGTAGTCGAAACTCAGAGTGCCATACTCTCGCCGTCAACCGGAAAACCAGCCTCGGCGATCACCTGCCGGTCCCGCTTGTCGAGGCCGTCGCCCGTGACCGCGAGGCGGCGGATCAGGTCCGGCCGGTTGGCGGCGGTGCGGCGGAGCGCCTCATCCCGCTGCCAGCGGGCAATGGCCTTGTGATGACCAGACAGTAGCACGTCAGGCACCTCGAGACCGCGCCAAGTGCGCGGCCTGGTGTAGACCGGCCCCTCGAGCAGCCCGCTCATCGCGCCCCCGGCCCCGCCGAACGAGTCGTCGGCGGCCGACTGCTCGTTCCCGAGTACCCCGGGCAGCAGACGGCAGACGGCCTCCACGATCACGGCGACCGCGGCCTCTCCCCCGGCCAGCACGTAGTCGCCGATGCTGACCTCGTCCACGACCATCCGCGTCCTGGCGTCGGCCACCACCCGCGAGTCGATCCCCTCGTACCGGCCGCACGCGAACACCAGGTGGCTCTCGGCCGCGTAGGCCGACGCCAGCTCCTGGGTGAACGGCACCCCGCTGGGCGCGGGGACCACCAGCCGCGCGGGCGTGGGGGCGGGCGCGGGTGTTGGCGTCGGCTCGCCGGGCGTCGCCTCGGCGAGGACGTCGTCGAGGGCCGCGCCCCAGACGTCGGGCTTCATGACCATGCCGGGACCGCCGCCGAACGGGGAGTCGTCGACCGCGTGGTGCACGTCGGTCGTCCAGCGCCGCAGGTCGTGGACGCGGAAGTCGATGTCGCCGCGCGCGCCGGCCTTGCCGATCAGCGAGACGCCGAGCGGGCCGGACGTCCCGACCTGGCCGTCGGAGTCGATCGGCCCGAAGTAATCCGGAAATATCGTGACAATGTCGATGCGCACGGCGATCAGGTGGTGTCTTGCAGGTTGAGCAGGCCCTCGGGCGGGTCGATGACGAGGACGCCGCTGGCGATGTCGACCTCGGGGACCATCGCCTTGACGAACGGGATCAGGATCTGCTCGGCCCGCGCGCCCGCCGGGCGGCCGGCCACGGCGCGGGCGGCGCCCGCGGGCTCAGCCGGGCCGACCTGGCCGGCCGGGTCGATGACGAGGATGTCCTGGCCGTGGTGGAGCACGTCGGTCACGGTTCCGACGGCGGTGCCGTCGACGGTGCGCACGCTGAGCCCGACGAGGTCCCCGTCGCGGAACTCGTCGGGATCGTCGAGCGGGTCGAGCACGGCGGAGTCGACCAGCAGCCAGGTGCCGCCGAGCTCGGCGGCGGCGGTCCTGTCGCCGATCTCGGCGAACCGGACCAATAGCTCCCCCGAGTGCCAGCGGCGGCCGGCCACGGTGAGCGGGCCGACGCCGACGGGGTCGGTGTCCAACCGCGAGCCGGGAGCGAATCTCAGCTCCGGCTCATCGGTACGGACACCGACCACCACGTCGCCGCGAACCCCGTGCGGACGGCCGATGCGGCCGACGGTGACCTGCATCGGTCGCTAGCGAACTTCGCCGGTCTCGAGCAGGTCGATGCGCACGTGCCGGTTCCCGGCCAGGGAGCCGATCACGGTCCGCAGCGCCCGAGCGGTCCGGCCGCCCCGGCCGATGACCTTGCCCAGGTCATCGGGGTGCACCCGAACCTCAAGGACATTGCCCCGTCGGAGCATCCTGCTCATCACGCGAACGTCGTCCGGGTGCGTCACGATGCCCCGGATCAGGTGCTCGAGGGACTCCTCAAGCACCTCAGGCTTCGCTGCCACCGTCACCAGCCGCAGCAGTTTCGGCGACCGCGCTCTCGGCGGTCGTGGCCTCGGCGGCCTTGGCCTCGACAACCTCGGCCGGCGCGGCCTCGGTGGCGGGTGCCTCGGTGGCGGGCGCCTCCGTGGCCGGAGCCTCGGTGGCGGGCGCCTCCGTGGCCGGAGCCTCGGCGGCCGGAGCCTCGGCGGCGGCCGGAGCGGCCTCAGCCTTCTTGGCGTCGCGCTTGGGAGCGGAGGACCGGGCCGGCTTGGCCGCCGCCTTGGCCTCCTTGGCCGCGAAGGACTCCTTCACGAGCTCCTCGTAGCGCTCCTTCTTGTCGGCCTTCGCCTCGGCCGTACGCAGCGTGCCCTCGGTACCGGGCAGGCCCTTGAACTTCTGCCAGTCACCGGTGATGGTGAGCAGGCGCTGGACCGACTCGGTCGGCTGCGCGCCGACCGAAAGCCAGTACTGCGCGCGCTCGGAGTCGATCTGAATGAGCGACGGCTCCAGCTTGGGGTGGTACTTGCCGATCTCCTCGATCGCGCGGCCGTCCCGCTTGGTGCGCGCGTCGGCGACGACGATGCGGTAGAACGGTTCCCGGATCTTGCCCAGGCGCTTTAGCTTGATCTTGACAGCCACGGCTGTGCTCTTCTCCCAGCATTAGGTACGTGTGTCGGGCACCCGCCAGCGGGGAATGGCCGGCCGGACCAACAAAGGCGCCGGACCGGGCGGACGGAGAGAGGGCGCCACGCGGCCAAGCATCGAGACCCCATTGTGCCAGATGACGAGGGCTTAAGGGTAATCCCGGCGACAGCGGACCGCGAGCGGTCGGCCACGCTCCCGGTCGTCACCGACTGTAACCAACGCGGCCAGGCCGCGCAGCCGCACAGGCTCGGACATTCAGAGCAATCCCATACATGAAACAGTTGCATAACGCGCTGTGCCATCCTGCTGCGACCGTGACGCAAGCTGTGGAAACCTCGCACTACAAGAGCCACATACAGGCACCTTTCGCCACGTATGGGACGGGTGTGATGTTAGCCTCTGTGAATCCTCGCGGTGGCGCACGTTGTCACCACAGGTTCCGCAACGCTGAGTCACTAGACACTGTCCCCCAACGACGTGGTCAGGTGCCTGGACATGGATGCGCACTTATAAAGGAGAGATCCAGAACCATGACTGACCAGACTGCAGTGCCGGACCCCGCCGGCAGCCAGTCGTCCGCCGGTGGATTTTCCCGGCGTAGCCTCTTCCGCGCGGCCGGCGTTGGCGCGGCCGTCGTGGGCGGCGGCAGCTTCCTCGAGGCTTGCAGCTCCGGCATCCAGGGTGCCACCAGCAGCACCGGCGCCAGCAGCACCTCCGGCGCCGCCACCACCAAGGAAATCACGATCGGCTGGATCCACCCGGTCACTGGTTCCCTCTCCGGGTTCGGCTACCCCGACGCTTGGGTCACCAAGCAGGTCATGGCGACCTCGGCCTACAAGAACGGCTTCAAGATCGGCGGGACGACCTACAAGGTCAACATCAACTCGTACGACAGCCAGTCGAGCGTGACCATGGCCGGCACCCTCGCCCGCCAGGCGATCCAGAAGGACAACGTCGACCTGCTGTTCGCGTCGTCCACGCCGGAGACGGTCAACGCGGTCGCCAGCCAGGCCGAGACCCTCGGCACCCCGCTCGTCTGCTCCAACATCCCGTGGGAGTCGTGGTACGGCAACCTCGGCGGCAACCCCACCCCGGGCAAGTCGACGTTCAAGCCCAAGTACACGATCATGTTCTTCCTCGGCGCCGAGCACCTGGTCGAGGCCTTCATCCCGATGTGGAACCGCATCGGCGAGAAGTACGGCAACAACCACATCGTCGCGGCCGCGTTCCCGAACGACGCCGACGGCAACGCGTTCCGGGCCGTGTTCCCGCCCATCGCCAAGGGCGCCGGCTACACGATCGACCTGTCGACCGCCTACGCCGACGGGCTCACCAACTACTCGTCGATGATCTCGAAGTTCAAGAGCGCCGGCGCCGACTTCTTCACCAACGTGCCGCTGCCGCCCGACTTCGCCACCATGTGGAAGCAGTCCCTCCAGCAGAACTTCCACCCCAAGCTCGCGACCGTGGCCAAGGTCCTGCTGTTCCCGACCGACGCCTACTCGATGGGCTCCGAGGCCTACAACATCGCCACCGACAGCTGGTGGGTGCCGTCCCTGCCGTGGACCTCGTCCCTCACCGAGCAGACCTGCCAGCAGCTGGCGGACCTGTACACCTCGGACGGGCTGGGCCAGCCGAACGCGAACATCAGCAACTACACCCTCTTCGAGATCGCGCACCAGGCGCTCACCTCGGTCGACAACCCGCACGACCACGCCGAGGTGGCGGCCGCCCTGTTCAAGGTCAACCTCCCCCAGGCGGTGGCCGGACCGCTCAACTACACCTCGACGAACGCCAAGACCAACCCCGCGCCCGGCGTCGCGATCACCCCGCCGGTCGGCATCCAGTGGCAGAAGGGCACGACCTACCCCCTCGAGGCCAAGGTCGTCGACAACACCCTGCAGCCGAACGCCAAGATCACCGGCGACCTGCTGCCGACCTTTAAG
>DATCGA010000135.1:0-9280 GCA_036509215.1 Trebonia sp.
GGCCAGCTCGCCCTGGAAGACCAGCTTGCCGGTGCGCATCACGCCGACGTGGGTGGACACCTGCTCGACCTCGGCCAGCAGGTGCGAGGAGACGAACACGGTGATCCCCTCGGCCGCGATCTGCCGGACCAGCGTGCGGACCTCGCGGGTGCCCTGGGGGTCGAGGCCGTTGGTCGGCTCGTCGAGGACGATCAGGTCGCGCTCGACCAGCAGGGCGGCCGCGATCGCGAGGCGCTGCTTCATGCCCAGGGAGTAGTTGCGGAACTTCTTCTTGGCGGCGGCGGCGAGGCCCACCCGGTCAAGCGCGGTGCCGATCCTGGCCCGGGCCGTGCTGGCCGAGACCGAGCGGTCGGCCGCGTCATAGCGGGCCAGGTTGTCCCAGCCTGACAGGTACGGGTAGAACGCCGGGCCTTCCACCAGCGAGCCGACCCGGGACAGTACCCGGACCGCTCCTTCCGGCATCGGCACGCCCAGCACCTGGGCGGACCCGCTGGTCGGGTAGGCGAGGCCGAGCAGCATCCGGATCGTGGTCGTCTTGCCCGAGCCGTTCGGGCCGAGGAACCCGTAGACCGCGCCCCTCGGAACCGCCAGGTCGACCCCGTCGACGGCCAGCTGGCCGCCCCTGAACCGCTTGGTCAGCCCGGAGCTGGCGATGGCCAGCTCCGGGCTTTCTTGCGTTATCGCGGTCATGACGAGGCGTGACCCACGGCCGCGTAGAGCACGCTCGGCTTGACCGCGCCGATGTAGACCTCGCCGTTCGTCATCAGCATCGAGAACAGGCTGGTGGTGAGCAGGGTGCCGCTCCCCCAGGCGCCGTGCACCGGCTTCGCCGCCCCCATCAGGTTGCTGATGACGGCCTGGGAGTCTTCGCTCATGGCGCTGGACGGGCCGCTGGAACCGGTGGCCGGGGCGGAACCAGACTTCAGGCCGCCGGCGCCGATGCCCTGCATGAGGTCCTGCTGCGGGAGTTCCACCACCGTGAGCCAGCTCTTGCCGTAGCTGCCGAAGCCGCTGGTGCCCGACTCCTTGCCGCCGGACGACTTCCCGCTGCCGCCGCTCTCGTTGACGACGTTGACGGACGCGCCGGACGGCGGGGTGAAGTCGTAGTTGGCCGCGGCCGGGGCCACGAACTGGATCGCGGTGTAGCCGAACTGGAAGGCCGGGCTGGCCGCGCCCTTGGCGAATACCTGAACCCGCAGGGGCACGCCGTACTTCGCGTCGATCGCGATCGTCACCTTGCCGACCAGCGAGCGGTCGTCCCTGGGGGCGAGGACGAGCTGGTAGCTGGGCTCGCCCGCCACCAGGACGTTGGCCTCGACCGAGACCACGGTGGTCTTGCCGACCGCCTTGAGCAGCTGGTTGGCAGCCTGCTGGGGGGTCAGCGGCGTGCTCGGGAGCTGCGACTTCAGGCGCGAGGCGTTGCCGTTGCCGTTGCCGTTGGCTGGCAGGTTGAACTTGGTGACCGAGTTCTCGGTCGAGTTCCACAGCCAGGCCGTGGCGCCGTTCCTGACCAGGTCGATCTCGGATTCCGGCTCCGGGATCGACACGCGGAACTTCTTGGCATCGGCGTAGTAGATCTTGATCGTGTGCGAACCGGTCAGCAGCGACGAGAGCGACGTCGCCCCCCCGATCTGCGGCAGCTGGGGCAGGCCGAGCGAGGTGCTCTCCACCATCGTCCCGGTCAGCGGGGGCAGGCTCGCGTCGGTGCTGACCTCGGCCAGCAGCTGCGCCGGGGTGCGGGCGGGCAGGGTCGGAGAGGCCTGGGCGGATTGGATCTGCAGGCCGGCGACCACCAGGGCGGTAACCGCGACTCCGGTGGCGGGCACCGCCCACCGGACCCGCCTAGACAAATTCACTGGCATGTCTCCTCCTCGCGTCTCGAGGATCACTCTGCTCTGAACTCGCTGTGATGTTGCTGAGAGCTGCTGAGAGGCTGCTGAGAGCGCGATGGTGCGCGCGGCGGCGCCCCTCGGCGACACTGTACCCATGCGCGTGCTTGTCGTGGAGGACGAGCGGCGGCTAGCCGCCGCGGTGAAGCGCGGCCTTGAGGCGTCGGGGTTCGCGGTCGACCTGGCCTTTGACGGGGTCACCGGGCTGCACATGGCCCGCGAGGGCGGCTACGACGGCGTCGTGCTCGACATCATGCTGCCCGGCATGTCCGGTTACACCGTCTGCATTCAGCTGCGGGCCGAGGAGAACTGGGTGCCGCTGCTGTTCCTGTCGGCCAAGGACGGCGAGTACGACCTGGCCGACGGGCTCGACATCGGCGCCGACGACTACATGGTCAAGCCGTTCTCCTACGTCGTGCTGGCGGCGCGGCTGCGGGCGCTGCTGCGCCGCGGTGCGGTGCCCCGGCCGGCCGTGCTGCGGGCGGGCGACCTCGCGCTCGACCCCGGCGCCCGCTCGGTCCAGCGCGGCTCGGCGGTGGTCCAGCTCACGGCCAGGGAGTTCTCGCTGCTTGAGTACCTGATGCGGCGGTGCGGGGAGGTCGTGTCCAAGGCCGAGCTGCTCTCGCACGTCTGGGACGACCCGGACGAGATCGCCGACCTCAACGTGGTCGAGGTCTACGTCGGGTACCTGCGGCGGAAGATCGACGCGCCCTACGGCCGCGCGGCGGTTAAGACCGTCCGCGGGGCGGGGTACCTGCTGGCGGCCGACGGTGGCTGACGCGGGCCGACGCGACCGGACCGGGCTCGCCGAGTCCCGCCCCGGCGAATCCCGGCCCAGCGAGTCCCGGCCGGGCGAATCCCGGCCCGGCGGAGTCAGGAAGCTGGGGCGGTGGTGGCTGCGGCACGGCCTCGGGCCGGTGCTGGCGCGCTGGTGGCGACGGCGCGGACTGCGCGCGCGGGTCACCCTCATCGCGGCCCTCGGACTGCTGGTGGCGCTGGTCGTCGGCGACCTGCTGCTGCTCAACACGCTCCGGGTCTCGCTCACCCGGTCGGTGGACGACACCGCTCGATCGGGCGCGACCGAGGTCGCGGCGCTCATCAACGCCGACCGGCTCCCCGACCCGGTGCCGGTCGCCGCCGGGACCGTGACGATCCAGGTGCTCGGGCCTTCCGGGCGGATCGTCAACGTGTCGGCCGACGCGGACCGGCTGGTGCCGATGGTGCCGCCGGCCCAGGCGGCGGCGCTGGCCGACGGCGACTCGGCGATCGAGGTGCACGGGGCGCCGTTCGACATGCCGTCGCTGCTGCGGATCGCGGTGGTGCGGGCCGACGGCGGGGAACTGGTGATCGCGGCCGTCCCCTACAGCTCAGCCGCCGACAGCCTGCAGGTGGTGGGGCACGCGCTCATCTTCGGCACGCCGGTGCTGTTCATCGTGTTCACCGGGGCGATGTGGCTGGCGGTCGGGTCCACCCTGAGACCGATCGACCGCATCCGGCGGGGAGCGGCCCGCGTCACCGGGACCGGGGTGCCGGCCGACCTGCCGGTGCCGGAGGCGCGGGACGAGGTCCGGTCGCTGGCGCTGACGCTCAACGACATGCTCTCCCGGCTCAGCTCCGCCCAGCAGCGGCAGCGCTCGCTCGTCTCTGACACCGCCCACGAGCTGCGCTCCCCCATCGCGTCGATCCGGACCCAGCTCGAGGTGGCGCTCGACCACCCGGCCGGCCAGGACTGGGCGTCCACCGCCCGCGACGTGCTCGCCGACACCCTCCGGCTCTCCCGGCTGACCGAGGACCTGCTGCTGCTGGCCCGGCTGGACGAGCAGGCCGACCACGGCGACGCGGGCCGCCACGGCGAACCGCTCGACCTCGGCGAGCTCGCCTGGGCGGTGGTCGCCCGCTACGGCGACTCCCCCGTCCCTGTGACCATGGCGCCGGCCCTCGAGATCGACTCGGGTACCCAGGTTGCGGGGAACCGCGACCGGCTCGACCGGATGCTGGTCAACCTGATCGACAACGCGATCCGCTACGCCAAGTCGTCGGTCACGGTGTCGGTCGGCCAGTCGGGTTCATGGGTCGAGCTGGCCGTGACCGACGACGGCCCCGGGATACCCGAGCCCGACCGGGAGCGGGCGTTCGACCGCTTCGCCCGGCTCGACGACGCCCGCACCCGCGGCGACGACGACGCCGGCGGGGCGGGCCTTGGCCTCGCCATCGTCCGCGCTACCGCCCAGTCCCAGGCCGGCACCGCCCACCTGGAGTCCGCCCCCGACGGCGCCTCCGGCCTGAGAGCGGTCGTCCGCCTCCCAGCGCCAACATTCGCCCCATAACGCCCGTTTTCCACAGCGGCTTGGGCGGCAAGTGGCACCGGCCCCCTGTCGGCTACGCCAGCGACAGGAAGCAGCCTGCCTGTCGGCTACGCCAGCGACAGGAAGCCGGACCTGTCGATGGTGCCATCGACATCGCCTATTGGGGTCAATGGCGTAGCCGACAGGTCAGCGGACCAGCTTCGTCCGCGCGGACGGGGCGGATGGGGTCGGTGGGAGGGGTGGGGTCGGTGGGAGGGATGGGGTCGGCTGGGGAGAGTCAGGGTGAACGGATCAAAGGCGGAGGCACGGTCCGTTCGAGATGACGGATTTGAATTTGCTTTTTTACCAGTGGCCGACTGGGAGGAGGGCGCAGATTGCCACGGCTGCGAAGAGGAGGGTTAGGTAGGCGATGGAGAGGTGGAAGAGGCGCATGGGGAAGGGTCGGTCGGCGGCGGCGGTGACCTGGGCGTGCAGGCGGTGCGCCTCGAGCAGGAACCAGGCGCCGAGGGCGACGGCGGCGGCGGTGTAGAGCCAGCCGGCGTACGGGGCGAGGGCGAGGGTCGCGGCGACCATCGCGTACGAGTAGGCGACGATCTTGCGGGTCACCGCGACGGGGGACGCCACCACCGGGAGCATGGGGACGTTGGCGCGGGCGTAGTCGTCCTTGAACTTCATCGCCAGGGCCCAGAAGTGCGGCGGGGTCCAGAGGAAGATCACCGCGAACAGCACGATGGCCGGGATGCCGATCGTGCCCTTGACCGCCGCCCAGCCGACCAGGACCGGGAAGCAGCCGGCGGCGCCGCCGATCACGATGTTGGACGAGGAGCGGCGCTTGAGCAGCAGCGTGTAGACGAAAACGTAGAAGAGGATGGCGGCGTCGGCCAGCGCGGCCGCCAGCCAGTTGGCGGCCAGGCCGAGCAGCGCGGTCGCGCCCACGCCGAGCACGATGCCCCAGACCAGCGCGGCGGCCGGGGTGATCACGCCCTGCTTGTTGACCAGCGGGCGGCCGGAGGTGCGCTTCATGATCGCGTCGATGTCGCGGTCGAGGTAGCAGTTGATCGTGTTGGCGCTGCCCGCCGCGAGGGTGCCGCCGACCAGCGTGACCAGTACCAGCCGGAGCGACGGGAGGCCGCGCTGGGCCAGCAGCATGGTGGGGACGGTGGTCACCAGCAGGAGCTCGATGATGCGGGGCTTGGTCAGCGCGACCAGCGCGGCCGCGACCGCCCGGGGGGTGCGGACGGCGGCGGACGGCGGGGTCGCGTCGCCCGCCGCCGTCGCGGTCGCCGTTGCCGGGAGCGTCTCGGCAGCGGCGGGCACGGTTCCCGTTGCCGGGGGCTCGGCAACGGGGGCGGTCACGGTTCTGGTCAGCGGGGGTGCGGCCGGAAGAGAGGTCACCCCGGCTCGCCGTCCTTGCCTTCCGTCTTGTCGTCGGCCGGGCTGTCGTCCGATGGGCTGGCGTCGGCCGGGCTGTCGTCGGCCGCAGCGTCGTCGGCCCCGGTTTCTGCGGCGGCGGGCGCCAGCTGCTCCGTCGGCACCGGCAGCGCCGACATCGCCGTGGTGACCCCGGGCGCCGGGGCGGGGCCAGGCTCCCTGGTGATCACCGAGGTGACCTGGGCGGCGTTGCCCACGGACCACCTCAGCCGGGGGCCGGAATGCCGGGCCCTGAAGAGGTAGAACAGCGCGATCGAGGCCGCGATGAACGCCCCGTACGGGAGCGCGAACGTCATGATCGTGCTACCGAAGTACATCGCGGGCCCATCCGCGAGCGGTAGAGCGGACACCATAGTCAATTCCTCCAAGCCGCCGGGTCAGCGCACGTAGAACAGCAGCCAGAATATGAACGCGACAATCGCGAGGTAGTTCCACACGGTGGTGAAGGCGCTCAGCGACGACTGGAACCGCTGCACCTCGAACGCCTCCTGGTAGGTCGGCGGCTGCTCGACGAAGGACATCTCAGGGATCTTCCTGGCCGAGGCGAGCAGGATCTCCAGCCAGATCATGGCCCCGAACCAGGCCGTGAGCGCGACCGGGTAGAACCCGACGAAGACGCTCGCGAAGCCGGACTGGCCGGGCTGGAAGGGCAGGTTCAGTAGCTGCCAGACGGTCAGCGCGACCCCGGCCAGGCCGGCCACCAGGGCGACCATGGCCATGGTCGACCAGGCTCCCTTGCGGCCGGCTTTGATCCGCTGCAGGCCGACGGTGTTGAGCAGCGCGCTGACCACGACCAGGGCCATGATCGCGGCGCCGTAGCCGGCCTGCGGCGGGGTCGTCGAGCTCGGCAGCCACTTGGAATGGCCGTCCGACGACTCGAGGTAGAAGTAGGCGAACGCGAACGCGCCGAACAGGAACGACAGCGAGCCGATCGCCAGCCTGGCGCCGGTCCAGCTTGCGTTGAGCGCGGCCTCGTGATAGAACGCCGCCTCCTCGGTGTCCCTGGTGGCGGCCTCGCCGCTGCCAGGGACAGTCATCTCCGCCATGGAGACCTACCCTTCCGTTCCGGTGCGGACTAGGGCGCCGGCGATCACGCCGGCCGGCGGGTACAGGTCCGCCACTGGCAGCGCGTCCGGGTCGCCGTACTCGTACGGGCCGGCCAGCACCACCGGGATCCGCGCGAAGTTGTCGACCGGCGGCGGCGAGGCGACCTGCCACTCGAGGCCGCGGGCGTTCCACGGGTTCTGCGGCGCGCGCTTGCGCCAGATCACGGTGGACATCACGAAGTTGAAGATGAAGACGCACATCGAGGCGCCCAGGCAGAAGGCGGAGATCGACACCCAGTCGTTGAGCGTCTGCAGGCCGGCCGCGTACTCCCAGACCCGGCGCGGCTGGCCGAGCAGGCCAATCGCGAACAACGGCATGAACGTGCAGTTGAACGCGATGAACATCGTCCAGAAGTGGATCTTGCCCAGCCGCTCGTTCATCGTGACCCCCATGACCTTCGGCAGCCAGTAGTAGACGCCGCCGAAGAACGCGAAGATCAGTCCGCCCATGATCGTGTAGTGGAAGTGCGCCATCACGAAGAAGCTGCCGTGCGCGGTGGTGTCGGCGGGCACGTCCGAGAGGAAGACGCCCGAGATGCCGCCGAACAGGAAGTTGAAGAAGAACGCGATGGCGAACAGCATCGGCACCGTCAGCCGGAGCTTCGCCTGCCAGAAGGTGCCCAGCGCGACCAGGAAGATGAGGCCGGTCGGGATCGAGATCAGCTCGGTCGTGAGCATGAACAGCGGCCGCATGTCCGGGTCCATGCCCGAGTCGAACAGGTGGTGCTGCCAGACGAAGAACGACAGGATCGCGACGCCGAACAGGCCCGCGGCCGCGATCTTGTAGCCGAACAGCGGTTTCCTGGTGAAGACCGGCAGCAGCTCGCAGACGATGCCGAACCCCGGCAGGGCCAGGATGTAGACCTCGGGGTGGCCGAAGAACCAGAACAGGTCCTCGTACAGGTAACTGCTGCCGCCGAGCTGGTCGACGAAGAACGCCGTCTGCGCGGTGCGGTCGGTGATGATCATGTACATGCCGCCGACCAGCACCGGGGCGGCCAGCACGAGCAGGAAGCCGGTGGTGAGCATCGCCCAGACGAACATCGGCAGCCGGGACCAGCGCATGCCCGGCGCCCGGTAGCAGATGATCGTGACGATGATGTTGAACCCGGCCAGGATGATCGAGATGCCCATCAGGCCGAAGGCGACCGCGTAGGAGTCCATTCCCTCGCCGGCCTGGATCGACAGCGGCGCGTAGCCGGTCCAGCCGGTCGGGAACCCGCCGAGCAGGAAGCTGGACAGCAGGATCAGGAAGGCGCAGGGGGTGAGCCAGAACGACAGCGCCTCGATCCTCGGGAACGCGACCCGCTTCGAGCCGATCATCAAGGGCACCAGATAGTTTCCGAACGGACCGAGGATGACTGAGGTCATCATCATCATCATCATGGTCCCGTGCTCGCCCACCACCTCGAGATAGGCCGTGGGGCTCATCACGTGATACGTCGGGGAGAGCAGCTCGGTCCTGATCGCGATCGCCAGCAGGCCGCCGGTGAAGAAGTAGATCAGCATGCCGACCAGGTACTGCAGGCCGACGACCTTGTGGTCGAGGGTGTACCTGAAGTACCGGCTGAAGCCGACGTTGGCGCTGTGGTCATCCCAGCTGCGGATCGGCCGGCCGAGCATCTGCCGTGCCAGGTCGTCGAAGACGCCCAGCCCGATCAGCCAGCCGACGACCAGAAAGGAGAAGCCGAGCACGATCGCGAAGTCGTTGTCATCGGAGAACGGGACCGACTGGTACTGGCTGCCGATGAAGTTACCGAGCCAGTGGCCGAAGGCGTAGCCGACGATCGCGCCGATGACGGCCGTGTGGATACCCGGGCTGAGCCAGAAGTTCCGTTGCCTCGCGGTCGCACCCGGGTCGCCGCCGCCGGGCGCCTGCGCGCTCTCCGGCTGGGTTTCAATAGCCATGGGACAATCGGTCCTTTCCTACGGCTGTTCCGGGTCGGCCGGGTTGTAGTAGCCGCCGCCCGAGCCGACCAGGCCGAGCTTGACGTTCACCGCGCCCAGGTTGTTAAGCGTCGTCGGGTCGTAGCTGGCCGCGTACGGCGGCAGCAGCTTGGTCACGTCCGCGAGCTGTGTCTGCGTCTTCTGCGTCCACGCCAGGAAGTTCGACACCGACGTGACCTGACCGGTGTCGTACATCGAGCCGTGCCAGATACCGCACAGCTCGTCGCAACGGACCTGGAAATAACCCGTGTGGTACGCCGTGGTGTAGGCGACGTTGTTCAGGCCCGGGTTAGCGTCGGCCTTGACGCCGAGCGTGTAGGCCCAGAAGCTGTGGATCACGTCGAGCGAGGTGACGTTGAACTGCACCGGCTGGCCGACCGGCAGCATGAGCTGCGTGGTCTCGAACCCGCCGAACTGCGGGTACCGGTAGGTGAACGCCCACTGCTGGCCGATCACCTGGACCTGCAGGATGTTGCTGCCGCCAGGGGTCCATGAGGTGACCGAGGAGGTGGTGGTGCCTGGTGGCTTCCAGATCGGCTGCGGGCCCTCGCCGGCGCCCGCGCCCGCCGGGACGATGAGGTAGTAGGTACCAAACGCGGCC
>DATCGA010000136.1:0-2749 GCA_036509215.1 Trebonia sp.
CGGCCGAGAGCGGGATCCGCAGCACGAAGAACAGGCCGAAGCCCGCGGCCACGCCCGCCGTCGCGGCCACCGTGGACTCCACGGCCGCGATCACCGGGATCTGCCGCGGCCGCGCGCCGACCAGGCGCATCGCGGCAAACCGCTGCTCGCGGCGGGCGGCCGACAGCCTGGTCGCGGTCGCGATGAAGATCAGCAACGGAGTCAGCAGGGCCAGCGCCACCACCGAGAAGATGAGGTCGACGCCGCTGGCCCCGACCCCCTGGTCGGGCGGCGGAGTGTCCAGGCCCTTACGGTTCCCGCCCTCATGGACGCCCGGCAAGGCGGTCGCGATCGTGGTTACCGCGATGGCGTCCGGCGTGCGGGCCATCTGCGCGGCGGTGTGCCCGATGATGATGTACAGCGAGTTCGGGGACGGCAGCGCGGCGTCGCCGATCGTGCCGGCCAGGCGGCCGGGGTAGCGGTCGGCGAGCTCATCCGCCGGGGTGCTGCGCAGGAGGCTGGCCAGCGCCGGGGAGGCGAAGTACTGGCCCGGTTCGGGGTCACGGGGGATGCCGGGCGGCACCGGTGAGGTCGGACCTGTGGCCGCCACGTTGACGCGGACGACCAGCTGGCCGCCGAAATCGTCGCCGCTGGTGCTCCACCACAGCGGGTCCGTGCCGGCTGGCGCGCGCCCGGCGGGTTCCTGCGCTGTTCCGGTCCACAGCCACGCGTGACGGGCGTTCTGCGCCTTGACCGCGTTGATCGCGGATAGCGCGGTCAGCAGCAGGCCGACGCCGAGCCCGACGGCGACGGCCAGGATCACCAGGCGGACAAAGGCCTCCCGGCCGCCGCTGACCGCCAGGCGCAGCCCGAGGCCGATCACGGCGCGGCCCCGGTGAGCGAGCTGACCTGGCCGTCCCGGACGATGACCTCCCGGTCGGCGTAGGCGGCGACCCGGGCGTCGTGGGTGACCAGGATGACCGTGGTGCCCTGCTCACGGGCGGCGGCGGTCAGCAGGCTCATCACCAGCTCGCCGGACACCGAGTCCAGCGAGCCGGTCGGCTCGTCGGCGAACAGGATCTCGGGCCAGTAGTTAGCTCCGCCACCAAGTCGCCAAGCGGCAGATTGATGACCTCGGCCACGGACGGCGGGCTGATCTCGCCGCTCCGCAACTCCACCGACACGCTGCACGCCGATCGCCTGTTCGGCTGGACAGCAAGACCCCTACGGCGTCGTGATTCATCCCGCCCGGCAGATCAGGCGGCGGGCGACCCGGACGCCGGGTCCGAGCGGGGCCAGGCAGGCGGCCAGGTCGTCGGCGGCAGCGTGGAGTGCCTCGTCGGTCATGGGATCGAGCGCGTCGAGGATGAACAGTTCGCTGAGCGTCGGGCCGGCCCGGGTAAGTGAGGCGTTAGACGCGCTGCTGTGTGCGGCCGGCCCGGGCGGTGTCCAGGTTATCGATGCGGCGGGTGAACTCGGCCAGCTGGGTGTCCAGCTGCTGAGGGTCGTTGTCGGCGTAGTCGAGGGTAAAGCGCCGGGGGTCGGTGTCAGCGATCCTTCCGGAGGCGCTGACGTGGTTGGCCTCCTGGTACAGGGTGACGGTGGTGCCGTTGGGCCAGGTGCGTTCCCAGCGGATGTACCGTTTGGTCGCCTTGGTGCCGGGGGTGCGGGCGTCCGGCGCGTGCGGGGTCCAGCCCGCGGCCGTCAGGCTGTCGTTCACCTGGCCAGGCCGGGCCGGGTCGCTCTGGCAGCGGCGAGCGAGGTCGCTGAGCAGGTCAGTGACCACGGCGCTGTCGGTCGCGTCGGGGGCCCGCCACTCCCGGGCCCGGGCGCCGGTAGCCTCGGCCACGGCATCGACGTCATGGTGGTCGTAGCCGGTGCGTACCCCGGAGACCGACATTCCCGCCGCCTCGGCCAGGTCGCCGAGGGTGTAGGGGCGGGGCTGGACGAATTCGCGTCCGTAGGCGACCAGGTGGCGGATCTGCGTCTCGGCGTCTTCCTTGGCGCGTCGCGCGGAGGTCAGGGCGGATACCAGCGGGTCAAGGTCGGCTTCCTCCCATCCAAGGCGCAGCTGGCTGATGGTGTCCTGGCGATCTTGCTCGGTTTCCTGGCAGGCGGCGTGGTAGCCGTCCAGGTCGGTGGCGGGAGAATCCGGTGGCTGGGGGAACGGATGCACGATGGCTGCTACGTCGGTGAAGGTATCGCGGCTCATGCCCCCATTCTGCACAGAATATACGATGATCGCAACTACGATGCTCGTAACTAAGTATGGCGTTCGCATGAGCGTGAGCCGGAGCCGCTGCGTCGTCCCCGAATCGCGGAGGCGGCGGGACGGGGCTGCGGGTTTCCGCAGGCCCGCCGCACCCCCGCGTCAGCTCCGGGCTTTCACGCCGATCCCATGGACGTCGGCCTGGTAGGTCCCGCCGGGGCCAGGGGGCAGCCTGGTGAACCAGACCAGTACGTAACGCCCGGTCGTCGCCGGGCGGGCCATTGTCATCCGCACGATTCCGCCTGGGCCCGCCGAGCTCGCGGCCGCCCGCAGGTCCGCTAGCTCTGGCTGGTCGCCGATGCGGATCTGGAAGCTGGCACCCCCGGCCGCCCCGAGCGTGACCCGGATCGCGGTGATCTTGACCGGATGGCCCATGTCTAGCAGCAGGCCGGTGCCTGGGCGCAGGGTCCCGAGGCGGGCGGTCGTATACCTGTCGGTGTGCCATGCGGTGCGCCGGTGCCCATCGATAGCGAGCCGGGCGCCCTGCGGATCGTCCCCGCG
>DATCGA010000137.1:0-2691 GCA_036509215.1 Trebonia sp.
CGGACGCATCCTGGGCTGGTGCGCAAGCTGTTCGCCCTCGAGGTGCCGGAGATCGCCGACGGCTCGGTCGAGATCGCCGCGCTCGCGCGTGAGGCGGGTCATCGGTCGAAGATCGCGGTGCGCTCCAACGTGGCCGGGCTAAACGCCAAGGGTGCCTGCATCGGACCGCTAGGGCAGCGGGTGCGGGCCGTGATGGCCGAGCTGCACGGCGAGAAGATCGACATCGTCGATTGGTCCGACGATCCGGCCGAGTTCGTCGGGCACGCGCTTTCGCCGGCCCGGGTCAGTGCGGTCGAGGTCGTTGATCTGGCCAACCGGTCGGCCCGGGTGACGGTCCCTGACTACCAGCTCTCGCTGGCGATCGGCCGCGAAGGTCAAAACGCTCGGCTGGCGGCTCGGCTGACCGGCTGGCGCATCGACATCCGCTCCGACAACCCGTCGGCGCCGGAGACGGTCATCGCCCTCGATCCGGATTCTGCCGCCGAGGTTGCTGCGCTTGATCCGGACTCCGACGGCGAAAGCGCGACCGAGGCTGCCCGGCAGGCCAGCGCCGACTCCGCCTATCGGGCCGGCGCCGCGAGGTCCGCGCATGGCGAACCAAGCGCGCCGAGGGGGTAGACTCGGCGTGGCCGAACGCGTCGGGCCCATGCGATCTTGCGTGGGATGCAAGAAGCGGGCGGCCAAGTCCGACCTTCTGCGTCTCGCAGTGGTCCGGGTCGACGAGCAGTTTCGCGTCGTGCCCGACCCACGCGGAGAGCGTTCGGGTCGGGGCGCCTCGTTGCATCCCGATTCGTACTGCCTCGATCTCGCCGAGCGACGTCGGGCGTTCCCCAGGGCGTTTCGCCTGCCGGGCCCGCTCGATTCCACCGCTGTGCGGGAGCACCTGAATGGGGTGCGAGGGCACGTAGAGGGCCAGGCACAGCAGCAGTAGTCGTTGAACAGGAAGCAGGTCGAGCGAGTCGATGAGCCGTCAATGAGTGCGCAGCGATGAGTAAGGCGCGGCATGTTTAAGTAAGTGCGGCCCGGGTTCGACCTGATCGATCACCCGGGCCAGGAGACGGGAGTCACGTGGCCAAGGTTCGGGTGTATGAGCTCGCCAAAGAGCTCAATGTTGAAAGCAAGGCCGTCATGGCCAAGCTTCAGGAATTCGGGGAGTTCGTTCGTTCGGCCTCCTCAACAATCGAGGCGCCAGTTGTCCGCAAGCTCAGGGAGTCCTTTCCCGCGCCTGCCGTAGTTGCCGCGCCCCCTGCCGCCCCTAAAGCAGCGGCTACCGCGCGCACGGCCGACAAGCCACGCGCCGCCGAAGCAGCCCCAGTCGCGGTTGCACCGGCGGCAGCGCCACCGGCCCCTGCAGCGCCCGCAGCAGACCGGGTGAGCCCGTCGACCGAAGTCTTCCGTGCGCCCGTAGCACCGGCTGCCCAAGCGGCTGCCCAAGCGGCCGAGCCCACCGTCAGTCGTCCTGGCGAGTCGGGCGCAGCGCGTCCGGCAGCTGGCCCGCGACCCGGTCCCGCCGTCCCGCGTGCAACCTCGGGCCCGCCGCGGATGGGCAACAATCCCTTCACCTCCCAGGCGTCAACCGCGCCGCGTCCGCCGCTCGCGCCAGGTGCCGTTCCGGGCGCGCCGCGACCCGTTGGCCCAGGTGCCGGCGCGCCGCCGCGACCCGCTGGTATGCCGCCGCGCCCCGGCGGCGCTGGCGGTATCGGCGCCAATCGACCGTCACCCGCTGGTATGCCGCCGCGCCCCGCACCTGGTGGGCCGGGTGGTTACGGCGCTCGTGGCCCCGCAACCGGTGGTCCCGGAGCTGGCCGTCCGGCCGGTCCCGGTGGTGCCCGCGGTGGGTTCACCTCGGCACGTCCTGGTGGTCCCGGCGTTGGTCGTGGCGGTCCCGGCGGCGGCCCTGGCGGCCCCGGTGGTCCGGGCGCTGGTCCTGGGGGTCCCCCCGGAGCTGGCGGTGGTCGTCCCGGTCCTGGTGGTCGCGGTCGTGGCGGCGGCACAGCCGGTGCGTTCGGCCGTGGACCCGGCGGTCGGCCCACCCGTGGCCGCAAGTCGAAGAAGCAGCGGCGCCAAGAGTTCGACAACATGCAGGCCCCGTCGATCGGCGGCGTGCAGGTCCCTCGTGGCAATGGTCAAGTCTTGCGATTGCCACGTGGCTCGTCGCTGTCTGACTTCGCCGACCGCATCGGTGCCAACCCGGCGTCGCTCGTCCAGGTGATGTTCCACCTCGGCGAGATGGTGACCGCGACCCAGTCGGTCAACGAAGAGACGTTGCAACTTCTCGGTGCCGAGCTCGGCTATGACGTTCAAGTCGTCAGCCCCGAGGACGAAGACCGCGAGTTGCTGGAGAGCTTCGACCTCGAGTTCGGCGAAGACGAAGGCGGCGAGAGCGACCTCACTGCTCGTCCGCCGGTGGTCACCGTCATGGGGCACGTCGACCATGGCAAGACCAAGCTGCTCGACGCGATCCGCAACACCAATGTGGTCGCGCGCGAGCACGGTGGCATCACGCAGCACATCGGCGCCTACCAGGTCATCGCGGATTCGATCGCCGGCAAGCGGGCGATCACCTTCATCGACACCCCGGGTCACGAAGCGTTCACCGCCATGCGTGCCCGTGGTGCGCAGGTGACCGACATCGCCGTGCTTGTCGTCGCAGCTGACGACGGCGTGATGCCGCAGACGATCGAGGCGCTC
>DATCGA010000138.1:0-6964 GCA_036509215.1 Trebonia sp.
CGCCTACAAGCCCAACGCGACCCTCCGCCACCTCGTCCAGGTCCGCGACTGCACCTGCACCTTCCCGACCTGCAACCGCCACGCCAGGGAAAGCGACTTCGAGCACGCCACCCCCTACGACCAAGGCGGCCGCACCTGCGCCTGCAACGCCGGCGCGCGAAGCCGCAAATGCCACCGCGTCAAGCAGTCGCCCGGCTGGGACGTCACCCAGCCAAAGCCCGGCTGGCACCAATGGACCACCCCCCGCGGCCGCACCTACACCCAAGGACCCAAGCGATACCCCGTCTAACCAGGCCGCCGTTTGCCCGGGCAGACGCGCGGGGGGAGGATAGGCGTCATGACAGCACGCGAGGACGTTGCGGAGCAGATTAGGACGCTGGAGGACCGGCGGTACCAGGCGATAACCGACGGCGACATAGCCGCGCTCGACGAGCTGTTCGCCGCCGACTTCGTGTACACCCACTCCGACACTAAGACCGACTCTAAGCAGAGCTACCTGGAGAAGCTGGCCAACGGCTTCTTCAAGTACGGCCCGATCAGCCATCCCGAATCCAACATCCTGGTGCACGGCGACTGCGCCCTCGTCTTCGGCGACATGCGCGGCGAGGTGCAGCTCGACGGCCAGATGCGGGTGCTGAACAACAAGACGCTGTCGGTCTGGGTGCGCGAGGACGGCCGCTGGGTGCTGCTCGCCTTCCAGCCGACCAAGTACCCGGCCTGAGCCGGGGTTAGCGGTCCCCGACCACCCCGGGGCGCTCCCCGCTGAGCGCCCGTTGCAGCAGGCTCAGCGACGGCACCGAGCTGTCCGGCGGCGTGCAGGAACTCGATTAGTACGAAGCGGCTAGCGGCCGGCCCGGCGGAGCGCGTCGACGATCGGCTTGGTGCCGCCGTGCGCGGTGTGGCCGCCGTCGACCGGGATCTCCGCCCCGGTGATGTAGGAGGCGCGGGACGACAGCAGGAAGACCACCATCTCGGCGACCTCCTCCGAGCGCCCCTCCCGGCCGAGCAGCGTCTGCTCCACGGTCGCGGTCAGGAATACCGGGTCGGCGCCGACCGAGATCGGGGTGTCGATCGGGCCCGGATGCACCGCGTTGACCCGGATGCCACGCGGTGCGAGCTCGAGCGCGGCGACCTTGGACAGGCCGCGCAGGCCCCACTCGGACACCGTGTACGCGAGCGCGTGGTGGGCGGTTAGCCCGGCGATCGAGCCGATGTTGACGATGGCGGCGCCGTCGTCGGCCGGCATCAGCGGCACCAGCGTCCGCATGCCGAGCATCGCGCCGGTCAGGTTGATCGCCATCACCCGGTCCCAGCCGGCCAGGTCCATGTCCAGCAGCCGCGCCCGGTACGGCACGCCCGCGTTGTTGACCAGGCCGTGCACCGTGCCCGGCCCTGATGCCGCGAGGTGCGCCGCCAGCCCGGCCCACTGCTCCTCGCTGCTCACGTCGAGCGGCCAGTACTCCATCGTGCCCGGCCCGGATGCGGTCAGCCGCGAGGCCAGCGCCCGGCCCTCGTCCTCGAGGATGTCGGCGCCGATGACCCGTGCCCCCTCGCGGACGAGGATCTCGGCCTCGGCCGCGCCCTGGCCGCGCCCTGGCCGCGGGCCGCGCCGGTGACGACGATCGTCCGGCCATTGAATTCGCCAGCCATCGCTACGCCTCCGGGGTGTGCAGCGGGTCGTGCAGCAGGCCGCCGAGCACGTCGTCGCCCAGCGTCGCCAGCAGGTCGGCGGTGAACGCGCCGTCGATGAGGATGAACGCCATCCGCGCGGTCCGCTCGGTCCGGTTCTCCCAGCGGTGCGAGGTGCCGCGCTGCACCGCGACGTCGCCCGCCCGCAGCGTGGTCTCCTCGGCGTCGAGCACCAGCACGACCTCGCCTTCGAGCACGATCCCGTAGTCGACCGACTGCGTGCGGTGCACCGGGGAGACGACGCCGGGCGGGAACTCGTTGATCCGGATCTTGGTTCCGTTCGGCGGCGGCGGCACCGTCAGCGCGCCGACGGTCGGATCGGGCGACGCCGCAGCGATCGGGGCGGGCATCGCCTCGGTGCCCCAGACCTCGTAGAACAGCGCGCCGTCGGGCGCGGTGCGGACCACCGGCACCGGTCCGTCGTCGGCGAAAACCGACACGCCGCGGCCGTCATGGCCGGTCACGACCCGGCGGGGAATGGTGGGCATCGCAGTCGCACCGGTCCGTTCGATAAAAGCCGTTGATGATTTTTCTTTGCTGGCGCTCCATCACAGCACGCACCGCGCCTCGCGGTCACCCCGCGAACCATCGGCCGTTCAGATGGCTGGTATCCGGGCGGCCGCCGACCGCGACATGGCGCATATCGGACATATCGCCCTCGGGCTCTTGGCTCCCGGCGGCGGCTGACCTACAGTTCGGCAGTGTGACCACCACCATGACCGAGCACGTCGACGTGCTGATCGTCGGCGCCGGCCTGTCCGGCATCGGGGCAGCCCACCACCTCCAGGCGGCCTTCCCGCACCGGACCTACGCGATCCTGGAAGGGCGGGACGCGCTCGGCGGGACGTGGGACCTGTTCCGCTATCCGGGCGTGCGCTCCGACTCCGACATGCACACCCTCGGCTACCGGTTCCGCCCGTGGACGCAGGACAAGGCGATCACCGACGGGCCGTCGATCCTGCGCTACGTCCGCGACGCCGCCACCGAGGCCGGCATCGACCGGCACATCCGCTACGGGCACCGGGTCGAGCGGGCGGCCTGGTCGACCGAGGACGCGCGCTGGACGGTAGACGCAGCAAACGACGGCGAGCCGGTCCGGCTAACGGCCAACTTCCTGTTCGTCTGCAGCGGCTACTACCACTACGACGCCGGCCACACCCCGAGCTTCCCCGGCCTCGAGCGGTTCGGCGGCACGGTCGTTCACCCGCAGCAGTGGCCGGAGGACCTCGACTACGCGGGCAAGAAGATCGTCGTGATCGGCAGCGGGGCGACGGCGGTGACGCTGGTCCCGGCGCTGACCGACCAGGCCGAGCACGTGACGATGCTGCAGCGCTCGCCCACCTACATCGCCGCCCGGCCGGCCAGGGACCAGATCGGCGCGAAGCTGACCAGGCGGCTCGGCACCCGCGGCGGCTACGCGGTCACCCGCTGGAAGAACGTCGCCCTCGGCACCTGGTTCTACCAGCTCAGCCAGCGCCGCCCCGAAAAAGTGAAGGCGCTGCTGCGGCAGGCCGCGATCGCGCAGCTGCCGCCCGGCTACGACGTCGACACCCACTTCACCCCGCGCTACAACCCCTGGGACCAGCGCATGTGCCTGGCGCCCGACGGCGACTTCTTCGCCGCTATCCGCAGCGGCCGGGCCGACGTGGTCACCGACCAGATCGCCGAGTTCACCGAGACCGGGATCAGGCTGGAGTCGGGGGCCGAGCTCGAGGCCGACATCGTCGTCACCGCGACCGGGCTGCGGCTGCTGGCCCTGGGCGGTATCCGGCTCGAGGTCGACGGCAGCGACGTCACGCTGGCCGAGACCACGGTCTACAAGGGCACGATGCTGTCGGGCGTGCCCAACCTCACCTTCACCTTCGGCTACACGAACTCCTCCTGGACTCTCAAGGCCGACCTGGTCAGCGAGTACGCGGTCCGGCTGCTGCGCTACATGGACGCGCACGGCTACGACCAGTGCGTCCCGGCCAAGGACGCCCCCACCGGAACCGAACGGCCGATGCTCGACTTCCAGTCCGGCTACGTGCAGCGCGCGATCCACGAGTTCCCGAAATCCGGCTCGCGGTCGCCGTGGCGGGTGCGCATGAACTACCCCTACGACCTGCTGGCGCTGCGGTACGGGCGGATCAACGACGGCGCGATGCGCTTCACCCGCCGGCGACGGCGGCCGGCGACAGCAGCGGCAGAGACGACGGCGGCAAGCCAGACCCAGGCAAGCCAGACCCCGGCCGCGAGTTAGCCGCCACCGGCGGCAGCGACGCGGCCGCCTCGGTCAGCGTGCGCCGCAGCCAGGCGTGCTCGGGGGTGGTGGCCCTGTCGGGATGCCACCAGAGGGTCTCGATCAGCTCCACCACCGTCAGCCCGAGCGGCACCGCCACCCGCTGCGCCAGCCGCTCGGGGATGATCGTGACCAGGTCGGTCCCCGCCACCAGGAACGGCAGCGGCAGGAACCCGACGACCCCGCCTTCGACCCGGTCTGGTCGGCCGCGGCCGACCTCGGCGCCGTGGTCTTCATCCACCCCTGGGGGTGCAGCCTCGGGCCGAGGCTGGGCGCGCACTTCCTCGGCAACACCTTCGGCCAGCCGGCCGAGACCGCGCTGGCGCTGTCGCACCTGATCTTCGGCGGCGCCCTCGACTGGCATCGGCGGCTCAGGCTGCTGGCGGCGCACGGCGGCGGCTTCCTCCCCGCCTACATCGGCCGCTCCGATCACGCCTGGGCCGAGCGGCCCGACGCCCGCGGCTGCGCGCACCCGCCGAGCGCGTACCTGCGCCGGGTCTGGTACGACGCGCTGGTCTACTCGCCGCAGGCGCTCCGCCACCTGGTCGAGGTGGTCGGCTCGGACAAGGTGATGCTGGGCACCGACTACCCGTTCGACATGGGCGTCACCGACCCGGTCGAGCGCGCGTCGGCGGCCGGCCTGCCGGCCGCCGACCTGACCGCGATCCTCAGCGGCAACGCCGCCGCCCTGTTCGGAATCGGCTAGCCGGGCGGTTGCCGACGCTGCAAGTCGCGACCTGCCGATATCATGCGCCATGTGACTGAACAAGCCGCCGAGGGACCGGACCGGCCGGCCCGGTCCTACCGGGTTGAGGCGCTGGCCAAGGGCCTGCGGCTGCTCTCCTACTTCACCGCCGAACGGCCCGCCCTGCACGTCAAGGACCTCGTCACGCTCAGCGGCATCCCCATGCCGACGGTATTCCGGCTGGTCGCGACCCTGACCGAGGAAGGCTACCTGGAGCGGACGGTCGACGGCATGGTCCGCCCTGGCACCGGCGTGCTCGTCCTCGGGTTCGCCGCCATGCAGGGCCTCGACCTGGTGCAGATGTCAGAGCCGGTGCTGCGCGACCTCGCGGCCGAGACCGGCGAGACCGTCAACCTCGGGGTCCTCTACGGCGACCAGGTCCTGTTCGTGGCCCGCATCCCCCGCCGCGACACGCTGGTGGCCGCGAACCTCCGGGTCGGCTCGACCGTCCCGGCCGTGTTCAGCTCCATCGGCAAGACGATCCTGGCCTACCTCAGCGCCGACGAGCTCGGCCAGCGGGTCACCGCCGACTCGTTCCGCGGCACCTGGGGCCCGCACGCGGTCACCACCATCGACGCGCTGAGCGCGCAGCTGGCGTCGGCCCGGCAAGACGGCTACCTGGTCCAGCGGGACGAGGCGATCCCCGGGCTGAGCTCGATCGCCGCCCCGATCAGGCAGGCCGGCGACACCGTGGCGGCCGCGGTCAACGTGGCCGTGCCGAGCGCCGAGTACGCCGGCGAGCAGCTCATCGACCGGTTCCTCGAGCCGCTGCTCGGGGCCAGCCGGGAGATCTCCCGCCGGATGGGCGGCACCGCCCCCCGCGTTCACGGACAGTACCGCCGCATCCTCAAGTAACCGCGGGCCACGAGGTCGTGGTGGCGACGCCCGGCGGCGTGACGCCGAACGTCGACATGATGAGCCTGCGCCCGTCGATGACGGGAGGCGAGCAGGCGTCCCTCGATCTGGAGGCCATCATCCGAGGTGCAGGACAAGGTGGGCGTCCAGTTCAGCCGCGGCCCGATCTGGGACCCGTACATAGTCGAGGACCGCAGCCTGATCACCGGGCAGAATCCGAACTCGGCCGCCGTGCTGGCGGAACGGCTGCTGAAAGAGTTCGCATAACCGCTGCCAGAAGGCGGGCGGTGCAGGCTCCGCAGGTAGGCTTCGCGTGCCATCTCAAGTCCCAGTGAATCTGGCCAGAGGAGAGTCGCATGCCGCTATTCAGTAACAAGCCGGCCGACGGTGCCGCCAACTGGGAGCCGGAGGCCGCGGCGGGGCGGCTGGCGCACACTGCGGGCGCGGTCCCGGCGGGCGTGTTCACCTCGGACCTGTCGGTCTCCGAGTACGTGCTGCTTGGCGAGGCCGGGTTCGAGCCGCTCGGCTTCGTCATCGGGTCGTCGATTTACCACATCGGCCTGCAGGTCGGCCGGTGGGGGCAGAACCAGGAACTGCAGGTGCTGACCCAGGCGATGTACAACGCCAGGGAACTGGCGATGAGCAGGATGCAGGCCGAGGCCGACCACCTCGGCGCCGACGGCATCGTCGGCGTCCAGCTGCGGATGCAGAGCTACGTGTGGGGCCAGGACGTCCTCGAGTTCATCGCCACCGGGACCGCGGTGCGCGCGCTGGGGGCCGGCGGCGTCGGCACCGGAGGCGCCCACCGCGCGCCCGACGGCCGGGCGTTCACCTCCGACCTGTCGGCCCAGGACTTCTTCCGGCTGCTGGCGGCCGGCGCCGTGCCGGTCGCGTTCGTGCTCGGAACCTGCGTGTACCACATCGCCCACCAGTCGGCCATGCAGTCGCTGCGCCAGGCGGGCCAGAACCAGGAGATGGTGATCTTCACCCAGGGCATCTACGACGCCCGCGAGCTCGCCCTCACCCGGATGCAGGCCGAGGCGACCCAGGCGAAGGCCTCCGGCATCGTCGGGGTGAACGTCGCGGTCAGCAATCACGTGTGGGGCGAGCACGCGACCGAGTTCTTCGCCACCGGGACCGCCATCAGGCGCCTCGGCGATGAGCACCGGCTGGCCGAGACGTCGCCCAAGCCCACCTTCACCCTGGGGCTCGACAGGTAGGCGGCCAGGTCCCCACAATGGCCGTGTGACCGACGTGACCGGCCCGGCCGGAATCGGCCCGGGGGACCGGGTGGTCATCACCGGTGCGGCCGGCTTCATCGGGTCCGCGGTCGCCCGGGCCGTGCAGGCGCGGGGCGCCACGATCGTCGCGCTGGTCGAGCCGGGCGCCGACGA
>DATCGA010000139.1:0-4800 GCA_036509215.1 Trebonia sp.
CAGCAGCACCGATGACGACGGCAGCGTTGGCGTAGCGTGTGGGATCAGGTGGGCGATGGAGTCGAGGGCGGCATGGGCGACGAGCAGCGGGCTGATCTAGGGGTGTCGTTGCTCATCCCGTACCGGTACACCGAGGACCGGGTTTTCCGGGCCCTGCAGGATGCCGGGTTCGACGACTGGACCCTCGCCCAGTGCCGGCTGTTCCAGCGCGTCGCCCCGGACGGCTCGCGCCTCACGGACCTCGCCGACCAGGCGCAAATGAGCAAGCAGAGCGCCGGCGTGCTGGTCGACCAGCTGGAGCGCCTGGGCTACGTCCGCCGGGCCCCCGACCCCGCGGATGGCCGCGCCCGGCTGATCGTGATCGAGCAGCGCGGCCGGCGGGCGGTCGAGGTGGCTGCGGCGGCATCCGGCGAGATCTTCTCGGAGTGGAAGGCCTACCTGGGCACCCGCAACTTCACGTTGCTGCACCAGATCCTGGGTCAGCTCCGCGAGATCACCGACCCCTACGCGCGGTAAGCCCGGCCGCGCCGAGCCGTCCCGCCCCCGATTCCCGCTCGCCCCGAGCCGCCGAGGCCGGCGGCCGCCAGCAGGCTTCGACTCCGCCTTGACATAGCCAGAAACATTGACTAGTTTAGTCAATGTTTCTGACGACATTCACTCGCACCGCACCCCTCTCGAAGGTGCGACTGGGCGGAACTGCCCGCGATCACCGCCCCGACGCTGGTGATCGGCGGCGGATCGACGAGCCCGGTGCCGCAGCTGCTCGGCAAGCGGACCACGGGTCGACGATCTCTACCCCGGTTTCGACGAAGTCCTTGACGTTCCGCGTCGCCAGGACTGCCCCATGGGCCCTGCAGATGGATGCGATCTGGGCGTCGAAGCCCTCGATCGGCAGGCCCGCACGCGTCCGCTGGACCATTACCGGCCCGAACCAAGCTGCCGCCCGGGCATCAAATGGATGAACGAGATCGCCAAAAGCGGCGAAGAGGTCCGTGGCTGCGGACAGCAGGCTTGCTTTCCGGTGCCCGTCTGGGAGGCGTTCGATGCCGTGGCTGATCTCGGCGACGGTAATTGCTGTCGTGCCGAGCTCGTCGGCGCGCCAGCCACTGAACCACTCGCGCACATGGTCATCGGGCGCTGGTCGCATCAGCTCCGAGACCACATTGGCGTCGAGGATTATCAATCGGGGAACTCGGCCGCTCGAGGCATGGCACTTCGCGGCGGCAGGTCAAGCTCAACGCCGCCTAGCTCACCGAAGCGGGCCATGATCGCCTCGGCGAAATTGGGGCCCTCATCCGGCTCGCGAACCGCGTCAACCAGGATCGCGCGGACTTCGGCCTCCATGGACCTGCCATGCCGTGCAGCCCGGATTCGGAGCAGTTCCAAGATCCGATCATCAAGATTCCTGATGCTCATAGCCGCCATGGAGATCACCCCTTCGTGCTATCAATGCTAGCACTCAACGGCCGCGCTCGCCCCGCCGCCGAAGCCCGGCCCGGCGTGATCAGCCGACGCCGCAGACCGTTCTGCCCGGGCAACGCCCTCATTGGCGGTGGGGGTCGAGCCAAGGGTCCGTTCGGACAAATGGCTTTGCGGTTGACTTGGCTCTAGCGCGGGCGGACTCCGACCAGGGTTGCCAGGGTGGGGGATAGTCGCAGCTCGGTTGCCTGGAGGGCCGGGTGGCCGAGCCAGTAGCGGTGGGCGTGGTCGTGGGCGGGGGCGCCGGGTCGATCGAACGGTATGAAGTCGTCGAGCACGATCGTGCCGCCGACCGCCAGCCAGCCTTCGGCCGGGTCGAGCGGCGGGTCGTCCTCCGGTTCCTTGCCCTTGCCCCCGCCGTCGAGCACCAGCAGGTCGAACGGTCCGTGATCCCTGAGCTCGGCCCAGTTGCCGTGCAGGACGCGAACGTTGGGCTGCTTGGCGAACAGCGCGGCCGACGCCGCCGCGCGGCCGGGATCGAGCTCAACGCTCACGATGGAAGCGGACTCGCCGGCGGCGTCGAACATCCACGCCAGCCCGACTCCGCAGCCGGTCCCGGTCCGTCGTCGAAGGTCAGCGCGACGGTCTTGCCGCTGCCGGGCGCGTAGAAATTCGGCCCGTAGGGCGCCCCGACACAGCCGGCCGAGATCCCCGAAGACGTCACGGCCGGCCGCCCGGCGGCGCGGCCGTTCGGCAAGCGCCGCCGACCGGCCGGCCGGCCCCTCGTTGCCCGGTGCGGTTCCCGCAGTCGCGGGAACCGCGGCAGCCAGCACCCGCGATGCCAAGGAGCGCGGCCGCGGACAGAACGCGGAACCGGACGGGTCTCTCCGAGGTCGTCACCCCAGGAGCATAAGACCGCGGCTGGCCGGCCAGCCGGCAACGCCACAAAGTATTGCGGGCGGGCGCTAGCGATGCGTCGATCAGGTGCCGCTAGCCCAGAGCGGGTAGCCGTTACAGCCGACGACAACGCCTGTGTAGACGACCAGGTTCCCGTCGTTCTGGAAGCACAGGTACGCGCCGCTGTTCTTGGTGCCGGTGGCCCACAGGGCGTGGCCGCCGCTGTAGATGACGAAGTTGCCGTCGGTCTGCATCACGGCCTGAGTCGGGTTGTGGACGTCGGTGTTCGACGCCCACAGCGCTCGGCCGCCGGAGTTGTAGATGACCAGGTTGCCGTCGCTCTGAAGCACCAACTCGAAGGTCAGCGGGCTGCCAGTGCAATAGCCGGTGCCTTCGTGGAGGTAAATGTCTTTACCGACGCCCGCCGGATACCACTGGAAATCCTCCCCGCCGGTGTTGCCGCACTTGTAGGGGAAGCCGGAGGCATAAGCCGACCCCGCCGAGACGGGAAGGGCGAGCGCCGCCAGCGTCGTTATCGCGGCTGCGAATCGGAGAGCGTGCCGCACAGTTTTCTTCATGCGCGGAACGGTACTGCAATGAAGAAAACCGCATCGGCGAAGACGGGTACCAATACCTTGTTGACATTACGTACCAATACCCCAGTTCTGTCCGGTCAAGGGCCTGATCGGCCGTGGGGGTTAAGCCAAGGGTCCGTTCGGACAAATGATGTTGATCTGGATTTGCCTTTGGGGTGGCGCTAGCAGATGCGGGGCAGGGGGTCGCCGACTAGGGTGTCGACGATGCGGGTGCCGCCGAAGGCGGTCTTGAGCTGGACGATGCCGGGCGGGTCGGCGGTGACGTGGCCGATGACGGCCGCCTCGGCGCCGAGCGGGTGGGCGCGCAGGGCGGCGAGGGCGCGGTCGGCCTCGCCCGGGTCGACGACGGCGACGAGGCGGCCCTCGCAGGCGACGTACATGGGGTCGATGCCGAGCAGCTCGCTGGCGCCGCGCACCTCGGTGCGGACCGGGATGGCGTCCTCGCGGACGAGCACGCCGACGTCGGCCGACTTGGCGATCTCGTTGAGTATGGTGGCGACGCCGCCCCGGGTGGCGTCGCGCAGCGCGCGGACCCCGCCGGTCGCGGCCAGCAGGCTTCTGACGAGGTCGTTGAGCGGGGCGGTGTCTGACTGCAGGTCCGCCTCGATGTCGAGCTCGCCGCGGGCGAGCATGATCGTGACGCCGTGGTCGCCGATGCACCCGGACACGATGATCGCGTCCCCAGGGCGGGCCAGAGCGACCCCGAGCTCGGGCGCATCCTGAGCGATCAGGCCGACTCCGGCCGTGTTGATGTAGCAGCCGTCGGCCTTGCCCTTCTCCACCACCTTGGTGTCGCCGGTGACGATCTGGACGCCGGCGACCGCGGCGGCCGCCTGCATCGACTCGGTGATGCGGATCAGGTCGGCGACCGGGAAGCCTTCCTCGAGGATGAACCCGGCCGACAGGTACAGCGGGGTCGCGCCGGAGACCGACAGGTCGTTGACCGTGCCGTTGACGGCGAGGTCGCCGATGTCGCCGCCGGGGAAAAACAGCGGCGAGACCACGTAGGAATCGGTGGTGAACGCGAGCCGGGCGCCGCCGATGTCCAGCCGGGCCGCGTCCTCGAGCTGCTCGAGCCGGGGGTTGCGGAACGTGTCGAGGAAGACGGCCTCGATCAGGGTCTGGGTCGCCTTGCCGCCCGCCCCGTGCGACATCGTGATGCGCTCTTCCCTGACCTTGGGCCGGCGGCGGCGGGCCCGGTCGATGCGGTCGAGCACCTGCTGCTCGCGGTCGGCCGGCAGCGGCCGACGGCCGACGTCGGCATGATCGTGACGTTCCCGCTCGTCCTGCTCCTCGTGCTCGCGCAGCGCCTCCGCCACCCAGCCCGCCCGGCCGCCCCCGACTGGGGTCCCGTCCTCGCCGACGCTCATCGGCTGATCACCTTCAGCGCCTCGTTGACCCGGTTGCGGTTCATCCGGCCGAAGTTGTAGTAGGCCGCGCAGGCCCCCTCCGGGGACACCATGCAGGTGCCGATCGGCGTCTCCGGGGTGCACGCGGTGCCGAACACCTTGCACTCCCACGGCTTGAGCACGCCCTTGAGCACCTCGCCGCACTGGCACGCCTTGGGATCGGCGACCCGCACGCCGGGCACCTCGAACAGCACCTCGGCGTCGAACCGTTCGTACTCGGGCCTCATCCGCAGGGCGGAGTGCGATATGAAGCCGAGCCCGCGCCACTCGAAGTAGGGCCGCAGCTCCATGGTCTGGCCGATCACCCGCAGCGCGACCGGGTTCCCGTCCCACGGCACCACCCGCGAGTACTGGTTCTCGACTTCCGAGCGGCCCTGCGACAGCTGAAGCATCAGCATGTAAATGGACTGCAAGATGTCGAGCGGCTCGAACCCGGCCGTGACCACCGGCTTGCCGTAGTCCCTGGCGATGAACTCGTA
>DATCGA010000140.1:0-13771 GCA_036509215.1 Trebonia sp.
CAGCAGGACGCGGGCGGGTCGCCGGGCTATCCCGGCGGGCAGTCCGGCGTGTCCCTCTCCGACGCGGTGCAGTCCGCGCACGAGGAGGGCCAGGCGTTCGGCGAGTCGGTGGCCCGCGACGCGCCCGCGCTGTGGCTGGAAGCCGTGCTTGCCAGGAAGCCCCGGATGCCGTCTGACCTCGAGGCCAGGCTGCTTCAGGGATCGGCCCTGCCGATCGACTTCCTGCTCCATGACGAGGTGCGGCACGCGCTGCGCCGCGGGTTCTGGGATGCGCTTGAGCACGCCCGCCGATAAATCCGGATGTATGGGGAAGGGTCGCTGGTACCGTGGGAAGAGTGGCAGCTGGCGTCGGCGACTTCGACGAGATCGAGTTCCAGGCGGCGCGCACGGGTAATCACGTGCGCGCGGCCGTTCGCATGAGTCAACTCGCGCAGGAGGTCGATCCTGGCCTGCGCGCCGAGGCGCACGTGCGAGCGGGCGAGCAGTGGATGATGGCCGACGAGCCTCAGCCTGCGGCGGACGAGTTCACCGCCGCGATCGAGGACGGCGGCCTGGTCTCGGCCGAGGCCAGGGTGCACCTGGCCCGGGCGCTGTTCGGTCTTGACCGGGGGCCGGAGGCGGAGCTGCTGCTGGCCGGGCTGACCGCCGAGCGCGAGGACGTCAGCCCCCGCACCTGTGATCTGCTCGCCGAGCTGTTCACCGAGCAGGGCGACCTGCGCCGGGCGCAGGACTGGAGCACGGTCGGCGTTGAGCGGTGCATCCAGCTCGGCGATGAGGCGGAGCTGCAGCTGCTGCTCCGCCTCAGGTACCGCCTCCGGGTGGACCTGGGCCTCGGCGAGGACGACTACGACCGCATGCTCGACGGCACGCCCCGCAAGGCCTGACCAAGGCCAGGGCCGGCCTAGCCGGCCGGGGTCGTGGCCTTCACCGTCAGTCCGTCGGACGCGGAGTCCAGGTCGACGATTACCTCGTCGCCGTCGGTGACCCCGCCGGAGAGCAGCGCCTTGGCCAGCTTGTCGCCGATCGCGGACTGCACCAGTCGGCGCAGCGGACGCGCCCCGTAGACCGGGTCGAAGCCCGTCAGCGCCAGCCATTCCTTCGCCGCCGGGGTGACGGTCAGCGTCAGCCGCCGGGCCGACAGCCTGCGTCCGAGCCGGTCGACCTGGATGTCCACGATCCTCGACAGCTCCGACGTGGACAGCGCGTCGAAGATGATGACGTCGTCCAGCCGGTTCAGGAACTCGGGCTTGAACGAGGCGCGAACCGCGTTCATCACCGCCTCCCGCTTGGCCTTCTCGTCGATGGAGGGATCGGCGATGAAGGACGAGCCCAGGTTCGAGGTCAGGATCAGGATGGTGTTGCGGAAGTCCACCGTCCTTCCCTGCCCGTCGGTCAGCCGTCCGTCGTCCAGGACCTGCAGCAGCACGTCGAAGACCTCGGGGTGCGCCTTCTCGACCTCATCGAGCAGCACCACGCAGTAGGGACGCCGCCGCACCGCCTCGGTGAGCTGACCGCCCTCCTCGTAGCCAACGTAGCCGGGCGGCGCGCCGACCAGGCGCGCGACCGAGTGCTTCTCGCCGTACTCGCTCATGTCGATGCGGATGATCGCCCGCTCGTCATCGAACAGGAACTCGGCCAGTGCCTTCGCCAGCTCGGTCTTGCCGACACCAGTCGGCCCGAGGAACAGGAAGGAACCGGTCGGCCGGTCGGGGTCCGACACGCCCGCCCGGGCCCGGCGCACCGCGTCGGACACCGCCTGCACGGCGCTCGCCTGCCCGATCACCCGCGAGCCGAGCCCATCTTCCATCCGCAGCAGCTTGCCGGTCTCGCCCTCGAGCAGGCGCCCGGCCGGGATGCCGGTCCAGGCTGAGACCACGTCGGCCACGTCGTCCGGCCCGACCTCTTCCTTGACCATCGGCGCGACCGCGGGTATCCCCCCGCCACCGGAGTTCTCCTCGTCGCGGTCGCTGGCGGCCGCCTCGGCGATCTCGGCGTCGAGGGCCGGGATCTCGCCGTAGAGCAGCCTGGAGGCAGTCTCCAGGTCGCCGTCCCGCTGGGCCCGCTCGAGCTGGGTCTTGGCATCGTCGAGCTTCTTCTTCAGCTCGCCGGCCCGGTTGAGCCCGGACTTCTCCTGCTCCCAGCGCGCGGTCAGCGCGGTCAGCTGCTCCTGCCGGTCCGCGAGGTCGGCCCGCAGCTTCTCCAGCCGGTCCTTGCTCGCCGCGTCGGACTCGCGCGAGAGCGCGAGCTCCTCCATCTTCATCCGGTCCACGATCCGCCGGAGCTCGTCGATCTCGACCGGGGAGGAGTCGATCTCCATCCGCAGCCTCGACGCGGCCTCGTCGACCAGGTCGATCGCCTTGTCGGGGAGGAACCTGGCGGTGATGTAGCGGTCGGACAGCGTGGCGGCGGCGACAAGCGCCGCATCGGAGATCTGCACCTGGTGGTGCGCCTCGTAGCGGCCCTTGAGCCCGCGCAGGATCGCGATCGTGTCCTCGACCGACGGCTCGCCCACCAGAACCTGCTGGAACCGCCGCTCGAGGGCGGGGTCCTTCTCGATCCGCTCGCGGTATTCGTCAAGCGTGGTCGCGCCGACCATCCGCAGCTCGCCGCGGGCCAGCATCGGCTTGAGCATGTTGCCTGCGTCCATCGCGCCCTCGGCGCGGCCCGCCCCGACCACCGTGTGCAGCTCGTCGATGAACGTGATCACCTGGCCGTCGCTGGCCTTGATCTCGTTGAGCACGGCCTTGAGCCGCTCCTCGAACTCGCCGCGGTACTTCGCGCCCGCCACCATGCTGCTGAGGTCAAGCGAGATCAGCCGCTTGCCGCGCAGCGACTCGGGCACGTCGCCGGCCACGATGCGCTGCGCCAGGCCCTCGACGACGGCGGTCTTGCCGACGCCGGGCTCGCCGATGAGGACCGGGTTGTTCTTGGTCCGCCTGGACAGGACCTGGACCACGCGGCGGATCTCGGAGTCGCGGCCGATCACCGGGTCGAGCTTGCCGTCCTTGGCCTGCTCGGTCAGATCGACGCCGTACTTCTCGAGCGCCTGGTAGGTGCCCTCCGGGTCCTCGCTGGTGACCCTGGCGCTGCCTCGCACCTCGGTGAAGGCCTCGGTCAGGGCGTCGGCGGTGGCGCCCGCCGCGCGCAGCAGGGTGGCGGCCTGGCCGCCGTCGGCGGCGATCCCGACCAGCAGGTGCTCGGTCGAGACGTACTCGTCATCGAGCTGCCGGGCCCGGCTCGCGGCGGTGTTGATCACGGCCAGCAGCTGCCGTGACGTCTGGGGCGCGCTGGCGGTGGCGCCGTGCATCCGCGGCAGCCGGTCGATCTGATCGCGGGCCTCCTTGGCGATGAGCGCCGGGTCGGCGCCCACGGCCCGCAGCAGCGGCGCTGCCGTCCCGTCGGCCTGCTCGAGGAGCGCGGCCAGCAGGTGGAGCGGGTCTACCTGCGGGTTGCCGCTCGCTGCGGCCTTCCTGATCGCCACCGAGAGAGCCTCTTGGCTCTTACGGGTGAGCTTGTCGTCCATGGGTCTTCAATCCCCCTTGATGCTTATTAACTTCTCTCGCCGGCGGCCGCCTGGCCGGGGCCGCCCGGCGGTGCGTCCGCCTGCGGCTGGCCGCTTCCACCCGGCGCGGCGGCCGCCTGCGGCGTCGTCGCCTGCGCGGCCGCTGCCTGCCAGAAGGTCACCCTGGTGGAGGAGCGGACGGGGACGAGGGTGGCGGCCGGGTCGACCGTCCGTGAGCGGCGGAGCTCGGCTAGCCGGGCGGCGACCGCCCGGGTGGATTCCAGCTCGTTGCGGAGCTGGGAGATCTCGGCGTGCAGCCCCGCGGCCATCAGCCGGGTCTGCTCGAGTTCCCGCTCCAGGTCCAGGATGCGCTTGATGCCCTCAAGGTTGATCCGCTCCTCCTGGGAGAGCCGCTGGATCTCGCGGAGCGTGAGGATGTCCCGCATCGAGTAGCGGCGGCCGCCGCCCGGGGTCCGCCTCGGTATTACCAGCCCCACCCTCTCGTAGCCGCGCAGCGTCTGCGGATGCATGCCCGATAGGTGCGCGGCCACGGAGATGACATACACGGGCACGTCATCGGACAGCTCGTATGGGTTGCTCATGTCATCTCCTTTCCTTCGTTCTCATTTCCTGCTGGTTTTGCTGGTCCTGCTACTCGGCGCGGGCCCGGCGGAGCAGGTCCTCGCGCGGGTCGGCTTCCGCCGTGGCGATGCGCAGGTCCTCGAGGGCCGATCGCGCCTTCTTGCTCAGGTCCTGCGGCACGACCACCTCGACGGTGGCGAGCAGCGCGCCGAGCGTCCCGTCCTTGCGGCGGACGCCGCGACCGGGGACGCGGAGCACCTGCCCGTTCGGGGTGCCCGGCGGGACGCGCACGGTGACGGCGGCGCCCCGGTGCGTTGGCACCTTGATCTCCGCGCCGAGCGCAAGCTCGGGCATCGTCACCGGCACGGTCACCGTGAGGTTGTCCCCCGTGCGGCCGAACACCGGGTGCGGCGTCACGTGGACCCGCACATACAGGTCTCCGGCCTTGCCGCCGTGCTCGCCGGGCGCCCCCTTGCCGGGGATCCGGATCTTCTGGCCGTCGGCCACGCCCGCCGGGATCCGCGCCTGGATGGTGCGCGAGCTCATCGCCCGCCCGCTGCCGCTGCACGACGGGCACGGGTCCTCGACCACGAGGCCGCGGCCGCGGCAGGTCTTGCAGGGCTCGGAGAGCCCGAAGCCGCCGAGGTTACGGCTCTGCTGGCCGGTGCCGTGGCAGTCCGGGCAGACCTTCGGCACCGTGCCGGTCTTGGCGCCGGTGCCGTGGCAGACGGGGCACGGCCCCTCGCCGGTGAGCCGCAGCGACACCGTGGCGCCGTCGATCGCGTCGCCGAACGACAGGTTGGTCTCCGTCTCGACGTCCGCGCCGCGCCGCGCGCGGCTGGCCGCGCCGCCGCCGCCGGGACGACCGCCGCGGAAGATCCCGCCGATCACGTCGCCCAGGCCCTCGCCGCCGAAGAGGTCGCCGAAGTCGAAGTTCCCGGCCGTGCCGCCGGCGCCCGGACGGCTGCCGGCCGGCACCCGGAACCCGCCGAACATCGAGCGGGCCTCGTCGTACTCCTTGCGCTGCTTCTCGTCCGACACCACGTTGTACGCTTCGGTGATCTCCTTGAAGCGCTCCTCGGCGTCGGTGCTCCCCTTGTTCGCGTCGGGGTGATACTTCCGAGCGAGTTCGCGATAGGCCTTTTTGATCTCGGCCGCGGTCGCGGTCTTGGGGACGCCCAGCGTCTTGTAGTAGTCCTTCTGGTAGTCCTTCGCGCTCATCTGGCCTCGCCGGGCTCTTCGCTAGTTATTGTCTTCTTCGGTTGACCACTCGGCAGCGTTGTCGCTTCCGTCTGGCCCTGAACCTGGCGCCGCCACCGCGACCCGCGCTGGGCGCAGGATCCGCTCGCCCACCTTGTAGCCGGGCTGGAAGATCTCCACGCAGGTGTCCTCGGTCACGTCGGGCGAGTCCGAGTACGACAGCGCCTCGTGGATCTTCGGATCGAAGGCGTCGCCGCGCTGGCCGTAGCTGACAAGACCGAGCTTGCCCACCGCGGCCTGGAGCGAGTCCGCCACCGACTTGAAGCCGCCGGACAGCTCGCCGTGCTCGTGCGCCTGGTTGATCGCGTCGAGCACCGGCAGCAGCTCGGTCAGCGCGCTGGCCACCGCCTGCTCGCGCACCGTGGCCCGGTCCCGGTCGACCCGCTTGCGGTAGTTGGCGTACTCCGCCTGAAGCCGCTGCAGGTCGGCGGTCCGCTCCGCCAGCTGGGTGCGCAGCTCGGCTGCCGCCGCGGGCTCGGCCGCCGGGGCCGGGGCCGGGGCCGGGGCCGGGGCCGGGGCCGGCGTCGCGGCCGGGGCCGCCGCAGGCTTGGGGGCCGCCGCAGCGGCCTGGGGCTCATCCACCGCGCCGCGCTTGGCGGCACCCTGGCCGCCCTGGCTGGCGCCGACCGGGTTAACGTTCCCCGAGCCGGCGCCCCCCGGCCGGCCGGCACTTGCAGTGCCGGCCGGCTGAGAGGCCGCGTGCTTGCCCCTTTTTGGCTGCCCGGTCACCGGGTCGATCCGCCGGTTATCGCGGATCACCGGCCCCGTGGGCTCCTCAGGTGCAGACATCAGGCGGCTCCACCTTCGCCTTCGTCGACGATCTCGGCGTCGACGACATCTTCGTCGTGCGGTGCGTCGGTCGCCGTCTCGTCCTGACCGGCTTCCTGGCGCTCCGCCTGAGCGGCGGCGTAGATGGCGCTGCCCATCTTCTGGCTGACCGTGGCGGCGTGCTCGCTCGCGGTCTTGATCGCCTCGAGGTCGTTGCCCTCGATCGCCTTCTTGAGGTCGGCGATCGCGTCCTGAACCTCGGTCTTCACGTCCGCCGGGACCTTGTCGTCGTTCTCGGCCAGGAACTTCTCGGTCGAGTAGACGAGCGTGTCGGCCTGGTTGCGGACCTCGGCCTCCTCGCGGCGGCGGCGGTCCTCCTCGGCGTACTGCTCGGCGTCGCGGACCATCTTCTCGATGTCGTCCTTGTTCAGCGCCGAGCCGCCGGTGATCTGAACCGACTGCTGCTTACCGGTGCCCAGGTCCTTGGCCGACACGTTCACGATGCCGTTGGCGTCGATGTCGAACGAGACCTCGATCTGGGGGATGCCGCGCGGCGACGGGGCGATGCCGGTCAGGTCGAACATGCCCAGCTTCTTGTTGTACGCCGCGATCTCGCGCTCGCCCTGGTACACCTGGATCTGCACCGACGGCTGGTTGTCGTCGGCCGTGGTGAAGATCTCCGACTTCTTGGTCGGGATCGTGGTGTTCCGCTCGATGAGCTTGGTGAAGATCCCGCCCTTGGTCTCGATGCCCAGCGACAGCGGGGTCACGTCGAGCAGCAGGATGTCCTTGACCTCGCCCCGCAGCACGCCGGCCTGCAGGCAGGCGCCGACGGCGACGACCTCATCGGGGTTGACGCCCTTGTTGGGCTCCCGGCCGCCGGTCAACGACTTGACCAGGTCCACGACCGCGGGCATGCGGGTCGAGCCGCCGACGAGGACCACGTGGTCGATGTCGGCCAGCTTGACGTTCGCGTCCTTGATGACCTGCTGGAAGGGGCTCTTGCAGCGGTCGGTCAGGTCGGACGTCATGCGCTGGAACTCGGCCCTGGTGAGCCGGGTGTCCAGGTGCAGGGGGCCGTCCGGGCCGTGCGAGATGTACGGCAGGTTGATCTGCGACTCCATCGACTGCGAGAGCTCGATCTTCGCCTTCTCGGCCGCCTCGCGCAGACGCTGCAGCGCCATCTTGTCCTTGGACAGGTCGATGCCGTAGCCGGACTTGAAGTCCTGCACCAGCCAGTCGACGATCCGCTGGTCCCAGTCGTCGCCACCGAGGTGGTTGTCGCCGCTGGTCGCCTCGACCTCGACCACGCCGTCGCCCACATCGAGCAGCGAGACGTCGAAGGTGCCACCGCCGAGGTCGAAGACGAGGATCTTGGCCGCGCCCTCCTTCTCCAGGTGGTACGCGAGGGCCGCCGCAGTCGGCTCGTTGATGATTCGCATGACGTTGAGGCCGGCGATCGTGCCGGCTTCCTTGGTCGCCTGCCGCTGCGCGTCGCTGAAGTACGCGGGGACGGTGATCACCGCGTCGGTGATCTTCTCACCGAGGTAGGCCTCGGCGTCCCGCTTGAGCTTCATCAGGATGTACGCGCTGATCTGCTGCGGGTTGAACTTCTTGCCGTCGATGGTGACGGTCCAGTCGGTCCCCATGTGCCGCTTGACCGAACGAATCGTCCGGTCCACGTTGGTGACGGCCTGGCGCTTGGCGACCTCGCCTACCAATACCTCGGCGTTCTTGGCGAACGCGACCACGGACGGCGTCGTCCGCGCGCCCTCCGCGTTTGCGATGACCGTCGGCTCCCCGCCCTCGAGGACGGCGACCACCGAGTTTGTTGTCCCGAGGTCAATACCTACCGCACGTGCCATGAGCAGTCCCTGTAGTGTGTGTGAAGTTGAGTCTTCCGCGCTCAAGCTTGCCCCAGGCGAGTCCTGGTGTCAAATGACTTGAGTCACTTACGCTCAACTTTTGTGATCGCCGGATCATTCCCGGTCCCGGGAAGTTTCCGGTCGGAGGCGCAGGGCGCGCACCACTGCCCCCTACCCCGCGGGGTAGGGCGTGATCCACCTGACGCCGTGCGCTCTTGGGTGTCGCTCGTCACGCCGTTACGCTTGACCCCCAGGTACCTGAGGAGGTTACGCGTGGTCTTGCGGATGATCGTCGGCCTGGTGCTGACCGTCGCGGCGTTTGCCGTCTTCGGTCGGCGGGTGTGGTGGCTGAAGCGGCTGGCGTTCAGCGGGCAGCCGGCCCCGGAGCGGGTGGCGGCCGTGCGCGCGCACCCCGGCCGGGACGTCGAGACGCAGCTGACGGAGGTCATCGGGCAGCGGAAGCTGCTGAAGTGGTCGGTGCCCGGCGCGGCCCACGCGGCGACCTTCTGGGGATTCATCGTCCTGCTGCTGACGATCATCGAGGCGTACGGCGACCTGTTCTCCCGCACGTTCGCGATCCCGGGGATCGGCCACTGGGCCGCGATCGGGTTCCTGGAGGACCTGTTCTCCGTCGGCGTGCTGTGCGGCCTGGCCACCTTCGCCGTCATCAGGCTCCGCAGCGACCCGCACAAGGAGGGCCGCAAGTCCCGGTTCTTCGGCTCCCACACCGGGGCCGCCTGGCTGGTGCTGGGCATGATCGCGCTGGTGATCATCACCCTGCTGCTCTACCGGGGCGCGCAGCAGAACACCGGCGTGTTCCCGTACCCGCGGGCCTGGGCGTTCGCGTCGTGGGCGTTCGGGAAGGCGCTGAGCCCGCTCGGCTACGGCGTGAACAGCGTCCTGGAGGTCGTGTTCCTGCTGGCGCAGCTCGGCGTCGTGCTCGCCTTCCTGGTGTTCCTCTCCTACTCCAAGCACCTGCACATCGTCCTCGCGCCGGTCAACATCATGTTCTCCCGCCGCCCGAACGCCCTCGGCCCGCTCGAGCCGATGCGGTCGAACGGGAAGGTCCTCGACTTCGAGGAGGCCGACCCCGACACCGACGTGTTCGGCATCGGGAAGATCGAGGACATGACCTGGAAGGGCCTGCTCGACCTGGGCACCTGCACGGAATGCGGCCGCTGCCAGTCCCAGTGCCCGGCCTGGGTGACCGGCAAGCCGCTCTCGCCCAAGCAGGTCATCCTCGACCTGCGGGATCACGCCTTCGCCAAGGCCCCGTACCTCCTCGCGTCGGATGAGGAGCGCGAGGGGCTCCCGGCCGACGTCCTGTCCCTGGCGGCCCGCCCGCTGGTCGGCGGCCAGGACGTGAACGGGGTGATCGATCCCGAGGCCCTGTGGGCGTGCACCAACTGCGGGGCGTGCGTCGAGGAGTGCCCGGTCGACATCGAGCACATCGACCACATCAACGGCATGCGCCGCAACCAGGTCCTGGTCGAGTCCGCGTTCCCGACCGAGGCCACCACCATGCTCAACAACCTGGAGCGGCGGGGCAACCCGTGGGGGATGGCCGAGGACCGGCGGGCCGACTGGATCACCGAGCTCGACTTCGAGGTCCCGGTCGTCGACGGCGTGATCGGCGAAGACGTGGAGTACCTGTACTGGGTCGGCTGCGCCGGGGCGCTCGAGGACCGGGCCAAGAAGGCCACCAAGGCGATCGCGGAGCTGCTGCACGTCGCCGGGGTGAAGTTCGCGGTCCTCGGCCCGGCCGAGTCCTGCACCGGCGACCCGGCCCGGCGGCTGGGCAACGAGTTCGTCTTCTCCATGCTCGCCCAGCAGAACATCGAGACCCTCAACCAGGCGGGGGCGGCGAAGAGCGGCGGGAAGAAGGTCATCGCGTCCTGCCCGCACTGCTTCAACACCATCAGCCGCGAGTACCCCCAGCTCGGCGGGGACTACGAGGTCATCCACCACACCCAGCTCCTCGCCCGCCTGGTCGAGGAGGGAAAGCTCACCCCGGTCAACCCGGTCGAGGAGAAGATCACCTACCACGACCCGTGCTTCCTCGGCCGCCACAACAAGATCTACACTCCCCCCCGCGCCATCATCGACGCAGTCCCCGGCACCACCGCCGAGGAAATGCACCGCTGCAAGGGCAAGGGGTTCTGCTGCGGCGCCGGCGGCGCCCGGATGTGGCTGGAGGAGCGGACCGGCAAGCGGATCAACGAGGAACGCATCGACGAGGCCCTCGCCCTCGACCCCGACACCATCTCCACCGCCTGCCCCTACTGCATGGTCATGCTCGGCGACGCCGTCAACGCCAAGAAGGCATCGGGCGAGGCCAAGGACTCCCTCGAGGTCATCGACGTCTCCCAGCTCCTCGTCCGCTCCATCCGACTCCGCGAGGAGCGCGGCGAAGAGACCAAGGCCTGAAGGCTCCGCCCGACTCGGCGACCCTGTCGCCTACGCCGTCGACCCGAAACGGGACCTGTCGGCTACGCCATCGACACTGATAGGTGCGGTCGCTGGCGTAGGTGACTGGTCGGCGATCCTGTCGCTGGCGTAGGTGACAGCAGGAGGCGATCCTGTCGTCAGGTCGGCTGGAGCGGTCAGCCGCCCACCCGGTGTGCCGGGCGGGGCCAGCGGTGCGTATCTCGCTCCTCGGGCTCGCCCGCGCCGTCGCCGGCCGCGCGCCGAGGGTGCGGCCAGCCGTGGGGAGTCGGCCCGGTCCGTTCGGGATGAATGTTTCTTATTACCGCCAGCGTGACCAGGTGCGCGTGCCTGGCGTCGGTCGCGACGCGGACCTCGGCCGCCCAGCAGGCGGCCGCGAGCACCCCGCTGGCGCCGATGAGGTCGTCGGCGGTGATGCCGGCCGGGCACCACAGCAGAACCCGCTCGCCGTAGTCCGTGGGCGTCGTGGACCAGATGATCGGCAGCCGCCCGCTCCTGGTCTGCACCCAGGCGTTGACGCAGCCGGCCCTGACCTGATGCGGCGTGATCACGCACCAGGCCCGGGCGAGGACCCGGCTGCGGGCTGGCGGCCAGCACAGCAGCGCTGCGCCGACCGCCAGCCCGGCCCCCGAGACGGCGACCAGCCCGGCGAAGCCGAAACTGGCCGCTATAAGGCCTGCCAGGCCGACGATGGTAAGAACGGTCCCGAGTTCCCAGCGCCAGTTCCAGCAGGCCTCGATCGGCCCCGGCCGGCGGACCTGCCGCACGGCCGACTCGAGACTCGACATCACGCTCGGGTCGTTCGGCCGCCGCGGCCGTCCCGACGCCATCACCGCTCCCCGCCCCATTGCCAGCCGTGCACGTCGTCCCAGTCGTCCACTGGACGGACGATCTTGGGCGGGTCGGCGATCGGCCAGTCCGTCGCGTCCGCCTTCTGCGAGTCGAGCGTCCGCAGGAGGCGTAGCAGGTCGAACTGCGGATCGCGGAAGCTGCGGGAGAGGCCGCAGTGGAGTTCGGTGATCTCCCAGCCGCGCCATCCGGCCTCCGTGTCGTTGATCGCGAACAGCCGCGCGCCGATGCGGTGGGGGAGACTGGCCAGCCACCCGGCGAGCGAAGCGGTGGAGGAGCAGAAGGCCGCGCCGATGCGGATCCTGCGGATATCTAGCCGGGTAGGCGGCCGCGGGCGGCGTCCCGGCCCGATCAAGCCGAAGGCGCCATAGGCAGCCTGCGTTTTTATCGTTTCCAGGGCGGACTTGTCTTTTCCGAGCATGTTGGTAGCGTTGAGCACGTCACTAGCCCTTCTCGGTGGTTCCTGAGGACGGGTGGTGTTTCGCTGGGTCGGTGTGGCAGCACCGACCCAGCGGTGTTCCCGGGGAATCCCGCACGGCTTAACCGGCTGTCTCCCGGGATCCGGGTCTATATGCCTACGATGGCTGGCTGTGAAGCGTACGCTCGTGCAGAACGGAGGCGGACGCTGTGAATGCAGTGGAATGGCAGTGCCTCCTGTAAAAATCGCCGGCTCGCGCGAGGCCAAGGGCTAGCGATCTCTGGATCGGTAACCCTTAGGTCACCGCTCGACCCCGTTGTCGGCGGGTCGCTTGAGGATGCCTTCTGCGGTTAATTCCATGTTGCATCGGTCACAAGCCGTTGGCAAGTGCCAAAATCAAGTGCCATACTCATGTGCCATAGGCATCATCCATCCTGACGGATCAGGAGTGCCGGCCAAGCACCCTGCCGACCGACTGGGAGCGGAAGGAAGCGACCTCCAATGGCGGAAGTGCGCGGTTCCACCGGCAGCCCCACCGTTCGCAGGCGCGAACTGGGGGCTACGCTGCGGACGCTGCGCCTTGATCGAGGATTCACGGTAGATCAAGTCGCGGAGCATCTCGAGTGCTCGCCGTCAAAGGTGAGTCGTATGGAGACTGGCCGGCGCGGTGCGACACCCCGAGACATCCGCGACCTGTGCGACTTCTATGGCGTCAGTGACTCTGAAGAGCGCGAGCGTCTCTTGACGCTTGCTCGGCGGGGCCGCCAGCAAGGCTGGTGGCAGAGCCTCTCATTGCCCTACAAGACCTTTGTCGGCCTGGAGCAAGAGGCCACGTCGATGACGATCTATCATTCTGCGGTCGTACCGGGGCTGCTCCAGATTAGCGACTACACCCGCGGCATCCATGAGAAAGGAGTTCCGCAGCTTAGCGCCGCAGAAGTCGAAGAGCGAGTCGAGGAACGAGCCACCCGGCAGGAACTCTTGACCAGGGAGAATCCGCCGCAGGTCGAAGTGTTTCTTGATCAAGCGGTAATGCATCGGCCGATTGGCGGCCCGCAGGTTATACGTAAACAGTTGGATAGTCTCCTTGCGGCGGCCACGCTTCCTCATGTGAAGCTGCAGATCCTGCCGTATGAAGTGGGCTCCCACCCTGCCCTTGAGAGCAATTTCATCATCCTTGCTTTCGACGGCGAGGCGCCCACCGTCGTCTACGTAGAAGGCCTGGTCGGACGGCTCTATGTGGAACGCCCTCCGGAGATCGAGCGCTACCTGCAGGTCTCCGAGATCTTGCGCGGCCTGGCGTTGAGTCCAAAAGACTCCGCTGTGCTACTCGAGAATGTCCGCGATACGTATAAAATCGACGAGTATCGCCAAGAGTGAGCACGGACGATGAGTTTCGCTATGACTGAGCTAAATGTCCGAATTGGGGATGGCTGTCATCTCGATCGGCTACGATTTCATAGCGGGGCCGATTCCAAGGTGTTGATGGCTGCGACCACCGGGTATCCTGCCTGCATCGTCGCTCTTCGAGGGAAACCGCTTCCGGACTCACCAAAAGAGAATCCTGTCTGCGGCATGTTATTGGTAACAGTTTCGAGGGAAACGGTCCTCGAACGTGAAAGTTTAAGGACAGGCATCTATATGTCGCTAATGGACGCAGACGCGCTCGACGCCGGATGGCGAAAGGCGAGTCTTAGCGTGAACAACGGTGCGTGCGTCGAAGTCGCTTCGTCGCGCACCGCAGTCATGGTCCGGGACTCAGTAGACCCTTCAGGCCCCGTCGTCGCCTACCCTGCCGCTACCTGGCAGGCCTTCCTCGCCGCCGCGAAGGCCAGCAACTGAAACGTCTCCGCTAGTCGCGGATTGGTCTGACCGTGAGCCTGCGGGGTATCCCCGCAGGCTAACACCTTGGTGCGGTGGAAGTTGAGGTACGAGCGGGACGGAGTGGGGCCGCGCTGGTCCTGGTAGCGGGAGCCGTAGACCGCAGAGCCGTACGGGTGCTCAGCCGGGGAACTGGTCCTGAACAGGCACAGCTGGCCGATCTTCATGCCGGGCCAGAGCTTGATCGGCAGCGTCGCCACG
>DATCGA010000141.1:0-8041 GCA_036509215.1 Trebonia sp.
CAGCAGCACCAGCGAATCGCCGACCAGGGCCCAGCCCAGCACCCCCGCCACCAGCACCGGAACCCACCAGCGGCGCCGCGCCCGGTCGACGACGAGCAGGACGAGCAGGACCGGGACGGCCGTGCCGGTGTGGTCCGGGTCATTGAGCAGCACGGTGGCCGCGAGCAGGGTCGGGCCGAGCATGACCGCCACGGTGATCGCGGCCCGGACCACGGCCGTCCGCTTACCGGCCGGCCTCGCCCCGTACGCCACGGCCGCGGCCAGCACCACCAGCAGCGTGTAGGTGAGCGCGGCGCAGATCCGCACCACGTCCGGGTTGAGCCCGCGGACCAGCTCGACCAGCATGTACTCGGGCAGTTCGGTCGTGTAGAAGGACACGTCGGCCAGCTGCCAGCCGTGCAGCAGCAGGTTGCCGTGCAGCATCGCCCAGCTCTGCAGCACCATCCCGGCGCCGTCGGACGTCACCGTCACCTGGCGCGCCACCCGCTGCGCGCAGTAGAACAGCAGGACGACCCCAGCCGCCACCGCCGCCGCCCGCCAGCCCCGTCGATCGCGCCAGGTCGGCCGTGGCGGTTGACCGAGTCCGCCGGCCGCCGGCTCCGCCTGCGCTGGGCCGCTGACTCCCGTAAGCATGACCGGCATCCTAGCGCTGTCATTTGATGACAAAGATCGATTTACCCCAGAGCGGCTAGCGGCCCGGCTTGACCGGGGGCTGCGCGCCCTTCGGCGCGTAGAGCTCGCTCGGCACCGGCTGGATGACGTTCTCCAGCAGGTTGCGGTTGTAGACCACGACCGTGTACTGGTCGACCACGTAGGACTTCACCGGCTTGCCGTACCAGGCGAGCACGTTTTTCAGCGGGACGTCGCTGCCGCCCACCTGCTTGGTGGTGGTGACGATGAAGTTCGCGTAGGAGTCGCGCGGGTTGAACCAGGACTCCTTGGCCACCCAGAGATAGCCGTACGTGCCGCCGTTGGCCAACGGCACCAGGCGCACCTTGCCCCCGGTGATCAGCGTGGTGATGTTCGCGTTCCAGTAGCCGCTCAGGCCGCTGGTGAAGTGGTGCGCAAGCAGCCAGTCGGCGATCGGCGCGTCCCTCGACTGCACGGGCGGCTGCGCGGCGGCGTAGCCGAGGCAGCACAGCAGGCCGAGGGCGGCCGCGGCGAGCACCCCGGCCGTCGTCGCCCGCAGCGCCCGCCCGGGCCGGGCGATCTGCCCCGACCCGGCCCGGGCGGCCAGCCACGAGCCGACGACCCGGCCGCCGAGCACCGCGCCGAGCGGGAGGATGACGGCGACCTCGTGGGTGCCGCCGTTGGGGATCATCAGCGGGCTGGCGGCGCCCGCCGCCAGCATGACGAAGATCCCGACGACAAGCGCCCGGGTGACCCGGTCGGCCGTCCGCCAGCGGGCGATGGAGACGACCAGGCCGATCAGCGCCAGCGCGAGGCAGATCAGGTGCAGGTAGGCGAAGGCCGCCTGCGGCTGGGGGAGCCGCCAGAAGTTGGCCCCGAACAAGATCAGCAGGTTCTCGGCCAGCGCGCGCACCTGAGCGGGGACGGTCGACAGGTGGGAGATCTGGGAGCCGGCCGGGATCGCGCGCGAGTAGAAGCCGCCGACGTGGCTGATCGCCTTGATCAGCAGCTCGGTCACGCCGAAGGAGGCCGCCGCCAGCAGCGCCAGCGCCGCGTTGTAGGCCGGGGACTGCGCGAAGTCGCCGGCCGGCCCCGGCCTGCCGCGCCGCCCGCCGCCCGGGCCGGCCAGCCGCCGGACCCCGGCCACGATCATCACCGCCGCCGCCGACCCGCCGCACACCACGGCCAGCGGGACCGCCAGGCTCAGCGTGGCTACCAGGTCGTCCAGTTGCGCCCATACCAGCAGCACGAACGTGAGCGCCAGGATGACGGCGGCCGACCGCCACCGCCGGGGCGTCACCCGGTCCAGCAGCAGCAGCGTGATCAGCACCGGAACCCCGACGGCGGTGTGGTCCGGCCCGCCCAGCAGCACGTTCGCGCCCTGCCAGGTGCCGGGCGCGACCATGATCCCGGCCGCGATCAGCCCGCGCGCAACCCGGCTCCCGGCCCCGCCGACGCGGGCGCCGCCCGTCCGGTCCCTGGCCGGACCGGCCGCCAGCAGCGTGGCGAACAGCACCAGGAGCGCGTACTCGAGGGCGGCGGCCACGTTGATCACGTCGGTCCGCAGCCCGGTCACGGCCGAGACGAGGCCGTCGATCGGTATCTCGAACGTGTAGAAGGACACGTCGGCCATGACCCAGCCCCGCAGCAGCAGGTTGCCGTGCTGCACCATGTCCCAGCCCTGCAGCACCATGTCGGCCGAGTCGGAGTCGGCGTTCTGCGTCCTGGACTGCAGCAGATAGCACCAGAAGAGCCCGAACAGGACCGCCGCGATCCCGGTCACGGTCAGCGCCCGGCGCGCAAGCGCCCGCCACCGGTCCGGTGGCACCGGCTCCCCGCCGGTCGGGGCGGTTACCTCGAGTTCTCCCTGCCGGCTCACATGCACCCTTAGAAAATAGCGACCACGCCGCCGCGACGCTGACGAAAATGGTCTTAACTCGTTACGATCCGGCGAAAAGCCGCCGATCAGACCCGTTCGGCTCAGTCGTAGAGCGCGAGGGCGGCGGCGGCGGCGGCGCGGACCTCCTCGGCCAGCTCGGGCGGGGCGATCACCCGGGCCTCCTCACCGAGGCGGAGCGCCAGCCGCCGGAACAAGCTGGTGTCCTGGGTGCGCAGCACCACCCGCAGCCGCCCCTCCCCCAGCTCCTTCAGCGACTCGTACGGGTAGGACTCGGCCACCCAGCGCGCCCCGGCGGCCAGTTCAAGCTCGACGTGCACGTCCGTTTCCGACGGCCGGAAGAGCGGCGCGTCCGGGTCCACCGGCTCCGCTTCCTTCGGCACCTCGGCGGGCACGTCGAGCACCTCGACGTCGAGCACCCGGTCGAGCCGGAACGTCCGCACTCCCTCGGCCAGCCGGCACCACCCCACGAAATAGGGCCGTCCCTCGCGCACCCGCATCTCCATCGGGTCTACATCGCGCTCCGTTGCCTCGTCGCGGCCGGGCACGTAGTAGCGCAGGTGGACCCGTTTGCGCGCGGCCAGGGCGGCGTTGAGAGCGGCGGGAACCCCCGGTCCGTTCGGGCGATCGATGTGGATTGTCACCTGAGAGCTCGCCGCCGCCGACGCGCCGGCCGCATCCTCGATCTTCGCAATCAGCGAGGCGACGGCGTCGCCGTCGCCGCCCGCCTCGGCCAGCATCCGCAGCGCGACCAGGAGCGCGACCGCCTCGTCGGCCGCCAGCCGCAGCGGGCGGGCGATCGACTCGGCCTGGCTGATCGTGATCTCGCCGTCCTCGTAGGACAGATCGATCGGGCAGTACGGCTCGGGGGATTTAAGTTCCACGCACCAGGCGAGGTTGAGGTCGTCGATCAGCTCGCGCTCGGTCATGCCGAAGGTCGCCGCCGTCTCGGACAGGCTCACCGCTTGCCGGGCGACGATGTAGGGGACGAGCGCGAGCAGGCGGCGGAGCCGCTCGGCCGAGGTCACCATCCGGGGCGGGACGCCCGCGCTCTGCACGCTCACGCCAGCGCCCCCTTCAGCCGCCTGATGACCGCCTCGCGCAGGTCGGGCGGTTCGAGTACCGCGATGTCGGGGCCGAACGACGCCAGGTATTCGGGGTACCAGCCCGAATCGGGGAAGTCGATCGTGACCCGGTCCCAGCCTTCCGCGCCGTCGGTCTCGGCGGCGATGTCGCGCGCCCACTGGCGCAGCGTGACGCCGGCCCCCTCGCGGATGCGGAGCACGGCGGTACGGTCACGCGGCGGCGTCCGGTCCCAGGCCTTGACCAGCTCGCCGGCGTCGGCCCCGTCCGGGACCTTGACGCTGCCGGCCGGCCCGGCCAGCTTGACCGGCCCGATGATGCGGTCCATCCGGAAGACCCTCGGCGCGTCCCGCGCTCGGTCGTAGCCGGCCACGTACCAGCGGCCCCGCCGGTTGACCACGCCCCACGGCTCGAGCTCGCGTTTGCTGGCGTCGGGGCGGCCGCTCGCCCGATGGCTGAAGGTGACCGGCCGCCGGTCACGGACCGCCTCCCAGAGCGGGCCGAACGCAGCCTCCTGGGTGGTCAGCCTCGGCTCGATGCTCCTGCCCACCCGCTGGGCGTCTTCCTCGACGTCGATGTCGCCGCTGGCGGCCTTCAGCTTGAGCGTCGCGCCGGCGACGGCGCCGGCTAGCTCGGCCGACTGCCAGACCCGGGACGCGATCCCGAGCGCGGCCACCTCGTCCGGCGTCAGGTGAATCTCCGGCAGCTCGTAGTCCTGGCGGCGGATCCGGTAGCCGGTCTCGTCGTCGAACGCGCTGCTCTTGCCGGTCTCCAGCGGGATGCCGAGCTCGCGCAGCTCGTCCTTGTCGCGCTCGAACATCCGCTTGAACGACTCGCCCGCGTCCGGGTAGCCGCTGACCGAGACGCGGATCTGCTCGGCGGTCAGGTACCGGCGCGAGGACAGCAGGAGAACCACGATAGACAGGAGCCGTTCAGTCCTGCGCTTAGACATCGCGATGTCACTCCTTGCTGTGCTTGTCCGCCGACGCCCAGCACCCACTAAGGTGCCACCGTGATCCGATGGCGAAGCGGGACTGTCACGGCGGTGCGGCGAGAGTGGGCCGGAGCTGCCGAATTCATGGTAACCGTGGACGGGGATTCGATTCGCGCGCTCGCGTATCCGGCGCTGGTCGGGTCGCCCCAGATCGGCGACCGGGTGCTGCTCAACGTGGGCGCGCTCGAGGCCGGTCTCGGCACCGGCGGGTACGCGCTGGTGGTGGCGATCCCGGATCGGCTGCCACCCGACCGCGAAATGGCCGGACATATCGTGAAATCTCGGTATACGCCGCTGCAGGTCATGGTGGCGAGCGCCGATGAACAGGGGTCCGCGCACCACGAACTGCTCCGGTCGGCGGATTCTCTCGATCACATGCCGGTCGTGGTGGCCGATCTTCACTCGGCCCTGCCCGCGGTCCTGGCGGGAATCCAAGGCTCATATCGAACGGACCGTGGCTCAGGCCCCCGGGTCGCCTATGTCATGACCGACGGCGGCGCGCTCCCGGCGTGGTTCTCCCGGACCGTCGCCGGGCTCCGGGAGGCGGGCTGGCTGGCGGCGACGATCACCACCGGGCAGTCCTTCGGCGGCGACCTCGAGGCGGTCACGGTGCACTCCGGTCTGCTGGCCGCCCGCCACGTTGTCGGGGCCGACATCGCGATCGTCGCCCAGGGGCCGGGGAACCTCGGCACCGGGACGAGGTGGGGCTTCTCCGGGGTGGCGGCGGGCGAGGCGGTCAACGCGGCCGCTGTCTTGAACGGCCGCCCGGTCGCGTCGCTGCGGCTGTCGTTCGCCGACCCCAGAGATCGCCATCAGGGCGTCTCCCACCACAGCCTGACCGCCTACGGGCGAGTGGCCCTGGCCGCCGCCGACGTGGTGGTGCCGGACTTGCCAGAGCCGCAGGCGAGCCAGGTGGCGGCGGACGCCGCCGTTCTGGCGGCCAGGCACCGCCTGGTCACGGTGTCCCTGGACGGCCTCGAGGAGGCCCTGAGCTCCTGCCCGGTCACCCTATCGACCATGGGCAGGAGCCTCCAGCAGGACCTCGAGTACTTCCTGGCGGCCGCAGCCGCCGGAAGGCACGCGGTTTCGCTGCTCGGCTAGGAAGCCGAGATGATGTCGATCGCGAACACCAGCGTGTCGGTGCCCTTGATGCCGGCCGCGGACGATCCGGTCTTGCCGTAACCGTCGACCGGCGGGATGACGAGCAGCACCCGGCTGCCGACGGTCTGGCCGACCAGGCCGGTGTCCCAGCCCTTGATGACCTGGCCCTCGCCGATCACGGTCGCCCACGGCTCGCTGCGCGACCAGGAGGAGTCGAAGACCTTCCCGGTCCGGTAGTTCACCCCGGTGTACTGGACCACGAGGTACTGGCCCTTCTTCACGACCGGGCCGGTGCCCTTGACCAGCGTCTTGACCTGGAGGGTTTTCGGCGCGGCGGTCTTCGGGATGGTGATCGTCGGGCCCTTGCCCACGGCGCCGGCCGTGACGGTCGGCAGCGCGCCGCCTCCGTTAGAGGTCTGCGCGCCGGGCACGCCGACGGTGTTGGCGAACGTCTTGACCATGTCGACGACGAAGACCACAGTGTCGTTGGGCCCGACGCCGATCTGCGAGTTGCCGGTCGAGCCGAACGCGTCCGCGGGCGGGATCACCGCGAGCACCCGGCTGCCAACCTTCTGCCCCTCGAGCGCGGTCTCCAGGCCGGGCAGCAGCGATCCGGTGAACAGCGTCGGCACGCCGTTGGTGTAGGTCGAGCCGATCAGCTTGTGGGTCTTGCCAGACCAGAGGTACAGCGCGAAGTTGCCGAGCAGGCTGTCGGAGGTGGACAGCTTCGAGCCGCTGCCCTGGATGAGCGTCTTGGTGTAGAGCGCCCCGGACCCGGTCTTGGCCGGGATCGCCACCGTCGGGGCCTTGCCGAACGCCCCGGTCGCGGTGACCGACGTGTAGGTGTCGGCGGCCGTGCCGGCCGAGGAGCTCGCGGATGCTGACGAGCTCGCTGCGGCGGACTTCGAGGACGTCGAGGATCCGCAGCCGGCGATGACGCCGACTGCTAGCAGGGAGGTGATGGCAAGCGCGGCTACGCGTCGGCGTCGCATGGAAACCTCTCGGGTATGACGGGGTTATGTCGGTGTGCCCAGGCCCGGCACCCAATTTCTATGATTCTGGTAAAGCTCGATCAGGCTACCCGGACAGACCGGGCGGTTGACGGGCCTAGGCTACTGCCCGCAACCGACCGGGTGGGCCCTGCTCAGCAATGCACGATCATGTTGGCCGGGCTGACCGGCGCGCTCTGGTCGTTGGGCTTGCCGTTCAGCGCCTGGTAGAGCGGGTTCAGCTGGGTGAGCAGATTGCCCTGGAAGGTGCGGATGTTGTAGTCGTACGTCGGGAGCTTCTGCCCCGGGTTGAAGAAGTAGTTGCCGTAGTCGAGGGTGTCCTTCTTCCTGAACGCCTTATTGAGCAGGTCGAGGGCCGAGCCGCGGACGGCGAAGCTGGTGAAGTAGCCGGTCTCGTTCGACAGCAGGATGAAGTTGGCCACGTTCTTGTCCTGGTTGTACCACTCGCGCTTGTTCTCCCACTCGTACGGCTGCATGCAGGACGGGCTGACCGCGCGGATGATGACCTGGCCGTCGGTGTCGACCGTGATCACGGACGCGTCCCAGTAACCGCCGAGGCCGTAGCTGAGGTTGTTGGCCTCAAGGAACTGCTCGAGCCCGGTGAACGGGTTGGCCGCGGCCGGCTGATCCGCCTGCTGGAACAGGCCGAAGCTGTACCAGCCGAAGAGCGCGACCAGCGGAATCACGATCAGCCGCAGGCGCAGCGGACGGCTGATCCTCGGCAGCCGGACCCGGACCATCGGGCCGAGCGCGAGCAGCCGGTCGCCCAGCATCCGGGCGGCCAGGACGGCGCCGAACGGCAGCACCGGCGCGATCTCGCGCACGTTGAGGGCCGAGTGGTCGGCCAGCGTGGACGGGATGTAGGCGACCAGGTTGAGCACGATCCCGGCCAGCAGCAGCTGGCTGATGAAGTCGGCGTCGCGGCGGAAGAACCGGCGGGCGATCGCGCAGCAGCCCCAGAGCGCGAGCAGCACGCAGACCAGCCGGGAAATGGCGATGGCCTGGTCCAGCCCGGACAGCGGCGGCGCGAGCACGAACTGCCCGGGCGACTTGTAGTTGATCGCGTTGCCGGGGACGAAGTAGGCGCCGAACATCTCCAGCAGACCGTGCACCACGACCCGGGCCTGCATGAACCAGCGGCCGATGCCGGCGTCGAGCTGGAACGGAACGGCCTGCTGCCTGTAGCCGCCGGCGCTGCTGAGCAGCCTCCCGCCCCACCAGACGAGGAAATAGCCGATCCCGGCGGCGGCGGCCAGCGATAGCTCGAGCCAGCGGGCGGCCAGCGCCCGGCGGAGTCCGCTGAGCCCGCCGCCGTGCCGCGCGCCG
>DATCGA010000142.1:0-6703 GCA_036509215.1 Trebonia sp.
CGGGTCCTGGCGTCGGTCGCCCCCGCCTGCGGGACCTGCTGGTGGTGCGTCAACGGAATGTCCAACCACTGCGAGCTCAACCCCAGCGTGAAGGCCGCGCAGCGGTTCAAGCTCGGCACCGGCCAGACCGCGGGCGCGGTCTGCGGCTGCGGCGCGTTCGCCGAGGCCATGGTGGTCGACGAGGCGTCCCTGGTCCCGGTCAGGACCGACCTCGCCGACGAGGAACTCGCCCTGCTCGGCTGCGGCGTCACCACCGGCCTGGGCGCCGCCCTCAACACCGCCCAGGTCAAGCCCGGCTCGAGCGTGGCCGTGATCGGCTGCGGCGGCGTCGGCCAGTCCGTCATCCAGGGCGCCCGCATCGCCGGCGCCGCCGTCATCATCGCCGTCGACCCGGTGGCGTCGCGCCGCGAAGGCAGCCGCAAGGCAGGCGCCACCCACGCGATCGACCCGAACACAGGCGACGCCGTAGACCAAGTCCGCGCGCTCACCGACGGCCGCGGCGCCGACTACACCTTCGAGGTCGTCGGCCGCCCCGAGCTCATGGTGGCCGCGTTCGACATGGCCCGCACCGCGGGCACGGTCACCCTGGTCGGCATGCCCGCCACGACCGACACCCTGAGCCTCCCGGCGATAAAGGCGGTCTTCTCCGGCAAGCTCCTGCGCGGGTCGGTCGTCGGCGGATCACAGATCCTGCGCGACTTCCCCAAGTTCATCCGGCTGGCCGAGTCCGGCCAACTCGACCTCGGCTCGATGGTCTCCCAGCGCATCACGCTCGACGAGATCAACAAGGGCATCGACCTGACCCACCGCGCCGAAGGCGTCCGCACCGTCATCGTCTAGACGACAACAACGTCAGAACGTCCGCGTAGTCGCCGTAACCGCCAGCCGATCCCCGTTACCGGAGTCGCGCAGCGACACCCGCCCGAGCCCGTCCCGCACCGACGCTGTCGCGACGGCCGGCCCGACCCGCACCGGCTGCAAATAGCGCACCGCGAGCGACGACAGCGAAGTCCCCGGGGCGAGCGAGAGCACCGCCTCCTCCGCCGCCAGCGCGATGAGCCCGCCGTGCACGGTCCTGGCCGCGTTCAGCCCGTCCTCGGACTTGTGCAGCACCGCCACCCCCGGCGCCTGCCGCTTGCAGTCCGCCCGCTCCGCCAACGGCATCCGAAGCCGCACCTCCGACGGCGGCACGTCGAAGCCGGTGAGCCGCGGCGGCCGCAGCGTCGTATCCGGCGCCACCATGAACGACCCGGTGCTGAACCCGAACATCTCGCCGTCGGCATCGGCGAACTCCACCTCGCCCACGAACACCGAACGCCCGGCCTTCACCTGCCGGCCGACCGCGGTCACGGTTCCCGCGCCCGGCGCCGGACGGTACAGGTGCACGTCCAACTCCAGCGTGACCGATACCCGCCCGCCGAAGGCCCGCATCGACAGCATGCCGCACAGCATGTCCGCCCACGAGGCCAGAATCGAGGCGCGCACACACGGAACGCCTGGAACCTGCATATAAGGAGTGACCGACGCGCTGCCGTGCAGGGCTTCGCCGTCCTGCCGGACCGCGAAGCCGAGCTCTTGCAGCAGGTGAGAACGACGAGGCATGTCAGATCCTGGAGTAGCTGGGGGACTTGACGGCCTGCCGCTGGCGCGCGGGGGCGGCGCTCACGACACCGTCGTCGAACTGGTCGAGCAGCAGCGCCTGGCTGGCGGCCAGGTGAGACGCCGCGACGCGTCGGGCCTCCTCGGCGTTCCCGGCCGCGATCTCTCCCATTATCCGCCGATGGACGCGGACCACGCTGCCCGCTTCGTTCGCCGACGGATAAACGCCGCGCCTGGTGACGATCTCCGCCCACGACTGCTCCTGCGCCGACCAAAGCGCCACGAGGCTGCTGATCAGGTACCGGACGGTGGCGGAGGGCGTGAACCCGACCACCAGGTCATGGAACTCCCGCGCGACCCGAGTGAACGCGACCCCGTCGCCCACCAGCGCGGCCGACGCCTCCACGTTGGCCAGCAGCGCCGGAACCACGGTCTCCAAACGGTCCGGCCGCCGCGCGCACTCGGCGCTGCACAGCGGCTCGAGCAGTTGCAGCCCGCCCGCCAGATCCCGCAGCGTGACCTGCCCGCCCTGCAGCGCCAGCCCGAGGTGGTACGCGGCCGACGACTCGTCCGGCCGGTGCACCTCGGCCCCGCCGACCTTGCCGCGCCGGACCGTGACCAGGCCCTCGGTCTCGAGGATGCGAATGGCTTCCCTGATCGAGGGATGGCTGACACCGAACTCGGTCATCAGCTGATCCTGGGTCGGCAGCTGGTAGTCCTCGCCGCCGGCGGAGAGGATGCGAGCCCGAAGTTCCGCCGCGACGCTCTCCGCGACCCGGTGCTGCGGTATACGTGTCGTATTCACATTCAAACCTAGCAATCCTTATAAGTATTGCACTACTGTAGCAGAGTGGACTTCACGATGGGCCCCGGCGTCACCGAGCTCAGGGCCGAGCTGCGCCAGCTGGTGACAGGGCACGTCCCGCCGGACTTCCTCGGCGCCTTCACCGACGACCCGGCCGACCTGGCGGTCGCCCAGCGCTTCTGCCGGACGCTGGCCGACCGGGGCCTGCTCTGCCTGGCGTGGCCCGAGGAGTTCGGCGGCCGCGGCGCCTCCGCCTGGGAGCAGACCGCGGTCCGCGAGGAGATGTGGGCGCACCACGAGCCCCGGGGCGCGCAGTACATGGGCGTCAACTGGGTCGGCCCGACGATCATGCGGCACGGCACCCCCGAGCAGCAGCGCCGGCACCTGCCCCCGATCGCCCGCGGCGAGGTGATCTGGTGCCAGGGCTTCAGCGAACCGGACTCTGGCTCCGACCTGGCCTCACTCCGCACAACCGCCACCCCCGACGGCGACGGCTACCTCATCAACGGCCAGAAGATCTGGACCTCCTACGCCCAGATGGCGCAGTGGTGTTTCCTGCTCGCCCGCACCGCCAAAGGCGAGAAGAAGCAGCACGGCCTGACGATCTTCCTCGTCCCGATGTCCGCCCCCGGCATCGAGGTCCGCCCGATCCGCTCGCTGATGGGGCCGCACCACCTCAACGAGGTCTTCCTCAGCGACGTCCGGGTGACCGAGGCCGACGTGCTCGGCCCGGTTGACCAGGGCTGGCGGGTGGTGCAGGAGGTGCTGTCGTTCGAGCGGGTCGGCATCGCCCGCTACGCCCGCTGCGAGCGGCTGCTCCTCGCCGCCCCGAGGGTGCTCGGCGACCAGTGGGAGACGCTGCCGGATGAGCTGCGCGGCCGCTGGGCGCGGATGCTCACCCACTGCCGCCGCGCCCGGCTGCTCGCCTACCGGGTGATCGCGCTGCAGAGCGCGGGCACGGTCACCCCCGGCGACGCCGCCGCCTACCGGATCGCGGTCACCAGGCTCGACCAGGAAAGCGCCGAGGTCCTGATGGAAATAGCGGGCCAAGCGTCGCCGGCCGCCCCCGACTACGCCTGGTTCCGCGGCGAGGCAGGAGACCACTGGCGCTACTCCCAGGCCTCCACCGTCGCGTCCGGATCCATCGAAATGCAGCGCATCCTGCTCGCCCGCGCCCTGCTGAGGGCGTCATGAACGTCGACCTGACCGCCGAGGCGCTCGCCTACGGCCGCGAGGCTTCTCGTGCGCTCGAGGCTGCGGGCGGAGAAAATCTAATTCAGTTTTCCGAACGGACCGAGGCGCTGCGTGACGTCAAGGTGGCCCCGGTCCTCGCCGGACTAGGCGCGTGGGATCTCACCCCCCGCACCGACCCCGACGACCTCGAGGCGGCCGCCGCCCTCTGCCGCTCCGCCGGCTACTGGTGCGTCCCCTACCCAGTCGCCGAGCGCCTAGCCCGCCCCACCGACCTAGCCGCCGACGGCCTCGTCGTAGTGCGCGGAGCGTTCCCCGCCACCGCTCCCTCCACCACCACTTCCGCCCCTACCGCACCACCCGGCGCGGCCCTCCCGGCCGCCGCAGTGAGCGGCATCGAGCTGCGCTGGTCGGCGGTGACCCTGGACGGCCAACGCGCGATGGTCGTCGCCCAGACACCGCAGGGCCCGCCCCGAACGGCCGCGTTCGTCGCCACCCTCGACCTCGCCCCCGTCGACGACAACGGAGCCGACGATGTCGCCCTAGCCCTGGTCCTGCCCTGCTGGACGCTGCTCGGCATGCTCGACCGCGCCATCGACCTCACCCGCGCCTACGTCCGCGAGCGGGAACAGTTCGGCCAGCCCCTGGCCGCCTTCCAGTCCGTCCAGTTCCAGCTGACCGACGCCGTCGTCGAGCGCGACGGCACCGAGATGCTCGCCAAGTACGCGCTCTGGTCCATCCAGACCGGATCGCCCGACGCCCTCCATGACGCCCTCGCCCTCCGGATGGCCGCCATTGAAGCAGCCGAGATCACCTTCCGGGTCGCCCACCAGCTGCACGGCGCGATCGGCTTCTGCGACGAGATGCCCCTGTCCTGGCTGTCCCGCTACAGCCAGCCGCTCCGCCGCCTGCCGCTCGGCCTCTCCGCCACCAGGGCCGCGCTGACGGCCAGGATCGGCCGACGCGGCCTGACTGGACTGTTCAATGAGTGACATGACGAAGTACGACCTGCCCGCCGAGCTGACCGTCACCGCCGACGGGCCGCTGCGCGTGGTCACCTTCAACCGTCCGGACGACCTCAACGCGGTCAACAAGAACCTGCACTGGGCCCTGGCCAACGTCTGGCGCCAGCTCGCCGCCGACCTCGAAGCCAAGGTGGTGATCCTCACCGGCGCCGGCCGCGCGTTCTCCGCCGGCGGCGACCTCGACTGGATCACGTCCTTCCTCGACGACCGGGCGGCAGGCGACGAGTCCCTGCGCGAGGGAGCGCAGATCATCGAGGAGGTTCTGCGCTTCCCGCTCCCGGTGATCGCCGCCGTCAACGGCCCCGCCGTCGGCCTCGGCTGCAGCCTGGCCGTCCTCAGCGACATCGTCCTCATCTCCGAGCGGGCGTTCCTGGCCGACCCCCACGTCTCGGTCGGCCTGGTGGCAGGCGACGGCGGCGCCGCCTTCTGGCCGCTGCTCACCCCGATCCTGCGCTCCCGCGAGTACCTCTACACCGGCGACCGCATCCCCGCCGCCACCGCCGTCGAGCTAGGCCTCGCCACCCGGGTAGTCCCCGCCGACGACCTCCTCCCATCCGCCCGCGCCCTCGCGAACCGCCTGGCCGCCCAGCCCGCCCAGGCCCTCCGCGAAACCAAACGGGTAGCCAACCTCTACCTATCCCAGGCCCTAACCGGCGCCATGCAGTCCGGCTTCGCCGCCGAGGCCGCCACCATGCGCTCCCCAGACCACCGCGACCGCCTCCAAGCCCTCCGCCCAAAGCCGACCGCATCATGACCTCGTCCGCCGGCCGCGTGCCCACCACCGCCATGACGTCGCCGACCACCCCCACCCCCCTCATCGTGTGCAGTTCGGGCATCGTGCGCCGTTCGGGTCGTATAGCGCCCCCAACGGAACACGATCATCGAATTAAGGAACGATGATGGGCGCCGCCGCCGAGCTTGAGGACTTCCGCGGCACCGTCCGCCACTGGTGTCGCACGCACGTCCCGGCGAATTGGCGGACAGCCCAGACCGGCGTGAGCGAGGCCGAGTTCGCCGCCTTCCAAAAGTGGTGGTTCGCCGAGCTGCGGTCCGCAGGGTACGCGGTGCCGCACTGGCCTGCGGCGTGGGGCGGCGGCCTTTCAGCCGCCGAGCAGGTCATCCTGTACTCCGAGCTAGCCGCCGCCGACGCGCCCCGCCTGGTGCTCGCGTTCGTCGCGATCCACCACGCCGCCGCCACCCTGCTCGCGGCCGGAACCGACGAGCAGCGCCAGCGTCACCTGCCCGCCATCCTCGACGGCGAGATCTGGGTCCAGGGCTTCTCCGAGCCCGAGGCCGGCTCCGACCTGGCGTCGCTGCGCACGACCGCCCGCCGCGACGGCGACAACTACGTCGTCAACGGCCAGAAGCTCTGGGCCAGCGGCGCCATGCACGCCGACTGGTGCCTGCTCCTAGCCCGGACCGACCCAAGCGCCCCAAAACGCCGTGGCATCTCTTACCTCCTCATGGACATGCGCTCGCCCGGCCTCGACGTCCGCCCGATCAAGAACGCCGTCGGCGACTCCCACTTCTGCGAGATCTTCCTCAACGACGTGTTCATACCGGCCGCCAACCTGGTCGGCCCGGAGAACGCCGGCTGGCGCGTCGCCCAGGAAACCCTCGGCGCCGAGCGGGGCATGACCATGGTCGAGCTCGCGGAACGCCTGGGCAACGCCGGCTTCCGCTGGCTAGTCGAGGCGTGCGCGCAGCGAGGCATCGTCGGTGACTCCCTCGTGGCCGACCGCCTAGCGGCCTTCGAGACCGAGATCACCGGCCTGCGCGCGCTCTGCCGAGGCCTGGTCGACCGGCACGAGGCCGGAACGGCGGGCCCGGCCGACGCCTCGATCGTGAAGCTCTACTACAGCGAGCTGCTGCAGCGGATGACCGACTTCGGCGCCCAGATCGGCGGCCTCGACGCCCACGCCGTGCTCAGCAAGCCCGCCTCAAGCGGCTGGGAGTCGGGCGCCTGGATGCTCGACTTCATCGGCTCCTGGGAGTGGACGATCCCCGGCGGCGCCAGCGAGATCCAGCGCACGATCATCGCCGAGCGCGGCCTCGGCCTTCCCAGAGAGCCAGCCGCCTGACC
>DATCGA010000143.1:0-2614 GCA_036509215.1 Trebonia sp.
GCGGGCGGCCGGCTGCTCCCATCTGCCCTCCCGGACCAGGGCCGCGTACGAGGACTCCCACAGGGTCCGGTAGCACAGCACGTGGCGGCAGAGCCCGGACGCGACCGCGAGCATGGCGGCGACGATGGCGCCGCTCTGCCCGGGGGTGTCGCCCGCCCCGTTGATCCAGGTCGGCCGGAGCTGCAGCGCCTCCGTGAGCGGGGCGATGCCGCCCTCGGAAAAGCCCGGCGACCCCACCCGGCTGGGGTAGGTCGACAGCCCGTCGATGTCGTCCAGGGTGAGGCCGGCGTCCGCCACCGCGGCCAGGCACGCGTCGACGGTAAGGCTGAGCGGGTCAATCATCAGCCGCCGACCCACACGCGATTGACCGACCCCAGTCAGCGCGGACCGTTCCTCAAACTTCTCTTTTTTCGCTTGTGGACGGGGCGCGCCGACGTCACGATCGGCCGGGATGGCGAGAGTCTGCCCCGTTCGCTCGGGGTCGGGCTCGAACAGGGGCAGGTAGACGTCGCCGGCCTTCTCGAACAGCACCCGGACGGCCATCCCGATGCGCACCTGGCCCGCCGGGCAGCCGACGATGTTGCTGGTGAGGCGGACCCCGTCGTCTTCCTCGAGCGCCACCACGGCGATGACGTAGGGCGGCGGGAAGTCCGGCAGCCACTGCTGGTGATTGACGGTGAACCCGGCCACCACGCCCCGGCCGGAGACCGGGGACATGGTCAGCCGGTCGCCGCGGCAGGACCGGCAACGCGGCAGCGGCGGATGGGTGTAGGCGCCGCAGTCCGCGCAGCGCAGGACGCGCAGCACCCCGTCGCTGCCCGACGACCAGAACTCGGCGCTGGCGAGCGTGGGCTGCGGAAGCGGGCGGACCGCGGCCGGATCCTCAGGAACGGGGGAAGTTGAGGACTTCACGGGCATTCAGTTCGACGATCTTGTGCGCCTCGTCGTCGGGTACGTCGGCCAGCGATGCGGCGATCCCCTTGCGGCTGTTGGGCCAGTTGCTGTCCGAGTGGGGGTAGTCGATCTCGACGCAGATCCGGTCGATGCCGATCTCGTGGCGGTTCTTGATGCCGAACTCGTCCTCGATGTAGCAGCCCCAGAAGTGCTTCTTGAACAGGTCGCTCGGCCGGGCGTCGAAGTCGATCGGCTGGTAGTAGCGGTGCCGTGCCCAGACCTGGTCCATCCGCTCCCAGATGTAGGGGAACCAGCCGATGCCGCCCTCGGCCAGCATGAACTTGAGCCGCGGGTGCTTCTGCAGCTGGCCGGAGAAGACGAGGTCGGACGCAGTCCACATCAGGTTGGTGGCGTACACGGCGAAGGAGGTGGCGGTCGGCGCGTCGTCATCCTTGATCTCCGCGTTGCCGCCGGTTCGGGCCGAGACCGACTTGAACTCAGCCCCTCGGTAGTTCGGCGAAAGCATCTTGGCCGAGGCCGAGAACCCGGGGACGAAGCTGCCCGACCCGAAGTGCAGGCTGACCACGACGCCGGTGTCCTCGAAGACGTCCCAGAGCGGTCCCCAGTGGTCGCTGTGGAACGAGGGCAGGCCGAGCGGCACCGGGCTGTCGGGGAACGACACCACCCGCGCGCCCTTGGCGGCGACCCGCTTCAGCTCGGTCACGCAGGCCTCGACGTCCCAGATCGGCAGCAGCGCCAGCGGCACGTAGCGGCCGGGGGCGGTCGCCGACCACTCGTCGATGCTGAAGTCGTTCCAGGCCTGCAGGCACGCGAGCGCCAGGTCCTTGTCGCTCGCGTTGAGGAACACGCGGCCGCCGAAGCCGGGGAACGAGGGGAAGCAGCACGCCGCGTGCACCCCGTCGACGTCCATGTCCTTGACCCGCTCGGCCGGGTCGTAGCAGCCCGGGATCATGTCATCGAAGCGCAGCGGCTCCAGGCCGTACTGGTCGGGCGTCTTCCCTGCGACCGCGTTCAGGCCGATGTACGGGAAGACCTTGTCCTCGAAGTGCCAGATGTGACGGCCCTTCTCGTCCTCGACGATGCGCGGCCCCTCGGCCAGGTACTTGGCGGCGAGGCGGTCGGTGAACACGCGGGGGTGCTCGATGAGATGGTCGTCTACCGAGATGATCTGCATACAGTCCTGGAGCGGCATCGTCCCATCCTTACGTTCGCGCAGTCAGGCCTATCATATAACCTATTGTACTATCTGGTAAAGGTGACGGTCGGCCCAAGGAGGCACGCGTGGGGGATGAGCAGGCTCGCGACGACGACCTGATCCGCGACGAAGACGACCACGACCTGCTCACGTTCAGCGAGTCCGCCATCCGGCTGCGCGAGGAGATCGCGCTCACGGAGGCGGCGCTGCGCGACGACCCGACTTCGGAGCGACAGGCCGCGCTCAACGCGCGGCTGAGAGCGCTGACGGATGCGCTGCACCGCAATACCAGGCAAGCGGGCGCCAAGCCGGGGGAAAAGGGCTTTCTTGACTACGCTCCGCCCGGCCGGACTGGCGCCGAAGGAGAGGGGCGGTCGTGACCGAGCGAGCGCAGCGCCGCGGCCGCGCCATCGCGATGACCGCGGCCGAGGCCGACGAGTTCCTGACGGCCGAGCGGACCTGCCGGGTGGCGACCGCCTGCCGGGACGGCCGGCCGCACGTGGC
>DATCGA010000144.1:0-7798 GCA_036509215.1 Trebonia sp.
CGATCCCGGCCGGCCAGCGGGCGCTCGACTTCCTCGACGCGGGCGGGGACCTGATCACCTCGCAGTCGTTCGGGCCGGCCGAGGAGATGGCGTCCACCGTGGTCTCGACCGCCTCCTCGGACTCCGCCTTCCGCGCCACCGTCGACGCCGCCGCCGGCCGGGTGCTCGCCGCCAAGCAAGCGCAGGGCCTGCTGCCCTGCTGACGGCCTGATTCCCGGCTAACGTAGAGGAGTGCTGGCAAAGGCGCTGATTGCGGGCGGGCTCCTCGCGGCGCTCACCGCCATCGTCGTGAGCGGATGCGCGGCCGGTACCGGCGGCTCGGCCAGCGCGCCGGCCCCGAAGTCGGCCTCGAGCAGCCCCGCCGGCAGCGCGGGCTGCACAACCAACGCCTACCGCTCGATCCGCGCGCACGAGCGGCTAACCCGCGTGCCCCCCGCGTGCCGGGCGCTCACCCCGGGCCAGCGCAACGAGGCCTTCAGCCTGGCCATCCGGATGGCGTCTGGGACCGGCTCCAAATCCGAATGGCGGCGGCAGGCGAGGGCAGCCGCCGCCTACGTGAGCGCCCTGATAACCGGTCCGGCGCCCATCGTGCCCGCGCCCTCGGCCAGCGGCTCAGCCGGTGGCGTGCCAGCGGTGCCGGCCGCGTCCCGGCTCGGTTTCAGTGAGTCGGCCACGGAGGTCGCCGCGCTGCTGGCCTGGCTGGCGACGGCCGGCAGCGGCGGCTGGATACTCATCCGCTGGCGGCGGGCGGGCGGCAGGCTAGCCCGCCCGCGGGGCGCCGCCGACAGCGCGGCGCCGTCGGCGGTGATTCTCGGGCACGTTGGCCTTGGCCTGCTCGGGCTTGCGCTGTGGACGCTTTTCATCATCACCGGCTGGGCGGCGTTCGCCTGGATCTCGGTCGGCCTGCTTGCCTGCGTCGCCGGGCTCGGCATGACCGTCCTGTTCACCGGCCTGCCGAGTCCGCGGCCGCCTGCGTCGCCGGGGTCGGCGTCGGCGTCATCGTCACCGACGCGATCCGGGCGGCAGCCGGCCGCCGCCATTGCCGCGCACGGGCTGTTTGTCCTCGCCAGCCTGCTGCTCGTGCTGCTCGCGGCGATCGGTGCGTGAATGACCGCGCCGTCCGGGCCCGCCGACAAGGCGCTGATGACCCGCTGAAGGCACATCAGGCGCAACTGGATGCCCATTAGGGTCCCTGTGCGCGCAATCCGGGCGTGGAACCTGACATGCTGTAGGGGTGAGCGGTGACGAACAGAACGGGACCCTGGGGGACCGGCTAGGACGGCTATGGAACGCCGCCGACCTGAAGAAGGTCCCGTTGCGCACGATCATCGTCGCCATCCTCGCCGTCGCGTTCTTCTACCTGGCCGGCAAGGTGATCTACCGGCTGCGCGATGTGCTGCTGCTGATGCTCGTCGCGGGGTTCCTCGCGCTGATCCTCAATCCCCTGGTCCACGTGGTTGAGAAGTACCTGGTGAAGCGGCGCGGGTACGCCGTCACCGTGGTGACGCTGCTCGCGCTGGCCGCGTTCGCCGGACTGGCCTATGAGTTCGGCTCCCCCCTGGTGAGCGGGATCACCAACTTCGCCAACAAGCTGCCGGCGTACATCACATCGGCCGAGACCGGCAAGGGCTGGATCGGCAAGGGCTGGATCGGCGACCTGGTGCGCCGCTACCACGTCCAGCAGTGGGTGACCAAGAACGCGCCCAAGCTCGTCACGTTCGGGCAGGGCCTGGCCAAGCCGGCGCTGTCGTTCGGCGAGGGCGCGCTGTCGCTGCTGTTCGAGCTGTTCACGATCTTCGTCCTGGTGCTGCTGCTGCTCCTAGAGGGGGCGAAGATACGGCGGGGCCTGCTGTCCCTCCTTTCGCCCGGGCAGGCGAGGGAGGTGCAGTCGGTCGCGTCCCAGGTCAACCGCGCGGTCGTCGGTTACATGCTCGGAAACTTCACGACCTCGGTGATCTGCGGGGTGACCGTCTTCATCTCGCTGCTGGCGACCGGCGTGCCGTTCCCCGGGCTGTGGGCGCTCTGGGTCGCGCTGGTCGACTTCCTGCCGATAATCGGCGGCGCGCTGGCCGGAATCCCGGTCGTGCTGTTCGCCACCGCCTCCAAGGGCATCACCGCGGGCATCGTGGTGCTGATCGTGTTTCTGGTCTACACCCAGATCGAGAACCACGCACTGAACCCGATCATCATGTCCAAGACGGTGCGCATATCGCCGCTCCTGGTGCTGGTCTCGGTGCTGTTCGGCGCGTCGATCGGGTCGTGGGTGGGCGGGATCTTCGGCGGCTTCGTGGCGGCGCTGCTGGCCATCCCGCTGGCCGGGGCGCTCCAGGTGATCGTCGTCGAGATCTGGCGGCTTAGCGGCCCGCCCGGGACGATAGTGACGATGGAGACGGTTGAGACAGACGGGACGGTCGAGACGGCCGGGACGATCGAGGGTGTCGAGCTCATGGTCGACGAGGCCGAGTCGGCCCCTGATGCAGACGCAGGCCCAGAGCCAGAGCTTGCGGAAGATTCAGCGGCGTCGGCCGACGGTCGTCACCAGCGGCCGTAGTGCAGGACGTCGTCCATCGACCGCCGCTTCGACCGCAGGTCGCGCTTCTCGGTCTCGGCGTCGAACCCGATCGCGATCGCGCCGATCGGCTCCTGGTCGTCCGGCACCCCGAACGCGTCGCGGAACGGCTGCACCGCCTCCGGCACGATGCCGAAGTAAATCGCGCCGAGTCCCTCGTCCACCACCGTCTGCAGGATCAGCAGCCCCGCCATCCCGGTGTCGATATGCCAGAACGGCACCGGCCAGCGGGCCTCATCCCGGTCCGTCCAGCCCTTGTCGGGCTGCGCGTACCGGTCCAGGTAGACCCGCTTGCAGGACATCGGGACGATCACCGCGGGTGCGGTCTGGGCCGACGCGTTGACCGCCGCCCCCGCGATCTCCCAGAATCGCTCCCGGTCAGCGGGCTCGGTCAGCAGCAGGAACGACTGCCCCTGGGAGAACCCGGCCGACGGCCCGCGGACCGCGTTGCCGAGGATCCGGTCGAGTGACCCTTTCGGAACCGACTCCCCGGTGAAGGCCCGAACCATGCGCCGCCGCTGAACGACCTCTTGGAAATCCATGAGCGACACCCTAGCGGTATGCCACACTCTTCAACGGCACCCCTCATAACCAGGCGAAAGGATCATATGCGACGGTTCACCTTGCTCATCGTCCTCGCCGCCGTGGTTCTGCTCGGCGGCTGCGCGGCCGTCGCCGCCCCCCAGCTGCAGGCCGATCCGGTGATCATCGCCAACCTTCCGGCGGCGGCGAAGGGCAGCGTCGTGCCGCCCGCGCCGGCCGGCTGGTCGACCGTCTTCTCCGACGCCTTCCCCGGCAAGGCCGGCACCGCGCCATCGTCCGCCAACTGGCTCTACGACATCGGCACCGACTGGGGATCGAAGAACGTCGAGAACGACACCAGCTCGACCAAGAACGTCTACGTGGACGGCTACGGGCACCTGGTCATCCAGGCGACCCACACCGACGGAAAGTGGTACTCGGGCCGGATCGAGACCACCCGCGACGACTTCACCGCCCCGGCGGGCGGCGAGATGGAGATGACCGCCTCGATCAAGCAGCCGAACGGCGGCCCCGGCTACTGGCCGTCGTTCTGGGCGCTCGGGTCGGCGATGCGGACCGGCGGCAGCTGGCCCTCGTCCGGCGAGATCGACATGCTGGAGAGCGTCAACTCCGATAACGAGTCCGCCGCCACCCTGCACGGCACCGACGAGCGCGGCGGCGGCAGCAACCTGGAACCGTGCCCGAATTCCCCGTGCGACTCCTCCTACAACACGTACTCGGTGATCATCAACCGGGTCAACACCAGCGCCGAGTTCGCCCAGTTCCTGCTGGACGGCAAGCTGGTGGCCACCGTCACCGAGTCGCATACCGGCACCGCGATCTGGCAGCAGGCGGTCGACCACGGCTTCTACATGATCCTCGACCTGGCGGTGGGCGGCGCCTACCCGAACCTGATTTGCCACTGCACCACCCCGACCGCGCAGACCGTGCCCGCCACGCTGAGCGTCGGCTACGTCGCCGTGTACGAGAAGGGCGGCAACTCCACGCCCGCCGCCAAGGCCACCGCCACCGGCTACGTCACCGCCAGCGGGGGCGATTGCCTGACCAATTCCGCCGGCCTGAACACCGAGTACAACCCGATCGCGCTGCACTCCTGCGACGGGAGCGCCGGCCAGGTCTGGTCGCTGTACCCCGATCAGACGATGCGCACCGAGGGCGGCTGCCTGGCCGTCGGCGGCAGCAACAGCAGCGGCGCCGCGGTCGGCTGGTACCCGTGCACCGGCAGCGCCAACGAGCAGTGGAAGCCCGGCTCCAACGGCGAGATCGTCAACCAGAAGTCGGGGCTCTGCCTGACCGACCCGCACGCCGACACGACCGCCCAGATCGAAGCCGAGAGCTGCATCGGCGTCGCCCAGCAGACCTGGGGCACCAAGTCGGCCACCGCACGCTGAGACGCCGCCCCGACGCTTCGCCCGAGCCGCCATGGCCAGCGACCGGCCCGATGAAGCAGACTTAGCGTCATGGCCGAACAGAACGACGCCTGCGCCGTCGCCCACGGCGAGAGCTCGCCCGCCTCCGGGCAGGCGACCGCGCAGCCGAGTCCCCAGCCGAGCCCGCCGGGCGGCGGCCCGGGCGCAGACCGCGCGCTGGTCGCGGTGTTCGCCTCGTCCGTCTCCGGCTACCTGCTCCGCTACGCCGCCGACGCGGGCTACCGCTGCGTGCTGGTCGACCCCGATCAGGCCCGCGCGTCGGGCGCGCGGATGGCCGGCTTCACGGTGGCCGACGCGATGCCGGAGAACCTCGACGGAGCCGACGTCGTGGTCACCGACCATCACCGCGGCGAGCTCGGGGTCATGCTCCGCGACGCCCTCGCGGCCAAGGCCCGCTGGGTCGGCATCATGGGCAACCCGCACCACGCCGGCCCGCACGTCGAGGCGCTCGAGGCCCTCGGCGTCGCCCCCGGCGACATCGCCCGGGTGCACCGCCCGATCGGCCTCAACATCGGCTCCCGTACCCCGCCCGAGATCGCGATTTCCACGCTGGCGGGCCTGCTCGCCGACCGCAACTCCCGCCCCGGTGGCTTCTCCTTCTAAAACCCCCACAACCGTCATATCGAACGGGCCCGGCCGGCTCTGGCGCCTCCACTAAGTCCCTGCCGTCAGGACTACGATCAGGCGGCGTGACCCCAGACATCACGCTCCGCCCCGCCACCCCGGAAGACTTCGACCCGATCATCGCCGTGGTCGACGACTGGTGGGGCCGGCCGATCCGGCAGGCCCTGCCCCGGGTGTTCCTCGACCACTTCCACGCGACCTCCACCGTCGCCGAAGCCGAGGGCGCCCTGGCCGGGTTCCTGGTCGGCTTCCTGTCCCCGTCGCAACCGGACGCGGCCTACATCCACTTCGTCGGGGTGGACCCGGCCCGGCGCGGCCACGGCCTCGCCCGCACCCTCTACGAGCGGTTCTTCACCCTCGCGGAGGCCGACGACCGCTCGGTCGTCCGCGCGATCACCGCCGCCCGCAACACAAGGTCGATCGCCTTCCACGCCGCGATGGGGTTCACCGTCACCGACCCGATCCCCAACTACGACGGCGACTCCGCCCCCAAGGTCGTCTTCGAGCGCCGTCTGCTCTGGTAACGCCCGGCCTTCCCCTGGTCAGCCGAGGATGACCCGCGGCGGCGGGGGAGCGGCGCCCCGGCGCCGCCACTCGCGGGGGTTGCCGACCGAGACCTCCTCGAAGCGGACGCCGTCTTGCTCGGTGGTGCCGGGGATGTGCAGGTGGCCGTAGACGGCGGCGACGACCTGGTGACGGGTGTGCCAGCCGGCGGTCAGCGTGGTCCCGCACCAGGGGGCGTAGGCCGGGTGCCTGAGCCTCGCCAGCGGCGCCGGGATCAGCGGCCAGTGGCTGGCCAGCACCATCGGCCCGGCCACGGCGGCCAGCCGCGTCTCGGTCGCGACCGCCCGCTCGCGGCACCAGTCCGCGACCGACGGGTACGGGTCGGCGTGCAGCCGGCCCTCGTCGGCGGGCACGATCCCGGCCGCGTCGGCCGCCCGGAGCGCCGCCGCCCGCAGGCCCTCGGTCGTCGAGTCGCCGCCGGCGGCCGTGAACGAGTAGTCGTAGAGGCTGAGCAGCGGGGCGACCGTGACCGGGCCGTCGGGGCCCTTGAAGAGCGGGAACTCGTCCTCCGGGGTCAGCACGCCGAACCGCCGGCAGACCTTGACCAGGGCCTCGTACCGGGCGAGGCCACGCGCCGCCACCGGATCAGAAGGCAGCGTCCACAGCTCGTGGTTGCCCGGTGTCCAGATCACCCGGGCGAACCGGTTCGCGAGCGATGCGAGCACGAATCCGACGTCCGCAAAGACCTCGCCGACGTCGCCCGCCACGATCAGCCAGTCATCGGGGTCGGCCGGGGCGAGGGAGTCCGCGTAGGCCCGGTTCTCCGGATAGCCGATGTGCAGATCGCTGATCGCGAGCAGCCGCATAAACGGGTGACCCTCACAGTGCCTTCCCGCTCGCCCGCTGGCTCATAGCGCCGTCTTCTGCTGCCAGGCGTCGAGCAGTTCGGCCTCGCCGAACACCGCCAGCCGCGGGTCGGCCGGCCCGAGCCGCCCGTAGGTGAACAGCAGCAGCGACGCGACCGGCCCGCGCACCGCGACCGAGGCCCGGCTGTGCCCGCGTTCCCAGGTGATGCCGCTCTCGGTGAACCGGACCAGCCACTCCCCGTCGGAGTCGGTCGCGTGCAGGTGCATCGACGCGCCGGTCGGCAGCGACGCCAGGTGCTTGTAGGGCCGCCGGGCGGACGGCAGGTTGAACAGGAACTCGTCGATCCCGTCGGCCGCGATGACCGAGTCGATCTCCGGCTCGGCGACGCCGAGCGCCAGCTCGGCGTCGGCCCGGTGCAGGGTCGTCTCGTGCAGCATTCGCCGGGCCCACCAGCCCGAGGTCCGGCCGGGGCCCCAGGTCCAGACCGGGGTGACCGGCCCGGCCCAGCGCAGCGCCGAGAACAACGGCTTGGCTCCGGCCGCGAGCCATTCCGCCAGCTCGTCGGCCGACGACCACGGCGACTCTGCGTCGGGGAACGGCAGCCGCGAGTCGGCCTGCGAGACCACGATCGAGGTCGCCCATCGGTGGATGCCCCCGGCGTGCCCGGCCAGGTCTGCCATCGTCCAGCCCGGGCAGGTCGGCACCTCGGCCGACAGGTCGGGCACGTTAGCGACGACAGCCGCCAGCGCCGCTACCTCCGCTTCGCCCGCCTCGCAGAACCACGCATGATCAAGGACCTCAGCCACGCGCACAGGCTACCGTCGCCCGGCGGCCACCCTTACCCGTGCGATCGGGTCTTTACCCCTCGGCCCGGTTCTCAGCCGTAGAGCCGGGTCAGCGACTCGAGCACGCAGACCGGCTTGTCCGAGCCCTCTCGCTCGATCACGCCGCTCGCCGTCAGCTGGAGCGCGCCGCCCTTGACCTCCTCGATGTCGACCAGCGTGGCGGTCAGCCGGATCCTCGAGCCGACCGGCACCGGGGCCGGGAAGCGGACCTTGTTCAGCCCGTAGTTCACGCCCATGGTGACGTCGGTGACGACCAGGATCTGCGACCACATCGGCACGAACAGCGAGAGGGTGAGGAAGCCGTGCCCGATCGGGCCGCCGAACGGCGACTCGGCCGCCGCGCGCTCCGGGTCCACGTGGATCCACTGGTGGTCGTCGGTGGCGTCGGCGAACGTGTTCACCCGGTCCTGGGTGAC
>DATCGA010000145.1:0-5895 GCA_036509215.1 Trebonia sp.
GCGCTCTGACGGCGTCTGGACGCGCCTGGCCGCGTCCGCCGGCCCGACAAGTACGCCCGGTACTAGCTGGGCCGGCGGACACGCCCACCCACGCCCAGCCACTCGTCAGACCATCAAGCGACTTACGGAACGCTGCACTAGCCGCTCCCGCTCGCCGTGCCGGTCCCGTTCCCGGCCGTGGTGGCGGCTGTGGTGGTGACCGCGCCGCCCCCCGACCCGGGGACGGTCGTGCCGGTCGTGCTGGCGGCGGCGGAGGTCGGCGGCGGCGCCGCTGCGCGGACTTGGATCGGCGCGTGGTACACCGGCCGGTAGACCGGGCTCACGGTCGTGGCCGCCGACGTCGCCGACGTCGCCGCCGTCGTGGACGTCTTCGGCTTGGCCCGGCGGGGTGGGGGCGACGTGCGCAGACCTCGCGGCGCGGGCAACGGGGCGACCGACGTGACGGTCGCGCCGGCCCCGACCTGGCCGGCCGGTGCGGCCAGGCGCGCCGGAGTGTGGACCTTGGGCTTGGTGGCCACCCCGGCGAGGAACGCCGCTCCGAACGCGAGCACCGGGATCGTCCAGCCGATGACGGTCCGCGGAAGCGCCCCGGACCGCTTGCGCTCGGCCTGCTTGCGCTCGGCCCGCTTGCGCTGGCGGGTCTTGCGCGCGGACTCGAGGACCGGCGCGGCGGCCGCCGGCACGGTTCGGCTGGCTCCGGTCGCCGGCGCCCGGCGGGCAGCGCCGGCCTGAGTCCTGGAGCGGCGCGACGCGGCCTGACGTCGGCCCCGTGTGCGGCCCGATTGGTTGAGCTCGGCGATCAGGTCCGGGCTGACCGGCTCGCCCCCTGACGGCTCGCCGGCGAACGCGGCCGCTGCGGCCGCGGCCGCGAGCGCATCGACCGCGGTGGTCGCGCCGGCGTCGGCGGCGACCGGGGCGGCGGTCACATCGGGCTCGCGTGGGCGCGGCCGGATGTCGGCCGGGGAGTAGGTGAAGCTCGCCACGGCGTCGTCGGCCGGCGGCGCGGCGGCGGCCGGACCGGCCGCCGCGGGCTGGGGCGCGACCGCTTCGGGCTGAGACGGGGCCGCCGCGGGCTGGGGCGCGACCGCCTGGGGCTGGGGCGCGCTCTCGGCCGCGGCCACACCGCCGTCAGCCAGCAGCATCCGCAGGTTGGCATCCGCCGCCGGATGACCGCGCGTCGCGGCGCGGCGGTAGGCCGCCGCGGCGCCGCTCGGGTCCCCGCCCTCGTGCAGCAGCCACGCGAGGTGAAACGCCCCGGTGGCGTCGCCGCGGTGGTCGGCCCGCCGGAACGCCTGCTCGGCCCCGGGGAGGTCGTCGCGCTCTTCTAGCAGGACGCCGAGTCTGACCGCGGCGTGCGTGTGCCCCAAGTCAGCGGCGGTGCGATACGCCGCCTCGGCGGCAGGCAAATCGTCGCGCTGTTCGAACTGTACTGCGATATCGAACGCGTCATTGGCACCGAGCGGGACGTCGGCGGGCTCGTTCCCGTCGTCGGAGCTGCGCTTGAAGCCGTCGGTCATTCGCTGAGAGATGAAACGATTTCGAAATAGTAGAGCGCGGTCAATGCCCGCCCGCCCGGTCGCTGCGGGCCGCCGCGAACGTGCGCACGTTCGTACTTCGCCATCGGCCGTCGCACTCCGCTTTTTCCTGGCCGGCGCCGGCCTGCTCGCGCTCCTCGCCGGGCCGCTGACCGGCACGGCCGCGGCGGCTCCTGCCAACGACAGCCTGCCGTCGGTGTCGGGCAACCAGTGGGTCGGTCAGACCCTGACCCTCACACCAGGGCAGTGGTCCAACGTCACCTCGACGAGCGAGCGGTGGCAGGACTGCGACAGCGGCGGCGATGTCTGTGCGCCGATCCCGGGAGCCACCGGCGACGCGTACGCGGTCACCGCCAGCGATCTCGGCTACACGATCGGGGTGGCCGAGACCGCGACCGCTCCTGACGGCAGCACCTCGACCGCATTCGCCAAGCGAACCGCGACCGTGGCGCCGCCGAGCAATCAATCACCGCCGACGATCTCCGGCAGGGTGGTCCAGGGCCAGACGCTGACCGCGACCCGCGGAGCGTGGACGAACCAGCCGACCGCTTACACGTACCAGTGGGACGACTGCAACGGGTCGGGCTCCGGCTGTACGCCGATCGCGGGCGCGACCGACTCGAGTTACACCGTTGCCCCCGGTGACACCGGCTCGACGTTCGTCGTGCAGGAGACGGCGTTTGACGAGTCGACGGCGAGCTCGCCGGTGAGCTCGAGCACATCCGGCGTCGCCCAGACCGGCAGCTCGGTGACGCTCGCCGCCTCACCCGGCAACGTTGCGGTCAACCAGGCAGTGGTCCTGGCCGCCACCGTGACCGCTCAGTCGGGCAGCGCCACACCGACCGGCTCGATGACATTCACCGACGATGGGACCGCCATCACCGGCTGCTCCGGCGTCGCCGTCAGCGCCGGCGCGGTTCGGTGTCAGACCTCGTTCCCCGCCGGTCAGGCTCAGCTGGCGGTCACGTTTGACCCGGCCGCCGGCTCGGTCGTGCTCGGCTCCACCAGCCCCGTGGTGACGCTGCCAGTCGTCCGCGACACCCTCCGCATCGCACTGCGCGCCGTCAAACAGGTGATGGCCGGCACCCGCCTCACCGACACCGCGACGCTGTCACTTCCGGCGCAGCCCGAGCGCGCGTTTGCGCCGACCGGCACGATCGAGTTCCTCGATCACGGCAAGCCGCTCGCCGGGTGCACCAAGCAGCGGATGGTCAAGCTCGCGGCGACGTGCTCCACGACCTACGTGCTCCCCGGCAAGCAGACGCTCACCGCCGCCTACCGGGGCGATGCCAATTTCGACGCGGTGACCTCGTCAGCGTCCGCCCTCAACGTGACGCCCATCCCGGTCGACGGCGCGGTGACGTCGACCCTGAGCTGGACGTTCTATTTCACCCCTTCGTACACCAGCGTTGTCCACCTCGTCCTGCTCGGCATCCCGTATGGATCATCGGTCCAGCTCGGCTGCCACGGCCACGGCTGCCCGTTCGCCAGCCGCCCGGTGGCGCTGCCCAAGGCCCGGCCGTGCGCGGACGCCCCCGTTACGGGCTGCCCGGCCTCGAACGTCAGCATGACCGCGAGCCTCGTCGGCCGCCAGCTCGGCATCGGCGCGCAGATCACCGTCATGGTGGCTCACGCCCGCTATGTCGGCAAGTACTACAGCTTCACCATCCGGGCCCGGGCTCAGCCGCGGGTGCGGATCGCATGCCTGGCTCCGGACAGCCCGATCCCCGGCGCGGACTGTTCGTTCGGGCAGACGACGAGCGGCGTCGGCTGATCGCCGAGACCGCCGCACAGCCGGCCGCGCCGCCGGCCTAGACTAGGCCGCTGGCGCCGAGGATCGACGTGCGGCGGGAACCTTCGGGGCGCGCCGGACAATAGCCCGGCGTGGGACTCCATCGTTTCGCCGGCCGTGAGGCGTCGGACGCGGCGGTGATCGCCGCCTCCGGCGATCGACCGCAGCTGTTCGCCGCGATCTTCGATCGCCATTTCGACGCCGTGCACGGGTACCTGGCTCGCCGCATCGGCGCCGGCGGGGCCGACGACCTGGCCTCGGCCACGTTCACCGTCGCGTTCGAGCGCCGGCACACGTTCCACGCCGACGCCGGCAGCGCCCGGCCGTGGCTGTTCGGCATCGCCACCAACCTGTTGCGCAACCAGTGGCGAGCGGACCGTCGATCGCACGCGCTGGTCGCCGAGCTCACGCCCCGGGTCGCCGCCGGCGGGACGGCCCCGGACCGGGCTGCCGCCGAGGTGGCGGAGCTGCTGGCCGCACTGGACGCCGACCAGCGCGACGTGCTCATCCTGCACGCGTGGGAGGGATTCTCCTACCGGGAGATCGCCGCCGCGCTCGGCGTCCCGGTGGGCACGGTGCGCTCGCGGCTAGCCCGCGGCCGCGCCGCGCTGAGATCCGTCCTCGCCGGCGACGCGGCTGTCGGCATCGATGCCCAGGAGGCGAACGAATGATCGACGAACTCGACCGGCTCGCCGAGCTCCGGCCCCAGGTGGGGCCTCCCGCCGACGACGTGCGCCACGCTGCCCGCGCGCGTCTGGACGACGCGATCGACGACCCGGCGCGGTCCCCGGCCCGGGGCCGGCAACGGCGGCGGGTGCCGGCGGGTGGCCTTGTCTCGCTCGCCGCGGCGGTCATCGCGACCGTTGTCGTCGCCGGCGGGGCGATCGTCATGTTGCGCGGCTCGCGCGCCCCCCATCCCGCCGCACGCGGCCTCGCCCACGGGTCCACGGCGGTGCGCGGTGAGATCCGCGACGACGCCGGGGCGATGCTGGCCGGCGAGCGCTTGCAGTCCGACGCGGGGGTGCGGGGCCGCCGATTGCGCGTACGCACCTACCCGCTCGGCGAGCTGGCCGCGCAGGCGCTTGGCACGGTCGGACCGGTCGATGCCGCCGAACTGCGCAGACAGCCGGCTCACGGCGGGTCGTTGGGCGCGGTGATTGGACAAGCCGGGCTCGAGGCCGCGTATGACCCATACCTCGGCGCCGGCGACACGTTGCGGCTGTCGCTTGACGCGAGACTGCAGGCGGCGGGGCAACGTGCGCTGCGCACATCGATGGCCGCAAACCACGCCCCCGGCGGCGCGTTCGTCGCGATGAATCCCGACAACGGCGCGGTCTACGCCATGGGATCGCTTCCCAGCTACGACCCGTCGGTGTTCACCGGCAACCTCACCCAGGCCAAGTACGACCAGTTGATCAACCCCACCAGCGGAGATCCGCTGCTGGACCGGGCGATCCAGAGCGCCGGGCCGATCGGGTCGACGTTCAAGCCGATCACGGCCACCGCCGCGTTGCAGAGCGGGCAGTGGTCGATTGACAGCATGTTCGACGACACCGGTCAGTACTGCGTCGGCACCGGCGGCGCCCAGCAGTGCCGCCACAACTCCGGGCACGCGGTGGACGGTTCGCTGAACCTCGTCAACGCGTTGCGGGTCTCCTCCGACGACTTTTTCTACAACCTCGGTGCGCTCACCAACTCGGCCGACCCGGCGACGCACCCCAACGGCGGCCCGCTCGACCAGTGGGCCGGCGCCTTCGGGATCGGACGGCCGACCGGGATCGACCTCCCCGCGGAGGTGAGCGGCACCCTCCCGACGCCGGTATGGCGCGCCCACCGCAACCGGCTCGAGGCCGAATGCGAGAGCGCCACCGGCCCGTTCCGGTATACCAATGGCCAGACCGTGAGCGCACGCCGCCTCAAGGGCTACCGCCGCAGCCCCCAGCGGGCGCCGGGTGGGTGCGGCATCGCCGACGGCACCAACCGGCCGTGGTCGATCGGGGACAACGAGAGCCTCGCCGTCGGGCAGGGCGATCTCCAGGTCACCCCGCTGCAGCTCGCCGTCGCCTACGCCGGCCTGGCCAACGGCGGCACGATCGTGCGCCCGCACCTCGGGGAGGCGATCGAGTCGCCGACCGGCGCTGTCCTGCGCCGGATCGACCCGGCGCCGCTGCGCCACCTGGCCATCGACCCGCTCTACCTGGAGACGATCCGTCAGGGCCTGCGCGAGGCGGCGTCGCAGCCGGGTGGCACCTCCGCGGATGTGATGGGCAATTTCCGTGAGCAGGTGTACGGCGAGACCGGGACGGCGCAGTACACCAACCAGCCGGATTACGCGTGGTATGCGTGCTTCGTGCCGGCGACCGCCACCAGCAAGCCGATCGTCGTCGTCGTCCACGTCGAGAAGGGCGGGTTCGGTGACGTGGCCGCCGCGCCGGTGGCCCGCCAGATCCTGTCGCAGTGGTTCTTCGGCAAAGCCGGCAAGTACGTGGCCGGGACCTCGACGACGCTATGAGCGGCGGCTGCCTGGCGCCTACCGAGCGCCCGCCCGCAGCGGACGGCCGGTCGCTC
>DATCGA010000146.1:0-19797 GCA_036509215.1 Trebonia sp.
CGAGGCCGACTTTGGCGAGGGCGTCGGCCGCGCGCCGCTCGATCTCGGCACGGTCGAGGCCGCCGCGGATCCTGAGCCCCTCCCCCACGATCTCGGCCACGGTCAGGTCCGGGTCGAGTGACCGGAGGGGATCCTGGAAGACGAGCTGGACGTGCCCGCTGCGCCGCTCGCGCCGGCGGGCGGCGCCGCGCAGCCCCGATATCCGGGCGCCGTGGAAGGCGACCCGGCCCTTTCGCGGCCGGATCAGGCCGACCACGGTCCTGGCCAGGGTGGTCTTGCCCGACCCGGTCTCGCCGACCAGGCCGACGATCTCACCCGGCCAGATCTTCAGGTCGACGTCCGACAGCACGTGGTTCGCCCGCCAGCCCCGGCCGAGGAACACGTCGACGTCCTCCAGCGCGAGCAGCGGCGCCGCGGCGGTGACCGCGGGGCCGGTGGTCGCGGGGTTGGTGATCGGGGCGGTCATCGGGCGGCCAGCTCTGCCTCGGCCACGGCGGCGAGCTCGGGATCGCCCGCCCGGACGCAGCGCGACTGGTGCCCTGGGCCCAGCGGCACCAGGCTGACCGGGCCGGACCGGCACGCGTCGATGGCGGCCGGGCACCGGGCGGCGAACCGGCAGCCGACGATGTCCTCGCCCATCTGCGGCGGCTGCCCGGGGATCACCCGCAGCTCGCGGCGCTGGAAGTCGCCCACGGAGGCAACCTGGAGCAGTGCCTGCGTGTAGGGGTGCCGCGGCCGGTCGATGATCTCCTCGACCGGGCCGGTCTCGACCGCCTCGCCCGCGTAGAACACCACCACCCGGTCGCACAGCTCCCTGATCAGGGCGAGGTCGTGCGAGACGAACAGCACCGCCAGGTTGCGTTCGTCTCGCAGGTCTCTCAGCAGCTCGATGATCTCGGCCTGGATGGTGACGTCGAGGGCGGTGGTGGCTTCGTCGGCGATGAGCAGCTTCGGGTCGCAGGAAATGGCGATGGCGATCATCACCCGCTGCAGCATGCCGCCGGACAGCTCGGCCGGGATCTGGTGGAAGACCCGTTCCGGGTTGTGCAGCCCGACGGTGGTGAACAGCTCCACCGTCTTGCGGTGCGCCTCGGCCCGCGGCAGCTTCTGCTTGACCCGCAGCACCTCCGCCAGCTGGCCGCCGACGGTCAGGTTGGGGTTTAGATACGAGGCCGGGTCCTGGAACACCGCGCCGACGGCGGTGCCGTGCAGCCGCTCCCAGCCCCGGCGCGACAGGTCGGTCACGTCCTCGCCGCCGAATGAGATCGTTCCACCGGCGACGGCGCAGCCGGCCGGCAGCACGCCGAGGGCGGCCCGGCAGGCCAGCGTCTTGCCGCTGCCGGACTCCCCGACCAGCCCGACGATCTCGCCCGCGCTGACGCTGAGGGTGACTCCGCGGACCGCGGTGGCGGCCCCGTCGTGCACCGTGATGTGCAGATCCTCGATGCCGAGGACCTGGTCAGGCGGCGGTTTGCCGGGCATCGGTGGCCTCCCGATCGGATTGGGTCAGGGTCGAGTGGGTCTTGATCACCGGGTCGGGCACCGGCATGGCGCCGGGGCCGACCCGGTCCCGGAACGCGTCCGCGAGCGCGTTGAGCGCGCCGACGGTGACCGCGATCAGCGCGCCGGGGATGAACGGCGCCCACGACGCCTGGGACAGGTAGTCCAGGTCCGAGGAGAGCACGCCGCCCCAGGTCGGGGCGGGCGGCGTCACGCCGATGCCGAGGAAGGTGAAGAACGAGACCGCGAGCAGCGCGCCCGCGGCCGACATGGCGGTGGTCACCGCGATCGTCGGCAGCACCTTGCGCACCACGTGCACGCGGATGACGTGCAGCTTCGACGCCCCGAAGAGCTCTGCCGCCTCCACGTACTGGGCGCGCGCGAACTCCAGCGTCGCTGCCCTGGTCACCCGGAAGAAGCCCGGCGCGAGCAGGATGCCGACGGCGGACATGGCCTGGACGAGGCCGTTGCCGAGGGCCGCCGTGACCGCGACCGCGAAGAAGATGTAGGGCAGCGTCATCAGCGCGTCGGAGACCCGGTTGACGGCGAAGTCGAACCATTTGCCGAGGAAGACCGTGGCGACGCCGAGCGGCGCGCCGAGGACGAGCCCGATGCCGACCGCCTCGAACGCGGTCAGCACCGACAGCCGGGTGCCCGCCATCAGCCTGCTGAGCACGTCCCGGCCGAGGTAGTCGGTGCCGAGCAGATGGTGTGCGCTCGGCCCCTGGAACAGCGCGTTGGCGTTGATGGTCAGTGGGTTCTGCGGTGCCAGGGCGGAGCCGAATATCGACAGGAAGATCACGACGGCCAGGATGACGAGGGCGATCTTGGCGGACGGCAGCCGCAGCCACGATCGTTGCCCGATAAGCGGTCGCCTGCTCATGCGCTCACCCCGTCGGCCGATCGGTTGAGCGCCGCCAGCAGCGTGTTGACCACGAGGTTGACCACGATCACGAACGTGGCCACCACCAGCAGCACGCCCTGCACGACGGGGATGTCCCGCTCCTCGGCCGCCGCCAGCAGCAGCTGGCCGAGTCCCGGCAGGGAGAAGACCACCTCGGCCGCCACCGCGCCCGCGAGCATGATCGGGAAGTCGTTGCCGAGGATGGTCAGCGCGGGGCCGCACGCGTTGCGCAGCGCGTGCCGCACCAGGACCCGGCGGTAGGGCAGGCCCCGCACCCGGGCGCCGACGATGTAGTTCTGGTCGAGGACCGACACCAGGGAGGTCCGCAGCTGCCGGGCGATGTCGGCCGCGACCTGCAGGGCGAGCGCCAGGCTGGGCAGGATGATGTGCTCCAGCCAGGGGCCGACCCCGGCCGATGGCGCGGTATAACCGGAGGCCGGCAGCAGGTGGGCCGAGACCGCGAACAGGACCACCAGGATGATCCCGACCACGAACGCCGGCAGCGTCGAGACCACCGAGCAGGCGATGGTGACGCCCCGGTCGAACCAGCTGCCCCGGTTGACCGCGGCCACGGTCCCGGCGGTGCCGCCGATCAGCACCGCGAGGACGACCGCGAGGAGCGCGATCGACAGGTCGACCGGCAGCCGCTGGCCGATCGACTGCGACACCGGGATCTGGGTGAAGTAGGAGACCCCCAGATGGCCCTGGACCGCCTGGGTGAGCCAGTCCCAGTACTGGACGACCAGCGGCTTGTCCAGCCCCAGGGCCCGGTCCAGCTTCGCCACCGCGGCCGGCGTGGCCGCGTCCTGGCCGAGGATGGTGGCGGCGGGGTTGCTGTTGGACAGGGCGCCCAGACAGTAGGTGATGAACGAGCTCAGCACCACGATGGGCACCAGCACGGCCAGCCCGCCGCCGAGCTTGGCGGCGACGGACCGGCCCCGGCGCCGCCGGGGCGCGATGGCCCCGGCGACGCCCGTCAGTTCGATGACGGCCATCGGTCAGCTCCCCACCCGGACGCCTTCCCAGCGCTGCTGCACCAGGTCCTGCGGTATCCCGGTCACCGTCGGGCTGTAGGCGAGGATGCGCGGGTTGGTGTCAAGCCAGATGTGGATGGGATCGTTCTTGACCGAGGTCACCACCGCGTTCTGCAGCGCGGTGGGGTAATCCGGCGAGTCCAGCGGGACGGTGAGCGCGTTGGCGAGGGCCGACGACACCGCGGCGGGCGTGGTCCCGGCCTTGCCGTCGACGTCCATCAGGCCCTGCTGGCTGTAGAGGACGTCGAGCATCTCGACCGGCGACATCCGCCCGGCCGTCCCGTCGACCGCGAACGGGATCGTCTTGTCCAGGTAGAGGTACTGGGTCTCGGTGTCGGTGGAGATGTTGCCGATCGTGGCGGTGATGCCGACCTGCGCGAGCTGACCCTGGATCTGCTCGGCGAGCGCGCTGTCGGTGGACGGGGCGGTCAGCGTGATCTTCAGCCCGTTCTTGTACCCGGCCTTGGCCAGCAGCTGCTTGGCCAGGGTGGGGTTGTACGGGTACAGGTTCGCGAGCTTGGAGCTGTAGCCGACGAACCCCTTGGGGAACGGCTGGTAGGCGATCGACCCGTACCCGGACGCCTGGACCGTGAGGATCGCCTGCCGGTTGATGGCGTAGTTGATCGCCTCCACCACATCCGGGTTGTTGAACGGCGCGCTCGTGGTCTGGATGTCGAGCTCGTTGACCACCTCGGACGGGATCACGTCGACCTTGAACCCGGCCGCCTCGGCCGCCGCCACCTGGTTGCCCGCGATGTAGGCGACGTTGACCTGGCCCGACTGGAGCGCGGCGAGGATCTGCTCCGGCTCGGTGATGTCCTGCACGGTGAAGTTGGCGATGTGGATCTGGCTGGCGTCCCAGTAGCCGGGGTTGCGGACTAGGTCGGCGTGCGAGTCGGGCACGTAGCTGGTCAACTTGAACGGGCCGGCGCCGACCGGGGCGGTGGGGATGCCGCCGACGTGCTTGAACGACGCCGGGCTGACCATCATCCCGTCTTTGCCCGCGAGCAGGTCGGGGACCTGGTAGTCGACCTGGGTCAGGTCCAGCGTGAAGCTGGTCGCGCTGTTCACGACGACCTTGGAGATGACCGACAGCTCCGAGGCCTCGGTGGAGTTCGCCTGGGTCTGGCCGCGGACGACGTTCTCCTTGACGGCCTCCGCGTTGAGCGCGGTGCCGTCGGTGAACGCCAGCCCCGGGCGGAGCTGGAACGTCACCGACTTCCCGTTCGAGGCGTACTTCCACGAGCTCGCGAGCCCGGCCTCGACCGTGCCCTTGGGGTCGAGGGTGGTGATCGACGCGTAGACGAGGCCGAGGGCGTGCATGTCCCAGCCGGCGCTCGAGGTGACCGGGTCCCAGGACGTTGGCAGCTGCCACTCCCAGTTGAGGGTGCCGCTGGCGCCCGTGGCGCTGTCGGCGGCGGCGCCTGCGGCGGTTGAACCATTGCTGCCGCACGCGGCGAGCGCCGAGATCGTGACGATCGCAGCGGCAGCCGCCGCGACGCGGTAGGCGGTACGCGGCCGGAAGCGGCCGGGCAGGCGAACACGAAAAGTCATCGAGGGTGCTCCGTTGTCGGGCGATGAATGGCTCTGGGATCGGGGGCTGACGGTCAGCGCTGACTGTCGGAGTGACTGCGCGGAGGTGGCCCGGCCGTGCCACCTGCATCGCCAAGCATAAAAGACATAAAGTCGATCGGTCAACTAGGAAATAGCTTAAACTGCTTTTTATGCCGAACTTTTCCACCAAGACGCCCCGATCCGTCCGCCAGGCGCTGCTCGCCAGGACCGAGATCGCGCTGCTCGACGTGCGCCACGAGAGCCGCTTCGCCACCGGCCATCCGCTGTTCGCGTCGTCGTTCCCGCTCGGCCACCTGGAGGCTCAGGCAGTCGAGCGGCTGCCCCGGCGGGCCGTGCCGGTCGTGGTGTACGGGGACGGGACCGACGACGCGGTCGCGGCCGCCCGCCGGCTGGATGAGCTCGGCTACACCGACGTGTCGCTGCTGGCCGGCGGGCTCGCGGGCTGGACGGCCGACCACGGCGAGCTGTTCCAGGACGTCAACGCGCCGAGCAAGGCCTTCGGCGAGCTCGTCGCGGAAGCGGCGGAAACGCCGTCGCTGGCCGCCGGCGAAGTCGCCGCCCTGCTGCGCGGAGCAGCCGACGCGGAGCAGCGCGGCGGGACCGCCGTCTCCGGCGCGGCCCCGCCGGTCGTCATCGTCGACGCCCGCCGGTTCGACGAGTACGCGACGATGTCCATCCCGACCGCCACCAGCGTGCCGGGGGCCGAGCTGGCCCTTCGGGTCCGCGCGCTGGCGCCCGATCCCGGCACCACGGTCGTCGTGAACTGCGCCGGGCGGACCCGGTCCATCATCGGCACGCAGTCGCTGATCAACGCGGGGCTGCCCAACCGGGTGGTGGCGCTGCGCAACGGCACCATCGGGTGGACCCTGGCCGGGCTTGAACTCGACCACGGCCAGGCCCGGCGGGCGCCCGGCGTCTCGCCGGAAATCGCCCGCGAGGCCGAGGCCGCCGCCTGGGCGGTCGCCGATCGGGCGGGCGTGCGCCGGATCGGCGACGACGAGCCGCCCCGGCTAGACGAGGGGCGCCGGACCGTCTACCGGTTCGACGTCCGCACGCCGCAGGAGTACGGAGGCGGGCACCGGCCGGGTTACCGGTCCGCGCCCGGGGGCCAGCTCGTCCAGGAGACCGACTGGTACGCCCCGGTCAGAGGCGCCTTGATCATCCTCGACGACGACGGCGGCGGTAGGGCGGCGATGACCGGGTCCTGGCTCGCTCAGATGGGCTGGCACGTCGCGGTCGCCGTCGCGGCGGACTGGCTGCGGGCGGGCCAGACCGCGGTGGTGGACGTCGACGCCAGCCGCCGGTACCTGGCCGGCCACGTCCCCGGCGCCGCCTGGGCGCTGCGGGCCGACCTATCGCGGCCGACGCTGCTCGACCGGCTCGGCCGGCCCGACCGGCTGGTCGTGACCAGCTCGGATGGCTATCTGGCGGCCTGGGCCGCCGCCGACCTGAGCGCGCCCGCGGCGCCGACGCGGGTGCTCGCCCTGGCGGGCGGCACCGAGGGCTGGGCCAAGTCTGGCCGCCGGTTGGAACTCGGCCAGGGCGCGATGCTCTCGCCCGCGCTCGACGTCTACCGCCGTCCCTACGAGGGCACCGGCATCGACCCGACGGTGATGCAGGCCTACCTGGACTGGGAGTACGGCCTGGTGGGACAGCTGGGGCGAGACGCAACCCACGGGTTCTGGGTGCTCACGCCTCGGGCCGCAGGCTCGGCAGGTTGACCACGATGGCCTCCTGGCTGCTGCGCGCGATCACCACGACCGCCTCGTCCGCGCCCGGGTTCTCCTCGCGGTGCGGGACGTAGGGGGGAACGAAGATGTAGTCGCCCGGCTTGGTCTCCAGCCGGATCTCCTCGTCGCCGTCGGCGAACACGAACGCCGGGGTGCCGGAGACCACGTAGATCGCGGTCTCGGCCTCGCCGTGGTGGTGGTTGCCCGACTTCGCCCCGGCGGCCACGTGCGTCTGGCCCATCCAGAGCTTCTCCGCGCCCGCGCTCTTGCCCGAGATGGCCTCCCAGCGGGCCATCCCCGAGGTCTGCCCGGTGTCGCCGCTCAGCTCCCCGGCGCGGACGTGGGTCAGCGGCCGGTGCCAGTGGTCGTCGCTCATGGTGCCCCTCAAATGTCGGTGGTTTCGCACGCGCATCCGCGCGGTCAGCCGGAACTCTCCCGCAGCGTGCAACAATGTTCAAAATTAGACTGCGGCTGCCCTCGGAAGCCAGGAGAATCGGCCACGATTCTCGGTCTTTTGACCACCCCTGCCCAAACCGGAGACACGGATGAGCACTCCCAACGGCCCTTACGATCCTTACTCGCAGCAGCAGGACCCTGGGCAGCAGCAGCCCCCGTACGGCGGGCAGCAGCCTCCGTACGGGCAGCAGCCCCCCTACGGCCAGCAGCAACCCTACGGCCAGCCTGGCTACGGCCAGCAGCAGCAGTACTCCTCGTACCCGGGCGGGCCCTACGGCGCCCCGCAGCCCGGCTACGGCGCCCCTTACGGCCCGCCACCCGGGGGTCCCGACGGCTACCTGCGGGGCGGCCCGGTCGGGTTCGGCGACGCGGTCAGGCTGGCGTTCCAGAACGCGTTCAACTACCAGGGCCGGGCGTCGCGCTCCGCGTACTGGTGGTACGCGCTGGCCACGTTCATCGTCTACCTCGTCCTGGACATCATCTTCGTCCAGGCGATCGGCGGCGGGGCGGGCTTCGGCCTGTACGCCGTCCTCGCCCTGGCCGGCTTCATCGTCAGCCTCCCGCTGGCCGTCCGGCGACTGCACGACACCGACCGGTCCGGGTTCTGGATCTTCATCTCGCTCGTCCCGTTCGTCGGGGGCATCGTGCTGCTGGTCTTCACCCTGCTGGCCGGCACCCCAGGCCCCAACCGCTTCGGCTGAGGCGGATCGCTTACTGCTCGAACAGGACGCTGACCGACTCTCCGTCGTGGGTCCGCCTGATCGCCTCGGCCAGGGCGGGGGCGACGGAGAGCACGGTCAGCTTCGGGTGCCTGACCGCGGTCGGCACCGAGTTCGTGCAGACGATCTCGGAGACGTCCTCGGCGGCGGCCAGCTTCTCGAGCGCCCCGTCGGCGAACAGCCCGTGGGTGCAGGCGATGCTGATCGACCGCACCTCCTGCCTGCGCAGCACCGAGAGCAGCTCGACGACGGTCGTGCCGCGCGCGATCTCGTCATCGACGATGATCACGTCGCGGTCGGCGACCTCGCCGATGATGGCCGAGATCGTCACCTTCGAGTCGCTGAACCGCTCCTTCGCCCCGGCCGCCACCGGCAGCCCGAGCCGCCGGGCGAACGCCGCCGCCGACTTCGCGTAGCCGAGGTCGGGCGAGAGCACGACCGCGTTGGACAGGTCCTTCTTGCTGAAGTGGGCGGCCAGCTCGCGCAGCGCGTGCAGGTGATCGACCGGCACCGAGAAGAAGCCGTGCACCTCGGCCGAGTGCAGGGTCAGCGTCAGCACCCGGTTCACGCCCGCCGTGACCAGCAGGTCGGCGACCAGCCGGCCACCGATGGAGATGCGCGGCTCGTCCTTCTTGTCGGAGCGGGCGTAGGAGTAGTGCGACATGACCGCGGTGACCCGGGCGGCCGAGGCCCCGCGGGCGGCGTCGGCCATCAGCAGCAGCTCCACCAGGTTCTCCTGCACCGGCGCGACCAGCGGCTGGATGAGGTACACATCACGTTCCCGGCAGTTCGCCTGCAGCTGCACCTGGAGGCAGTCGTTGGCGAACCGGCTGATCCGGACCGGGCTGCGCGGCACGCTCAGGTACCGGCAGATTTCGTCCGCTAGCTCCGGATGGGCGCTCCCGCCGAAAATAACGATCTCCGCGTTCACCCGGCTGCTCCATTCCCGTCACTCGGCATTACGCAACTCCGCATGACACAACCATGGCATATCGGTGACGGTGACTGCTCCGCCCCTCGGCAAGCGCGATACGCTCGTAAACATGGAAACCCCCGGTTCCGCGCCAGCGGACGCGGCCGTGGCGGCCCCGGCGGACCGCGCGGAATCCGCGGACTACCCGGCCGCTGACGACGCGCGCCCCGCGGCGACCGGTCGTGCCTGGATTTTTCTGCTCTACCCGCGCTGGCTGGCGTGGCTCGCCTTCGTCATCGTCGCGTTCTGGGGAATGCTCTGGCTGGGCGACTGGCAGTTCCACCGCGCCATCAGCGGCAACGGCCTGAGCTGGGCGTATACCTTTGAGTGGCCGCTTTTCGCCGGCTTCGGGGTGGTCTTCTGGGCACGCACCGTCCGGGACGAGCTCCGGCTGCGGCGCGGGCCGTCGCAGAAGGAGATCGACCGGGCGGCGGCCGAGGCGGCGGCCGGGCCGGTGCTGCCCGACGGTATCGGCACCCGGCAGATCGACCGTCCGGCCGACGACGCCGACGACGCCGATCTCGGCAGCTACAACGCCTACCTCGACCGGCTCAACTCCGAGGTGAAGAGCACCAGCAGGTGGCGCGGCTACTACGGCGGCTGACGCCGGCGGGTCGACGACGACACGCACCGTCCAGGAAGGGACACTGAACCACATGCATGCGGCAGCGCTGCGCTACCGGGTGATGGCCTACATCACCGGCGTCCTGATCATCGTGGTCTGCTTCGTCGGCATCCCGATGCAGCTCGCCGCGCACAACGCGTTCATCGTCAACGACATCGGCACCGTCCACGGCTTCCTTTACATCGTGTACATCATCTTCGCCTATATACTCGCGCAGAAGCTGAAGCTGCCGACCAAGCACACGGTGATCCTGCTGCTGGCCGGGACCGTTCCGGTGATGACGTTCTTCGTCGAGCGGTGGATGATGCGCACCTACATCACCCCGGCCCTCGCCGCCGACGACGCCGCCCCCGCGACGCAGCAGGCCGTAGGCCGTTGACCAATCCCCGCGAGCCGCAGCTGCGCCCGGCGGCGAGCGGGGACACCCACCACTACTTCACGGCCCAGCCGACGGCCGCGCACCGGCCCGGCCTGGTCCGGGTGGTGCTGCCCGACCTGTACCAGGAGCTCGAGACCGACTCGGGGATGTTCTCGCCCGGCCGCCTCGACCCCGGCACCCGGTTCCTGCTCGAGACCGCGGCGGCCCCGGCCGAGGCCGGGGACCTGCTCGACCTCGGCTGCGGCTACGGCCCGATCGCGTGCACGATGGCGGCCCGCTCCCCCGCCGCGACGGTCTGGGCGGTCGACGTGAACGAGCGTGCGCTGGCGCTGTGCGAGCGGAACGCGGCCAAGGCGGGCCTGTCCAACGTGCGCTGCGTCACCCCCGACGCGCCCGGCCTGCCGGCCGGCTTCGCCGAGATCTGGTCCAACCCGCCGGTCCGGATCGGCAAGCCGGCCCTGCACGAGCTGCTCCGCCGCTGGCTCGCCCGGCTGGCGCCCGGCGCCGGCGCGACCCTGGTGATGGGCCGCAACCTGGGCGCCGACTCGCTCCACGGCTGGCTCGAGAAAGAGGAAGGATGGCAGGTGCGGCGACTGGCCGCGCGCAGCGGCTACCGTCTGCTGCGGGTAACTGCCTTCGATGATTTCGAACGGACCGGAGTGACTCCCGATGGAAACTGAGACTTCGCCCGGGGTGGCCGGCGGGCCGCCGAGGCAGCTTCGGCCCACGGACGTGAAGCGGCTCAACCGCGAGTGGCGACGCCGCACCGAGGGCCGCCTGGCGCTGCTGCTCGACTCGGTCGGCCAGCCGTTCAACGTCGGCTCGATCATCAGGACCGCCGCCGCGTTCGGGGTGGAGTCCGTCTGGCTCTGCGGCAACACCCCCGACCTGGACCTGCCCGCCGTGGGCAAGACCGCGCTCGGCACCGACCGGTTCCTGTCCGCGTACCGGACCCCGTCCCCGGTCGACGCGGTCAAGGAGGCGGCCGATGACGGCTTCCGGGTGATCGCGGTCGAGCTCGCCTCGGGCGCGGTGCCGCTGTTCGACGCGCCGCTTGACGGCCCCGTCTGCCTGGCGATCGGCAACGAGGACCACGGCTGCTCCCCGGCCACGCTGTCGGCCGTGCACGGGGTCGCCTACATCCCCCAGGTCGGCCGGGTCGGCTCGCTCAACGTGGCGGTCGCCGCCGCGGTCGCCCTGGCCGAGGTGCGCCGCCGCGAGTGGACCATCGACCCGGACTGAGCCGCCCGCCCGTTGGGCTGCGCTCCGTGCTTTGCTCTTCTTGCTGTTATCAGCCTGGGCGGTGCGGGTCGGACGGGGCGAGGGGGGCGGCGGGATCTCTTCGCTCAGGGGCTACGAACGCGATTACTGGCGTTCACCGGGGGTGCCTGGCCGGCGGGGATACTCGGGGCGTGTCAGCTGAATATCTGGATCATCCCCGGCCGCTCGCGTTCGCGCACCGGGGCGGGGCCGCCCGGCAGCCGGAGAACTCGCTCCTCGCCTTCGAGAACGCCGCCCGGCTCGGCTACGCCTATCTGGAGACGGACGCGCGGTCAACCGCCGACGGGAAGCTGATCGCCTTCCATGACGCAGACCTCAACCGGGCCACCGACCGGGCAGGCCAGGTCAGCCGGCTGCCCTGGCGGGAGGTCTCGGCCGCCCGGGTCAACGGGACGGCCTCGATTCCGCTGCTCGAGGACGTCCTCGGCACGTTCCCGGAGCTGCGGTTCAACATCGATCTCAAGGACGCGGGCACGATCGAGCCGCTGGCCGGGGTGCTGAGGCGGACGCAGGCGTGGGGGCGGGTCTGCATCTCGTCGTTCTCCGGGCGGCGGCTGCTGGCCGGGCAGCGGTCCCTCGACCGCCCCGTCTGCCTGGCCGTCACCCCGGCCGCGATCGTGGCGGTCAAGTACCTGGGGCGCCACGGCCGGGCGCTGGCGGACCGGCTGGCCCGGTCGGGCACGCAGTGCGCGCAGGTGCCGCCGCAGATCGCGACGCGCGAGTTCATCAGCCGCTCCCACCGGCTCGGCCTGCAGGTCCACGTCTGGACGCTGAACACCCCGGCGGCGATCGAGCGCGCCCTCGACCTCGGCGCCGACGGCGTGATGACCGACGAGGTGGAGCTGCTGCGCGACATTCTGACCGAGCGGGGCCAGTGGCATCCGCGGGTGCTGGCGTAGACTAGACAGGTTTGACAGCCGAAACACGCCCGAAACGGGGTTGGCCGGCGTATACGTGGGAATCTTGTGTGGGTATCCAGCGTTGCCGAAAGAGATCGCCAACCGCCTGGGAGGCAGTAAGTAATGGCCGAACGCGCACTTCGCGGAACCCGGCTCGGCGCCACGAGCTATGAGAACGACCGGAACACGGACCTGGCACCGCGCCTTGACGTTCCGTTCGACTGTCCCAACGGGCACCATTTTAGCGTGCCCTTCGCCGCCGAGGCGGAACTACCGCCGATGTGGGAGTGCCGCGTGTGCGGCGCCATGGCGACGGCAAGCACGGGCGACTCGCCTTCCCCCAAGAAGGCCAAGCCGCCGCGCAGTCACTGGGACATGCTGCTCGAGCGACGGACCAAGGAAGACCTGGAGGCCGTTCTGGCCGAGCGGCTCGAGGTCATCAGGGAGCGGCGCGCAGTCGAGGCTCGCGCGATCGCCGACGTGGCCAACCACGTCCAGCGCAAAAGCGCCTAGAGTCAGACGCACAAACCCCGGGGGGCGCTAGCCCCCCGGGGTTGACGCATGCGCCGCTGCTGCTGCTTACTTCCTTATCGAGGCGGCCGAGTGGCCGTGCAGGCGAGCCGTGATGCCCCACTGCGCGACCCGGGTGAACGCCTCGATGATCACCGCGTTGGACATCTTCGAGGCGCCGAGCTCGCGCTCGACGAAGGTGATCGGCACCTCGGCCAGCGACAGGCCCGCCTGCAGCACCCGGAGCGTCATGTCGATCTGGAAGCAGTAGCCGGCCGAGTCGATCGAGCCCAGGTCGATCTTGCGCAGCGTCTCCGACTTGTACACACGGAACCCGCCGGTCGCGTCCCTAATCCGGACGCCCAGCATCAGCCGGTTGTAGAAGTTGGCACCCCGCGACAGGATCTCCCGCGACTTCGGCCAGTTCACCACCGTGCCGCCGGGCACGTAGCGGGAGCCGATCACCGCGTCCGACTTTGTCACCGCGACCAGCAGCTTCGGCAGATCCTCGGGGCGGTGCGAGCCGTCCGCGTCCATCTCGACGATCAGGTCATACCCGCGATCGAGCGCCCAGGTGAAGCCGGCCACGTAGGCCCGGCCCAGGCCGGCCTTCTCGGTCCGGTGCATGACGTGCACGTGCGGGTCGCCCTCGGCGAGCTTGTCGGCCAGGTCGCCGGTGCCGTCGGGGCTGTTGTCATCCACGACCAGCAGATCGGCGTCGGGCACGGCCTCCCTGATCCGGATCGCCATGCCCTCGAGGTTCTGCCGCTCGTTATAAGTCGGCATCACAATGACCACGCGGCTACCCGCCGCGCCAGACTCGCCCATCGCCTGCGTCACCTTCTATTCATGTCCGGCTCTGCCATCGGAAGAGGGCCCGGGTCGGCGCCTTCGGTCCAGAGCCGGCCCGTCGGTCACGAGCCCGGACTCCGTTGTCTAGTGAGCCACCCGGGCCCTTTCCAGGCCCAATCCCCTGACAGCCGGACAAAATACACCGCCCTTGCTGCCGCGCACGACAACCGGAAACTGGCTGTTACCGCCCCCCGCCGTGGCGCGTCACCAATGGTACGCCAGCGGAGGTGACGGGCGAACCCGGCAAGCGGACTGAGCAAGAAACTAACCATTGTCGCTGGTGAGGTCAACCGTTGTCCGGACGATGCATATCTGCCAACTACTCAGGGAAGAAATCAGATTACGCTAAGTAGTCAATTCGGAGATAGAAACTCAGCTTCAAGCACGGAGTATCGGGGGAAACACTGTGCGTAGTGTATCGCGGAAAACCGCTGCCTGGGTATCCGGCGCGGTAATCGCGGTCGGCGGTGCCACCGCCGGCATCGTCGCCGCCACCTCACCGGGCAGCGGCTCGGGCGGCAGCGCCCACGCAGCCGACGCCGCCAAGCACGCGGCGGTCAAGCCGGTAGCGCTGCGACTGGTCTCCATCAGCCCGCAGGGCGGCGCCACCGCCGCCAACGGCGCCACCGGGGTCACCGTCACCTACAACGAGCCGCTGCCCGCCACGACGCCGTTCCCGACGCTCCAGCCCGCCATCGCCGGGTCCTGGCAGCGGTCGGGCGACACCGTGGTCTTCACTCCCGCCGCCGGGTACCCGGCCGGCACCAAGGTGACGGTCACGGCGGCGAACGGGACCGGAGCGACGGCCAGCACCACAACGTCCACGTTCAAGACCGGCAAGTTCAGCACCCTGCGACTGCAGGAGATCCTCGCGCAGCTCGGCTACCTCCCGCTGACCTGGGCGCCCGCCGAAGGAGCGACGGCGCCCGGCGACAGCATGCAGGCGCAGCTCTCGGCAGCCTACGACCCGCCGGCCGGCTCCTTCAGCTGGAAGTCCGGGTACCCGGCCTCGCTGCACGAGCTCTGGCAGCAGGGCAGCGCCAACACGGTGGAGACCGGCGCGATCACCGCATTCGAGGGTGACCACGAGCTGGTGACGACCGAGGCGATGAGCACGGCCCTGTGGACGAAGCTGCTCAAGGCGGCCGCCGCCAACGACACCAACACCGACGGCTACAGCTACGCGATCGCCAGCCAGCACCTGCCCGAGACGCTGACGATCTGGCACGACGGCCAGAAGCGCCTCACCACCCCGGCCAACACCGGGATCTCGGTCTCGCAGACCGAGGTCGGCACCTTCCCGGTCTACGAGAAGCTTCCCTTCCAGATCATGTCGGGCACCAACCCGGACGGCTCGCACTACGCGGACCCGGTGGTGTGGGTGTCGTACTTCAACGGCGGGGACGCGGTGCACTACTACCCCCGCGGCAGCTACGGGTCGAACCAGTCTCTCGGCTGCGTGGAGCTGCCGACGTACTCCGCCCACGAGGCCTACGACCTGCTGCCGTACGGGTCGCTGGTCACCGTCACCGAGGAGTGATCGCAGGACCCGGGCGACCGGGTCCTGGGGCGCCGGTCAGCGGGGCGCGCCGAGATCGGCCACATCGGGGCCCGCCGGGTGGGCGGCGAACCGCTCGCTCACCAGCGGGTCGTGGCCGGCCACCAGGTGCGTGCCCGGCTGGCCCGCCAGCTCGTTGAGCAGGTCGTAGGCGCGGTACATGGCCGGCAGGTCGGCGACGATCGCGAACGGGCGGTCCCGCTCGGCCTCGGCGTAGAAATGCAGCGCGTCGGAGGCCAGCACCGCGGTGCTGGCCTCCGACGCTGCCGCGACGACGATGAGCTGCCCGGGGGTGTGGCCGCCGACCTCGATCAGCTCGACCCCGGGCGCCAGCGTCAGCTGGCCGCTGAACAGCGTGACCCGGTCCTCGTTGCGCGCCCGTTCGAGCTCGGCGATCTCGCTCGCCTCGGAGTGCGCGGCGAAGTGGGCGCGGGCGGCCAGCGGCGAGGTCCAGAAGTCGTACTCGGCCTCGGTGAGCACGAGCTGCGCGTGCGGGAACTGGCCGACGTTGCCGATGTGATCCCAGTGCGCATGGGTGATCACGATCGCGTCGACGTCGGCCGGGGCGATGCCGAGCGCCGCCAGCGCCCGCACCGGCGTCGCGGTCTGCGCCCTGCGCCGGCGGTCGCCGACCTCCGGCGCGAACCCGGTGTCAACCAGCGTTACCCGGCTGCCGTCGCGGATGATCCAGAAGTAGTAGGCGATGTCCAGGTCCGCGTCCGGCTCGCCGTACAGGTGGTGGTTGAGGTACATCTGCGCGTAGCTGGTGACGCGGTGCCCGTACCGGACCGCCAGCACCGTGTTCTCGGCCGCCACCCGGCTACTCCCCGTCGAAGACGGTGCCGAGATGATCACCGAAGGCGGCGTGGTAGTGCTCGTCGTCGACCTGCTCGGCCCAGGCGGTGGCGCCGAGGGAGATCGCGGTGTGGTTGATGAACGAGTCCGGCGCGGCCCCGTGCCAGTGCACCTCGCCCGGCGGCGCCCAGACCACGTCCCCGGGGTTGAGCCGCTCCCGGTCGCCATCCCTGGTCTCCACCAGGCCGTGGCCGCTGCCGACGATCAGCACCTGGCCGCCGGCGTGCGAGTGCCAGAACGTTCGCCCGCCGGGCGAGAACATGACCGAGTTGATACGGACCTCGCCGTTCCCGTCTTCAAGCAGCGGGTCGAGCATCGCCCGCCCGCTGAAGGTGTCGGCCTCGCCGACCCGTGATGGCGTGCCCTTGCGTCCGTGCTCGATCTCCACTGGCGTCCGTCCCCTTTGTCCTCGTCCGGCGGTGTGGCGGTCCGCCTGCCAGGCTAGACGCGGGACGCTTGGCGCGCCATAGGGGGTGCCACGATCATCGGGGCGCCGTCGTCAGATCAGCTCGGCCACCGGGTCGCCCTGGGCGCCCTCGTCGGTTCCGTCGAGGAGCTCGGTCACCGGGTTGAAGTACCCGTCGGCCCGGCTGACGACCCCGTCCAGGCCGTGCCCGCCGCCGGGCGGCCGTCGGGCCGCCCCGAACGTCCCGTCCGCGATCGCGTTGAGCAGCCCTTCGGTGGAGATCCTGCGCAGCAGCGCCACCGCCTCGTCCAGCACCTGGTGCGCCCGCTCGATCACGAACGAGTCGGGCGCGAACGAGAGTCCCAGCCGCCCGGCCGCCGCCCGCACATAGCTGATGTTGGCCAGGGCCAGGTCCCGGTCGGCCCGCAGCGGCCGGTCGACCCCGTCCGGCATCAGGCCGACGCACAGGATGGACTGGTCCGTCATCAGCCCGGCCAGGTTGAAGAACGCGTCGAGCAGGCAGCCCGCGAGCGCGTCCTCGGTGACCCGCGTGGTCGGCGGCATGTACTTCAGCGGCGCGCCGGGGAAGAGCTCGCGGACCAGCTGCGCCTGCGCCAGCTCGATGAGAAAGGAATCCGGCCCGGCCGGGTTGAGCTCGAGCCCGTGCCCGAACCCGAGCTGCCAGGTCGCCAGCCCCGCCTCGCGGCCGAAGTACTCGTTGAGCAGCTGGGACGCGATGACCGCGGGCGCCGCGTCGTCGGCCTCGGGGTGGGAGTGGGGGCGGGGGTCGGGGTCGGGGCGGGCGCTGTGGTCGGGCGGCGTCGCGGCGGCTTGGGCGGGGGCAAGGAAGCTTTCCTCGCCGGGGCTGACCACGATCCCGGCGCGGGCGCCGATCGCGCGCGAGAACCGCTGGTCGATGAACGTCCGCAGCGGGTTGATGTCGCGGACGAGGATGCCGTGCATGCAGTCGCTGAGCATCATGTCCAGCCGCTCGAGCCCGGCCAGGGTCGTGATCTCGGGCATGCAAAGCCCCGACGCGTAGCTGGTCAGCCGCACGTAGCGGCCGAGCTCGCGCGAGGTCTGGTCGAGGGCCGCGCGCATCAGCAGGAAGTTCTCCCGCGTCGCGTAGCCGCCCGCCTGGCCCTCGCGGCTGACGCCGGCCGGGACGTAGTCGAGGAGCGCCTGGCCCGCCGAGCGGATCACCGCGATCACGTCCGCGCCGTCCCGCGCGGCCGCCTGCGCCTGCGCGACCGCCTGCTCGACGTCACCCGCCCCGACGGTCAGGTAGACCCAGGGAAAAGGCGCCTCGGCCAGGTCGTCGGTCATCCGGGCCCGCTGCGCCCGCTGCCGGTCGAGGGTGGACACGCCCGCCGATACCGAACGGACCGTCAGTTCCCGCGCGGTCACCGCTTCGCGGCCGGCCGGGATGCGGAAGCGGGCCTTACCGGCGGCGGCCGCCTCGGCCAGCGCCCGCAGGTCCTGGTAGCCGCCCGCGCGGAGCGCGTCCCAGACCGGCAGCGCGACCCCGTGCTCGAGCCCGACCGACGCCCGGACCGCATCGGTCAGCCGGTTCACCCACGGCATGCCGCCCGGGTCGGCCCCGTCAAGCCCGCCCAGCCGCAGCACCGCCCGCTCGATCGAGACCGTGGTGTGCGTCAGCGCGAGCTGGGTGACCGGCTCCCCCGCCCGCCTGGCGAGCTCCCTCGCGAGCAGCACGGCAGCTGGATCCAGGTTGAGCTTCGACGTCATCGGTGGCCTCTCTGCGGGTCGATGACGTCATTGTTCCCCGCCTACCACGTTTTCCCCGCCTGCCGCAGAGGGCGGACGGGGAACGCGGAGCTACGGTCCGTTCGAAATAACTGGTTTTGCTGTTAAATCCTCAGTACCGCTGGCCGCCGCCCCGCAGGGCGGGCGACAGCACCTCGCCGACCGCCTCGACCAGCAGTGACATCTCGTATGAGACGAGCTCGGTGTCGCAGTTGGGGGCGGCCAGCACGCACAGGCTCGACCCGTCGCTGACCGCCTTGATGATCATCAGGCCGCCGACCATCTCGCACAGCGCCTGGGTCGGCAGCCCGGCCCCGAAGATCCGCGCCGCGCCCGCCATCAGGCTGGCGAGGCCGGAGGTGATCGCGGCCAGATGCTCGGCGAAGTAGTCGGGAATGCCGTCGGACAGCGCCAGCGGCACCCCGTCGGCCGATACCACCGCCGCGTGCGCCACATCGGCAACCCGCGCGGTGAAGTCGTTGATGAGCCAGTTCAGATCCTGGCGGTATACGTAACTCAACGTTCGCTTCCTTCTCCTGCACGGGGCGACTGTCCCTGCTCGGTCTCCGCGCGGCGGGTTCCGCGCTGGAAGCCGGCCAGGCGGCTGCGGATCTGGTCCGGCGACCGCTGCAGCGACTCCTGGCTGCTGGTGGCCGGCCCGCGTCCAGGCGCCGGTCCGCCGCGGGCGAAGTCGGACCGGCGCGGGAGCTCGCCGTTCCCGGCGTCCGACCCCGCGTCGGGTCCTTGGGTGGGCTTACGGGTGCGGACCGGCAGGCCGGCCGACGTCCGGTCGTCGTAGGACGGGCTGGCCGGAGCGCTCCACTGCGGCGCGCTGGTGGCTGCGGCCGCGTCGCCGCGGAAGAGGCCCTGCGCGACCCGCGGTCCCTCGGCCGATGGGTCGTTGCCGTTGCCGTACCCGTTGCCGTGCCCGTTGCCGTGCCCGTTGCCGTGCCCGATGCCGACCGCGTTGCCGCTCTGCGCCAGGGCGACCGAGCCCTCGGGCAGGCCGGCCATCCGCCTGCCGCCCACGGGCGTCGGCGGCGCCGCCGGGGCCCGGACGGCCAGGCTCTGCCAGCCGGAGGAACCGTAGGCGCTGGTCCGCTCGATGACGCTGTCCGGCAGCCAGACCAGGGCGGACAGGCCCTGCGGCTGGGCCGGGCGGAGCCGGACCCGGACCCGGTGCCGCTCGGCCAGCCGCGCCACCGCGAACAGGCCCATGTGCCTGGAGACGGACACGTCGACGGTCGGCGGGTTGTCGAGCCGCCAGTTCATGTCCGCCAGCCGGGCCTCGGAGACGCCGATGCCCGGGTCGGTGATCTCGATCAGCACGCCGCCGCTGGACAGCTCCTGCATCGAGACCAGGACCTGGGTGTCATTGGAGGAGAAGATCGTGGCGTTCTCGATCAGCTCGGCCAGCAGGTGCGCGATGTCGGAGACGGCCACGCCGACGAGCGCGATGCCATTCGGGATGTTCAGCGTGATCCGGTTGTACAGCTCGATCTCCGAGATCGCGGCCCGGGCGACGTCGGCCAGCGGCACCGGCTCCGACCACTTGCGCGGGTTCTCGTGCCCGGCCAGCAGCAGCTGGTTCTCCGAGTTACGGCGCATGCGGGTGACCAGGTGGTCCATGGAGAACAGGGAGCCGAGCCGGTCCGGGTCGGCCTCGCTCTGCTCGAGGTTGTCGATCATCCGGGCCAGGCGCTCGATCAGCGACTGGGAGCGGCGCGACAGGTTGACGAACATCGCGTTGAAGGAGGAGCGGAGCAGCGCCTGG
>DATCGA010000147.1:0-6415 GCA_036509215.1 Trebonia sp.
GGCCTCGTCGCCGTCATCGACGCGCCGCGCGACCGCGTCCACCAGGTCGGCGGCCGAGCCGAGGGCCGACTCGATCTCCCCCACTGCGTGCTGGAAACGGGGCAAGGTGGCGAGCGGCGCACCCAGAGACGCCGGGGCCCGTTCGGACAAAAATTTTATGAGCCACTCTCGTGCCGCAGACGCGACGCCTAGATACAGAGCGCTCAGGCCGAGCGAGTTCCACGCCGTCAGGGAGACGGCCGAGTCCGGCGGCGCGTCCAGGACGGCCGCCACCGCCGGGGTCGCGTCGAAGGTCACGTCGTCGCTGCGGCTGGCCCGCAGGCCGAGGTGGTCCCAGCTCCGCTCGATCGTGATGCCGGGCGCGTCGTTCCTGACCAGGAAGCTGCCGGCCCGGGGCTCGGCCTCGTCGGCGCGGGCCCAGACCGCCATGAAGCGCAGCCCTTCCGCGCCGGTGGAGAAGATCTTCCGGCCGGTGATCTCCCACCCGTCTCCGGTCCTGCTCGCGACCGTCTTCGGCAGGCCGCCGCGGGCCGGGGTGCCGAGCTCGGGCTCGACCCGGAGCGCGTTGATCAGCACCGGACCGGCGGCCGACTCGGCCAGGGCGGCCAGGTAGACGTCATCCGGCCAGGTCGGCGCGGCCGCCTGGGCGGCGTGGGTGAACATCGTCATCGCGCTGATCAGCGCCACCGACGGGTCACCGCAGCCGAGCGCGCCGAGGATGCGGGCGGTGTCGGCCAGCCCGCCGCCCGGGCCGCCGTAGCGGCGGGCGACCGTCGCGGTGAGCAGCCCGGCCTGGTGGACGACGCGGATGCCGTCGGCCGGGAAGTCGGCGGTGCGGTCGTTGCGCTCGGCGTTCGCCGCCAGCGCGCGGGTGACCTCGTCCAGCCGCCCCAGGTCGGGCATACCTATCATATCGATGGACATAGTAGAAATTATGCCGGACGCGGCCGGCTCAGCCGTCGAGGAGGGTGAAGTCGGCGAAGTCGAAGCCGGGGGCGACCACGCAGCTCACCAGGACCTCGGCCGCGGCCGCCGGGCGGGCCGACTGCCAGTGGCCGGCCGGGATCACGTGCTGCGGCCGCTGGCCGCCGGCCAGGCCCGGTCCGAGGACGGCGACGGCCGGGGCGCCCGACGGGGTGTCGCCGTCGCCGCCGTCGAGCAGGGCGAGCGGGCCGCCCGAATGCCACAGCCAGACCTCGTCCGACCTGACCCGGTGCCAGGCCGATTCCTGGCCCGGCGTCAGCAGGAAGTAGATGCCGGTGGCGGCCGCTCTCGGTCCCGGGTAGCCGTCCGGCACGGCCTGCGGCCCGGCCCGCCACGTCTCCCTGAACCAGCCGCCCTCGGGGTGCGGCGAGAGATCGAGCAGTTCGGCCGTGTGCGGCCTCGGTCGCGGATCCATGCTGCCACTATGCCGGGCACCCGGCTAGCGCAGCGCGCCGGGGGCGGATCGGCCGAGGACGACGATGACCAGGCAGAGCAGCGCGACCCCGACGATCGAGACCGTGATCAGGAACAGCCTGGCCGCGCTCACCACGGCCATCGCCGGAGGCCTCCCGTCGCCCGTCGGGAGCGCGCCCCTGGACACCCGGCCGAGCTGCCAGATGACCGGGGCGATGCCCAGGATGACCAGCCCGGTGGCGAGGTTCACCCTGAGCACGGTGCCGCCGAGGGCGGCGAAGGCGATCGCGGTCCTGGTCCACGACAGCGAGGTGCGCTCCAGGGCCAGGCCCGCGTCGCGCTCCTCGGGGTCGTCGCCCGCCTGGTCCGGGCCTGGGGTGGTCATCGCGGGGCCGTCATCGCAGGGCCGTCATCGCAGGGCCGACACGAGCAGGACGACGGCGGCGATGATCGCGATCCCGGTGATCGTGGCGGCCAGGATCCACGGCATCACCGACAGCGGCAGCGGATCGCCGCGGCGCAGCGCGCGCTGGTTGCGGACCCACTCGGTGTAGGCGGCGACGGCGAGCACCGCCCCGAGCGCGATCGGCGGCACGCCGAGCAGGTGGCGTCCGGCCGGGACGCCGGGGAACGGCGGCAGCAGCTGGACGATGCCGAGCCCGGCCACCACCAGCGCCAGCGCCGTCCGGCTCCAGGCCAGGAACGTGCGCTCGTTGGCGAAGGTGAACCTCGGGTCCGGCTCGGTGCCGCCGACGTCCCGCTCGACCCTGCCCGGCAGCAGCGCGGCCAGGCGGCTTGACCATGACATCCTGACGCGGCTCCCTTCGGTCCGGGTGTACCTCGGTCCCGCCCGCCATTCTGCCGGTTACCGCTGTAACCCCTCAGCCCGGGTCAGCCCAGCGTGGCCGGCGGTTCGGCCTGGGTGGCCGGCGGGTCGGCGGAGTCGGCCAGCCGGTCGATCGCGCCCGCCAGCGCGTCGAGGGCGGGGACGGCGGCCGCGAGCGCCCGGCGCTGCCTGGCCGGCAGGGTCGACAGCGCCAGGTGGAGGACGGCGGCGTTGGTGGCCTGCCAGGCGAGCACCGCCCGTCGGCCCGCCTCGGTCACGGTCAGCTCGACCGCGCGCCGGTCGCCCGGGGCCGTGACCCGGTCGAGCATGCCGCGCGAGCTGAGCGCGTTGACGATCGTGGTGACGGTGTTCGGCCGCATGTTCAGCAGCCGCGCGAGCTGTCCGGGGCGCGCCCGGGGATGTTCGGCCAGCGCCGCCAGGAGCTCGAACTGGGCGACGGCGAGGGTGTTACCCGGATCGGCGACGCGGGCGCCGCGGCGCAGCGCGCGGCGGAGCCGGGCGATCCCCTCGGCCAGGCCGTCGGGCGGCGGCGCGGTGTCGCCCGCCTGCCCTCGGGAACCGCCGCCGGTCACCGAAGGCCGGCCGTCTGCCGCCGACCCGCCCGGCCGCCGCGCTGACCGCACCAGACGCCGGCCAGCGCGACCGCCGCGAGCGCCGCCATGGACACCGTCAGGCCCGCGTCCGGCTGCCGCAGGAACGTGCCGACGTGCAGGCCGAGCGACACCACGGCCACGCCGAGGGCGGTGCCGATGCCTCGGGTCATGTTCACCATCCCGCCTGCCGCCGCCGCGTCGCGCGCGGGGACGGACGCCATGATCTCGGCGTTGTTGGCCGGAGTGTATAGGCCGAGGCCGACGCCGAGCAGGCCGAGCAGCGCCGCTGACACCGCGGCGGGGGCGGGCACCGCCAGGGCGGCGGCGCCGGCGGTGGCGAGAGCGCCGCCCAGGAGGCACCGGCGCCGGTTCGGCCAGCCGGCCGGGATCAGCCGGTCGACGGCCACCGCGGCGAGGCCGAACCCGGCCGGCAGCGCGGTCAGCAGCAGGCCGGCCGACGCCGCGCTGCCGCCCCGGGCGGAGACCACCTGCGGGAACAGCACCAGCGGCCCGAACAGGACCAGGTAGGCGCAGAGGGCGCCGCCGAGGGCCGGGCCGGCGCCCGACGCGGCCAGCGCCCGCAGGTCGAGCAGCGGCGCCGCCGCCCGCCGCTCGTGCCGCACCAGGGCCGCGCCTGCGGTCACCGCCGCCGCCGCGCACGCCACCACCGCGACGGCCGGCAGGCCGAGGCCCGACAGTGACGAGACGGCCAGCATCCCGGCCGACGTCGAGCCGGCCAGCAGGGCCGTCCCGGCCAGGTCGCCACCGCGGCGGCCGGCACTGCGACGGCCGGCCGTGCGATCGCCGCCTCCGGCTAGGCCGGGCGCGGGCCGGCTGGCTGCGGGCCGGCCGGCGACGTTCCGGCCGATCCCGCCGTGGCCGCGATCGAGATGACCGGCGCCTGGGTCGCTGGTTCGCCTGGTGCGCGGCAGCAGGTACCACCCGGCCGCCACCGCGAGCACTCCCACCGGCACGTTGATGAGGAACACCCAGCGCCAGCCGACCGTCCCCACCAGCACGCCGCCGACGGCCGGTCCGCACGCGAGGCCGACCGCCTGGGCCGCCGCCTGGACGCCGAGCGCCGCCCGGCGGCTCCGCGCGGGGACGCTGGTGACCACCAGCGCCACGCTGTTCGCCTGCAGCAGCGCCGCCCCGGCGGCCTGGACCACGCGCAGCGCGATCAGCGCGCCCAGCGTGGGCGCGAGCCCGCAGGCGGCCGACGCCCCCGAGAACAGCACGAACCCGTACAGGTAGAGCAGCTTGCGCCCGGCCCGGTCCGACCAGCGGCCGGCCGGCACCAGCAGCGCGGTCAGCACCAGCAGGTACGCGAGCGAGACCCACTGGGTCGCCGCCAGCCCGGTGCCGAACTGGCGCTGCAGCGCGGGGAAGGCCACCGTCACGACGCTCGCGTCCAGCTGCCCCATGAACGCGCCGAAGCAGACCGTGGCGACCGCGAACCACGGCGCCAGCGGGTGCTCGCGGATCGCCGTCGGCCGGGCGGGCTCGCGCAGCAACGTCACCATGACGAGCCAGCCGCCGCCATCGTCGTCCTCATTTCCATCTGTAACAGAACTATTATTAGTTCTAACACAGAACTTAATCATCGGCAAAGCGGCGGCTCGCGGGTCCCTATCATGGGCTCATGACACTCGATCGGTCGTGGTATGCGAGAGACGCGCGTGACTGGACCTGCGATCCGCCGAACGGAGGCGCCGGGGCGTTCCATCGCGGCCTGCCCGGATACGCCGCGACGCCGCTGGTCGAGATGCCCGCGCTCGCCTCCGAACTCGGCGTCGGGCGGCTGTTCGTCAAGGACGAGTCGGCCCGGTTCGACCTGCGGGCGTTCAAGTACCTGGGAGCGTCGTGGGCCGGGTTCCGCGCGGTGGCGGCCCGGACCGGGTACGCCGGGCCGGCCACACTCGACGGGCTCCGCGCCTATCTGGCTTCGGCCGCCCCCGGCGCCGGGGTCTCTGGAGGTGCCGTCAACGGCGGGGGCGGCGCGCTGACGTTGATCACCGCGACCGACGGCAACCACGGGCGGGCGGTCGCGCGGACCGCGCGGCTGCTGGGGCTGCCGGCCCGGGTGTACGTGCCCAAGGGCGTGCCTGACGTGGTGATCGACCGCATCAACGCCGAGGGCGCGGTGCTGACGGTGGTCGTCGCCGACTACGACGGCGCGGTCATGGCCGCGCGCGCCGACGCCGACGCCGACGCCGGCGGGATGCTGATCCAGGACACCGCCTGGGACGGGTACGAGCAGGTGCCTTCCTGGATCGTGGAAGGCTACGAGACGCTCTTCGCCGAGATCGACGCGCAGCTGGCCGCGGCCGGCGCGGCCGCCTTCGGCGGCGCCGGGGCCGGGGCCGGGCTGGTGAGCGTGCCGGTCGGGGTGGGCAGCCTCGCCCAGGCGGCGGTGGCGCACTACCGGAGCCCCGGCCTCCCCCTCCCGGAGCGACCGCTGCTGCTGTCGGTCGAGCCGGACACGGCCGCGTGCGTGCTGCGCAGCCTGGCCGAGGGCGCGCTCGCCTCGGTGCCGACGGCGGCCACGGTGATGAACGGGCTCAACTGCGGCACCCCGTCCTCGATTGCCTGGCCGTACCTGCGCGGCGGTCTCGACGCGGCGATCGCCGTCACCGACGCCGACGCGCGGGACGCGGTCGCCGCGCTCGCGTCGGGCGGCGTCGGCGCCGGGCCGTCAGGCGCGGCCGGGCTGGCCGGCCTGCGCGCGGCGCTCACCGGAGCGGGCGCGGCCTCGCGCCGCCGCGACCTCGGCCTCGACGCCGGCGTCCCGCCGGTGGTCGTCTGCCTCAGCACGGAAGGACCGCTTGGCGCCGCGCAGTGAATCGCAGTCATCCGCATCGACCAAGATGTATATCCGCATCCGGGAAAGCGATGGCCGGACATGACGCCGCCCGAAATACGCCGATTTCCGGGCATAGTCCCATCACTGATAACGAGACCCAGCGGATGATCCTATTCTCGGGGTTACCTGACGAAACTGATCAAAGGCCACGCTGAAGGTTTCCTGAACCTAAGATTTGCGCATGGCGGCGCACGGCAGCGAGCTTGAACACGGCGAGATCGACGTCGCCGGCATCCGCCGGTCGTACTGGCTGGCGCGGGCGCCGCGCTGGCCCGGCCAGCCCGCGCCGCCGTTGCTGATCGCGCTGCACGGGTCCGGCATGGGCGGCAAGGGCATGGCCTGGTTCACCGGGCTGGCCAAGCGCGGGCCCGCCGCCGGGATCACCGTGGTCTTCCCCGACGGCTGGCAGGAGGCCTGGCATCCGGTCAGGCCGCCGGACGCCGAGCCCAAGCTCGACGACGCGCGGTTCCTGCTCGAGCTCACCACTCACCTGGAGGGGCTGGGCGCCGCCAGTTCCTGGCCCGTCTTCCTGACCGGCCTGTCGCAGGGGGCGCGCTACGCCGAGCACGTCGCCAGGCACGGCCTGCTCCCGGTGACCGGCCTCTTCCTGGTCGCCGGGACCTCGCTCGAGTGCAGTCGCCGCCTCTCCCCGACCCCCCAGCTCCGCGTCGGGATGACGCTCGTCATCGGCACCGCGGACCGCACCACGCCGTA
>DATCGA010000148.1:0-3980 GCA_036509215.1 Trebonia sp.
GACTTCGGGGCGGCACGAACCGAGCTCAGCGTGCGCTACGTCGACCCCGGCTACGCCATCCGCAGCGTCGCCGCCAACGGCTGGGACGCGGTCTACTGCCTGCGGCTGGCCCAGGCGGCGGTGCACGCGGCGATGGCCGGGCGCACCGCGATGGTGGTGGGGCGCTGGCACGGGCGGTTCGTGCACCTGCCGATCTCGCTCGCCACCGGCAGCCGCAACCAGGTCGACCCGGACGGCGACCTGTGGATGTCGGTGCTGGAGGCGACCGGGCAGCCGGCCCGGTTCAGCTGACCGGTTGCGCTGACCTGCCGTGCTGACCTGTTGTCAGGCCGTCTCTGTCGGGGTGGCCGCGATCGCCCGCAGCGCCAGGACGTAGCCGGTGAAGCCGAAGCCGGCGATGATGCCGGTCGCGACCGCGGTGATCACCGACTCGTGGCGGAACCCCTCGCGGGCGGCGATGTTGGAGATGTGCACCTCGACCAGCGGCGCGGTCCGCATCTTGACCGCGTCGCCGAGCGCGTGCGAGTAGTGGGTGAGCGCGCCCGCGTTGAGCACGACCGGCGTCTGGTCATCGCACGCCCGGTGGATCCAGGTGACGAGCTCGCCCTCGTACTCGGTCTGCCTGACCTCGACGTCGAGGCCGAGCTCGCTGCCGGTCTTCACGCACAGGTCTACGAGATCGGCATGGGTCGCCGTTCCGTAGACGGCGGGCTCGCGCTTGCCCAGGCGGCCGAGGTTGGGGCCGTTGAGCACCAGCACCCGGCGGCGGTTGCCGCTGGCGCTCGCGCTCACGCTCGCGCTCACGCCGCCATCGCCTGGTAGGCCTGCGCGAGCAGGTCCTCGGGCGGGTTGTCGTAGATGACCGGGTTGCCGATGCCGTCCAGGATCACCATCCGCAGGCGGGCGCCGCGGGTCTTCTTGTCCAGCGACATCGTGGCCCGCAGCTCGGGCCAGGCCGAGCGGGGGTAGGCGACCGGCAGGCCGACGTCGGTCAGCAGCTGCTTGTGCAGGGCGACGTCGGCGGCGCTGAGGTATCCGGCCAGGTGCCCGACCTCGGCCGCGAACACCATCCCGATCGCGACCGCGTCGCCGTGCCTGAACATGTACCGCTCGAGCTTCTCGATCGCGTGGGCGAGCGTGTGCCCGTAGTTGAGCGTCTCCCGCAGCCCGGACTCGCGCAGGTCGGCCGCGACCACCGCGGCCTTGACGTTGATCGCCCGCTCGACCAGCTCGCGGGTGTGCGGGCCGTGCGGCACGGTCGCGCCCTTCGGATCGGCGCTGACCAGGCGCAGGATCTCGCTTTCGGCGATGAAGCCCGCCTTGATGATCTCGGCCAGGCCGGCCACGTAGTCGGGTTTCGGCAGCGTCTCGAGGGTGGCCAGGTCGGCCAGCACGCCTTTTGGCGGGTGGAACGCCCCCACCAGGTTCTTGCCCTCCGGGACGTCGATCGCGGTCTTCCCGCCGACCGCCGCGTCGACCATGCCGAGCAGCGTCGTCGGCACCAGCACGACCGGCACGCCGCGGAGCCAGGTCGCGGCGGCGAAGCCGGCCAGGTCGGTCGCCGCCCCGCCGCCGATCCCGACCACGCAGTCGGACCGGGTCACCTTGGACTCGGCCAGCCACGACCAGAGCCGGGCGAGGACGTTCACGTTCTTGGCCGCCTCGCCGCTCGGGACCTCGGTCGCGGCGACCGTGAAGCCGGCCTCGGCCAGCGCGCGGCAGGCCGGGCGCGCGATCGCGCCGAGGCTCTCGTCGGCGATGACGGCGACCGTCTCCGCCTTGTTGCCGACCAGGCCGGGGAGCGCGCCGATGACGCCGGCGCCGACGACGACGTCGTAGGGCCGCTCGCCGCCGACGGTAATCCGGGTCTGGCTCATGCTTTGAGCCGGGTGGCCAGGTCGGCGGCGACTTCCTCGGGGGCCATGCCGTCGGTCGAGACGGTGATCGACGCGAGCTCGGCGTAGACCGGGCGGCGCTCCTCAAGCATGGCGCGGAGCATACCGCGCGGATTGCCGGGAATCACGACCCGGGGCCGGTCCATGCCGGTGCGCTTGGCGACGGTGGCGAACCCGGCCTCCAGGTAGACGACCATCAGGCCGGCCAGCATCCGGCGCACGTCCGGGTCGAGCACCGCGCCGCTGCCGAGCGCGAGCACGCCGCCAGCGGGGCCGAAGGACTCGAGCCCGCGGGCGACCGCGCCGCGCTCGAGCTCGCGGAAGACCCGCTCGCCGTCGTCGACGAAGACGTCGCCGACCGGCTTGGCGGCCGCCTTGGCGACGAGCGCGTCGGTGTCGGCGAACGGGACGCCGAGCCGCCGGGCGAGCAGCGCGCCGACGCTTGACTTGCCGGCCGCGGGCGGGCCGACGAGCACCACGCTCTTGGCGGCGCTGTTGATATTGCCGTTGGTATCGCTCTCGGTATCGGCCGCGCTCACGAGATCACCAGCGACTTCAGGTAGCCTTCCGCGTTCCGCCGCAGCTCTTCCACCGAGTCTCCCCCGAACTTCTCCGTCGCCGCCTCGGCCAGCACCAGCGCGACCATCGCCTCGGCGACCACCCCGGCGGCCGGCACCGCGGTGACGTCGCTGCGCTGGTTGATCGCCTTGGCGGTCTCGCCGGTGGCCATGTCGATCGTCTCGAGCGCGCGCGGCACGGTCGAGATCGGCTTCATCGCCGCCCGGACCCGGAGCACCTCGCCGGTGGACATGCCGCCCTCGATGCCACCGGCCCGGTTGGTGCGCCTGCGCACGCCGCCGGCGTCGAGGTAGATCTCGTCGTGCGCGGCCGAACCGCGCCTGGTCGCGGTGGTGAACCCGTCGCCGAACTCCACGCCCTTGATCGCCTGGATGGAGACGAGCGCGCCGGCCAGCCGCGCGTCAAGCTTCCTGTCCCACTGGGTGAAGCTGCCGAGGCCCGGCGGCAGCCCGTGCACGACGACCTCGACCACGCCGCCGAGCGTGTCGCCGTCCCTGCGGGCCGCGTCGACCTCGGCGATCATCTTCTCGCTGGTGGTCGCGTCGGCGCAGCGCACCGGGTCCTGGTCGATTCTGGCCAGGTCGGCTGGTTCCGGCGCGGCCGCGTCGTCGGGCACCGTGACCGCGCCGAGCGAGACCACGTGGGAGAGGATCTTGACCCCCAGGGCCTGGTCGAGCACCCGCTTGGCGACCTCGCCGAGCGCGACCCTGGCCGCGGTCTCGCGCGCGCTGGCCCGCTCGAGAATCGGCCGGGCGTCGGTGTGCCCGAACTTCTGCATGCCCACTAGGTCCGCGTGGCCGGGCCTGGGCCTGGTCAGCGGGGCGTTGCGGGCCTGGCTGTCCAGGTCTTCCCTGCTCACCGGGTCGGGCGACATGACCGTCTCCCACTTGGGCCACTCGGTGTTGCCGACCCGGATCGCGACCGGCCCGCCGAGGGTGAGGCCGTGCCGGACGCCGCCGGTCAGCTCCACCTCGTCCTGCTCGAACTTCATCCGCGCGCCGCGCCCGTAGCCGGCCCGCCGCCGGGCGAGCGCCTGCGCAACGTCCTCGCTGGTCACCCGCACCCCGGCCGGCACGCCGTCACAGATCGCCGCGAGCGCCCGGCCATGCGATTCGCCCGCCGTCAGCCACCGAAACATGATGTTCACCCTACCGTCAGCCGGGGCCCCGCCCGGGAGCGGACGCTGGCTGACGATGCGCCATCGGTCGGCTACGGCAGCGACAGCCTCTGCTGGCGTCGAGGCGTAGCAGGCGAGTTTTGACGGCGATGCCCCCGGGTCGCGGATTTTCTTGCTGTTATCCGGGTCGGGAGACTGTTGGGACGGGTCTTCGGCGGGAACTGACGCGGCGGGCGGTGGAGGCGGAGCACGCGGCCGTTCGAGATGATGGGATTTTGCTTTTTCTTACTCCGCGACGCGGAGGCGGAGGCGGCGCAGGCGGGGCTGCAGGCGGGCGGCGAGCTGGTTGGCGACCTCGGCCGCGTCCGCCTGGCCGGCCGGGCGGAAGG
>DATCGA010000149.1:0-2157 GCA_036509215.1 Trebonia sp.
CCCCCCGCCCCATTGAGCCAATCCCCTTCCCCGCGGGCCCAACCCACCCCACCTCAACGAGCCGAATGCGCATTTGGGCCGGCAAAAGTGAGCCCGAACGCGCATATGGCACACCGCCGCCGCGCCGGCACACCGCCGCAATGGCGCGGCGGGCCCAAACCTCGGTTACCGGGGTCGGGGGCGGTCGGGCGGTAGGCTACCTGGATCATGCGGAACCGGAGCAGTTAAGTGGAATCCGCCGCGCCGGTGCTGTCGCGCCGCCACGAGGTGGGTGCGGGGTCGGCCCGCGGGATGCTGTTCACCCTGCTCGGGGAGTTCGTGCTGCCGAGCGAGGGGGCGGCCTGGACCAGCGCCGTGCTGGCGGCGTTCGAGCGTCTCGGGGTCGCCGAGAAGGCGACCAGGCAGGCGCTGATGCGCACGTCCAACGCCGGCTGGCTGCAGCCGGAGAAGGTCGGCCGGCGGACCCGCTGGCTGCTCACCCCGGCGGCGACGAGGCTGCTGGATGACGGGGCCAAGCGGATCTACTCATTCGGCCCGGCGACGGCCTGGGACGGCCAGTGGGTGCTCGCGCAGGTGCGGATCCCCGAGTCCGACCGGCGCGCCCGGCACGTGGTCAGGACCAGGCTCGCCTGGGCCGGGTTCGGCTCGCTCGGCCCCGGCCTGTGGATCAGCCCGCACGCCAACCGCGAGAGCGAGGCGGTCCGGGTGCTGACCGAGGCCGGGGCGGCCGGCGACGCGCACGTGTTCGTGGCCCGCCGCACCGGCCTGTCCGACACCAAGGCGATGGTCGCGGCGGCCTGGGACCTGCCGGAGATCGAGGCCGGGTACGAGCAGTTCGTGGCCGAGTTCCGCGCCCCCGAGGTTCCGGGCGACGTGCTGCTGCGCCAGCTCGAGCTGGTGCACGCGTGGCGAAGGTTCCCGGCCCTCGACCCGTCGCTGCCCCGCGAGCTGCTGCCGCCGCGCTGGACCGGGATCCGCGCGGCCGAGCTGTTCGCCGACCGGCACCAGCGCTGGCTGCCGGATGCGCAGCGCGAGTGGCGTCGCCTCAACAGTCTCGCCTGAGTTCGCCTGCCGCCCGATTCGGCGCGCGAAGCACGGCTTCCGCCGCATCAATGCTCTACGAACTCTTGACGTAGATACAGGTATTCGTAGAACATGGGAGCATGTCGCACGTCGAATTCAGGACTTCTCCGGCGAACTACCGGCACTGGAGGCTCGCCGTCGACGGCCCGGTCGCCACCGTGACCATGGACGTCGACGAGCAGGGCGGGCTGGTGCCCGGGTACGAGCTCAAGCTGAACTCCTACGACCTGGGCGTGGACATCGAACTCTACGACGCGGTCCAGCGCCTGCGGTTCGAGCACCCCGAGGTCAAGACCGTGGTGCTGACCAGCGGCAAGGAGAAGATCTTCTGCGCCGGGGCGAACATCCGGATGCTGGCCGCCTCCTCGCACCCGTGGAAGGTGAACTTCTGCAAGTTCACCAACGAGACCCGCAACGGCATCGAGGACGCGACCGAGAACTCCGGCCAGACGTGGCTGGCCGCGCTGAACGGCACCGCGTCCGGCGGCGGCTACGAGCTCGCGCTCGCGTGCGACCAGATCCTGCTCGTCGACGACCGCTCGTCGGCCGTCTCGCTGCCCGAGCTTCCGTTGCTGGGGGTGCTGCCGGGCACCGGCGGCCTGACCCGGGTGGTGGACAAGCGGCACGTCCGCCGCGACCTGGCCGACTACTTCTCGACCAAGGCGGAGGGTCTCGGGGGCAAAAAGGCGGTTGCGTGGAAGCTCGTGGATGAGGCCGTGCCGCGGGTGCGCTGGAAAGAAGTCGTGTCCGAACGGTCCCTGGCCCTGGCGTCAGCCAGCAATCGCCTCCCTGGCGGCGCGGCGATCGAGCTCAGCCCGCTGGGCAAGTCCCGCACCGATGAAGCGATCACGTACGAGCACGTCTCGGCGGCGCTCGACCGAGGCCGCGCGGTCGCCGAGATCACGATCGTCGGCCCGGAAAGCGACGCGCCCACGTCGATGGCGGAGGCACGCGCAGCCGGGACCGCGTTCTGGCCGCTGGCCGTCGCCCGCGAGCTCGACGACCTGATCCTCGACCTGCGCGCCAACGAGACCGAGGTCGGCACCTGGGTGCTGCGCACGGCCGGAGGCGCTG
>DATCGA010000150.1:0-2494 GCA_036509215.1 Trebonia sp.
GTCGTAGCCGAGGTGCGCGGCCCACCGAGCGGCGTCGGCGGCGTCCCTGCCCCGGCCGAGCAGCAGCCCCTCGACCAGGTCGTCGCGGACCCGCCGGGCGGCCGCCGCGACCACCCGCTCGCGGCCGAGGATGACGCCGCAGATCGTCGCGGCGTGCTCGGTCACCAGCAGCGACATGTCCTCGCCGAACGACTCCTCGGCCGGGTCGAGCGTGATCAGGTAGGACGGCACCTCGTCGCCGACCAGGATCGGGGCGACGATGATGGCCGGGACCCCGCCGACGTTCGGCAGCCGCAGCGCACGCTGGGAGAGCCGCGAGGCGCGCAGCACCTGCCCGAGCCGCGGGTGCACGACGTGCTCCCTGACCAGCGCGGCCGCCTTCTCCGGAGGCAGGCCGGGCGAGGCCGCGGTCTGCACGTCCATCAGCTGGCTGACCACCGCCACGGTGGCGCTCGCCCGCTCGGAGATGAGCTGGACCACCCCGGCCAGGTCGGCGTCCTGCATGGCGAGGCCGGAGAGGTGCCGGTAGACGGTCACCAGTTCCCGCAGCACAGAGTTCTCTCGGTCGACGTCCCGCTGGCTCTCCCTGGGCGTCGGCGCAACATTGAGCCGGCTAGCAGCCGACGTCGTATCCGGCATGATCACTGAACTATACGACCTTCATCTGTCAGTTCGTTTGTGGAAGTCCACAAAAGGATCTTTACCATGGTTTCCGGCCCGTGGAAACACCCCACAACGATCTGGGCGACCGGGCTTCGCCGCCGCTGTGCCCGTGCACAGCCCGCGAGCGGCCCGGATGAGGTCCTGACAACGACGCCGGCCGTGCTTTTCGAAACCGCCCAGGCAGGCCGTTATGTTACGAGTACTTGACAACCTCTTATCAAACGCGCAAATAATGCAGGCACTCCAACCTTGTGTGAAGGGGCCCGCGTTGCTTGAGTACCGCGACATCTACGCAGGGGGTCGCCTGGTCTGTTCCGACTCCCCCGACGTGCTCACGATCATCAATCCGGCCACCGAGGAAGTCGTCGGCGCGGTTCCGGCCGCGGTCGGCGCCGATGTCGACAAGGCCGTCAGGTCCGCCCGCCGGGCGTTCGACGACGGCACCTGGGCCAGCTGCGCGCCGTCGGTGCGGGCGGCCGCCCTCGACCGCCTCGCGGCCGCCCTCGAGGCGCGCGCCGAGGAGGCCGCCCGGCTGGTGACGGCCGAGATGGGGATGCCGATCGGCGTCTCCCGGCGGCACAACGCGACCGCCCCCTGCGCGATCTTGCGCTACTACGCGAACCTCGCCCGGGCGATGGACACCGAGGAGACCAGGACGGCGGTCTCCTTCTCCGGGCGGACCGTGATCAGGCGCGAGCCGGCCGGCGTGGCCGCGGTGATCACCAGCTGGAACTACCCCATCATGCTGGCGTTCAGCCAGCTCGCCCCGGCGCTCGCGGCCGGCTGCACGATCGTGCTCAAGCCCGCCGCCGCCACCTCGCTGTCGGCCTTCATCCTGGCCGAGGCGTTCGAGGCGGCCGACTTCCCGCCCGGCGTGTTCAACCTCGTCACCGGCACCCACCAGACGGCCGGGGCGCTCGCCCGGCACCCGGGGGTGGACACCGTGTCCTTCTCCGGGCCGACCAAGCAGGGCCGCTGGATCGCCTCCATCTGCGGGGCGGAGCTCAAGCCCGCCTTCATCGAGCTCGGCGGCCAGTCGACCGCGATCGTGCTCGACGACGCCGACCTCGCCCAGACCGGGGCCGCGCTCGGCCGACTCATCTTCGGCAACTCCGGCCAGACCTGCTTCGCCATGTCCCGGGTGCTGGTCCCCGAGCAGCGCTACGACGACCTCGTCGACGCGCTGGCCGAGCAGGCGGCCGAGCTGCACGTCGGCGACCCGCTGAGCGAGAGCACGACGATGGGCCCGCTGGCCTCGTCACGGCGCCGCGTGGACGTCGAGCTGCGCGTCCGTTCCAGCGTCGGCGAGGGCGCGCGGGTGGCGGCGGGCGCGCGCCGGCCCGCCTCGCCGGTCCGCGGCTACTTCTACGAGCCGACCGTGCTGACCGACGTGACGCCGCAGATGGCGATCGCCAAGGAGGAGATCTGCGGCCCGGTCGCCACCATGATCAAGTACAAGGACCAGGCCGAGGCGGTCAGGTTCGCCAACGCCGGGTTCGGTCTCGCCGCCACCGTGTGGACCGGCGACGAGCAGCGCGGGCTCGACATCGCCAGGCAGGCCCGGGTCGGCACGTTCGGCATCAACCTGTACGAGCCGGACCTCGGCTCGCCCTGGGGCGGCCGAGGCTCTAGCGGCAGCGGGAGCGCTTACGGGCCCGAGGGGATGGATCCGTACCTCACTTCTAAATCGGTCTTCCTCCCGGTTCTGCATCGAGCTCTTAGTGACTTAACGTAATCAACGTATTACTCTGTGTGCCATGTTCGGCCTCACGCGGTTCCTAGCACTACCCGCCGCACTGCTCGCGGCGGGCGGCGTGATCGCCGTCGGCCT
>DATCGA010000151.1:0-13332 GCA_036509215.1 Trebonia sp.
CGGAGCGGGACTCCATCGGGGCCGCCGCGACCCGCCGGTTCTGGATGACCTCGCTGACCACGACCTCGCACCCGGCGAACAGCTCGGGGTCACTCCCCGACGGATCGCCGAACGTGCAGACCACGTTGGTGCCGGCGTCGGGGAAAAGCAGCCCCTTCTGGCCGGCCAGCGCGTCGTTCATATCGACGACGGCCGGCAGCGGGTCGTAATCGACGTCGACGAGCTCGATCGCGTCCTCGCCCTGGTACATCTCCTCGGTGACGACGACCGCGACCGGCTCGCCGACGAACCGCACGACGTCGCTGGCGAGGAGCGGCGCGAGCATCGCCTGGTTCATGTTCGGCGTCGGCGGCTTGGCCGGGGCAAGCCCGGCGGCCGCCAGCTCCGCGCCGGTGTAGACGGCGATGACCCCCTCGGCCTCTTTGGCCGCGCTGGTGTCGATCCCGCTGATCTTCGCGTGCGCGACGGTCGACCGGACGAAGTGCACGTAGCAGGCGCCGGCCAGCCGCTCGTCCTGGACGTCTTCGGTGTAGATGGCTCCCCGTGACAGGAAGCCTGGGTCTTCGGTCCTCAGGACCCGGGTGCCAAGTATGCTCACGCCGTCAATCTAATGTAGTCACAATGTAACTACCGGCCCGGCCCATGACGACGGGCGGGCGCCCCGTGCTCTGGGATCGCCCGCCCGTCGGCGCCGGACCATTACCGCTGGTCCGTTATCGGCGCAGGGCCAGAACGATGAGCACGACGATGACGATGACGACCACGGTTCCGATGCCGATGTACATGGTGGGATCCCTCCCGTTGAGCGGCTAGTGCTCAGTTCTGCTACCCGTGCTGGGCGAAGCAAACAAGCCGGGCTCGGGAGGAGCGTCACTCGCCGGGCTCGGGCGCTGGCCGGTTGCGTCCCATCGAGCTCAGCTGACCCTGCAGCCTCGCAACGTAGTCGGCGAGCTCGGCGGTGATCAGCTCCTCAGCGCCCTGCGGGGTCAGGCCGAGGGCGGTGAAACCCTCGGCGACCGGGCCGCCGCTGAACACCACGCCGAGCAGCAGGTGCTCGGTGCCGATGTAGTTGTGGCCCATCCGCAGCGCCCACTTGAGCGCCTCCCTAAACGTGGCCTTGGCGGAATCGTCGAAGGCCAGCTCGCTCACCGCCGCGCGATCGTGGTTCGGCAGCTGCGGGGCGGGCCCGGTGCCGACCGCCGCGTAGACCTGCTCGGGGGTCAGGCCCGCCTGGCGGATGGCCTTCGCGGCCAGCCCTTCCGGCTCGGAGAGGAACGCGGCGGCCAGCTCGGGCGCGCCGATCGGGGCGTGCTCCGCGCTCTCCGCCTGCCCGGCGGCCGCGCCGTCGGCGGCGAGGCGGTCGGCGGCGAGGCGGTCGGCGGCGAACAGGACGCGGACGGCGCGATCGGTGAAGCGGGAGAACGTCTTGAAGCCGGCCGCGAGGAGGTGCTCGCTGACCTGGCCGGGCACGAAGCGCTTCTGCGCGGCCTGCTTGGAGACGCCCATGGCGGCGCCGATCTGGCTCCAGGGCAGGCCGGACCGGCGGGCCTGGTCGACGAAGTACCCGAGCAGCGCGTCCGACTGCTCGTTGAGCTGGTCGGAGACGGAGAACGCGTCCGACACGTTCTCGAGCGGCCCGCCGTCGGGGCGCAAGGTCTTCACGTACGCGATGAGGTTGTCCAGCGGGACAGGGAATTCGGTCATGGGTCAACTCTAGGTTGACGCTGCCGTGAAAGTCAACCCGAGGTTGACGCTCAGGCGAACAGGGCCCGGATGTCGTCGGCCGACAGGGCCGAGGAGAACGCGCCGTCGCTGTCGATAACGCTGGAGAAGAGCTCCTGCTTGCGGGCCTTGAGCGCCATCACCTTCTCCTCGATGGTGCCGGACGCGATCAGCCGGTAGACCATCACGTTCCTGGTCTGGCCGATGCGGTGGGTCCGGTCGACCGCCTGCGCCTCGGTCGCCGGGTTCCACCACGGGTCGAGCAGGAAGCAGTAGTCGGCCTCGGTCAGGTTGAGGCCGAACCCGCCCGCCTTGAGGCTGATCAGGAAGACCGGTGCGCTGCCCTCCTTGAACGACGAGATCACGGCCGGGCGGTTGGTGGTCGTCCCGTCCAGGTAGCAGCACTCCACCCCGGCCGCCTCGAGCCGGGTCCGCGCCATCCGCAGGAACCGGGTGAACTGGCTGAACACCAGGGCCCGGTGGCCGCCGCCGACCACGTCCTCGATCTGCTCGATGAGCGAGTCGATCTTGGCCGACGGCACGTCCGAGTGCTCCTCGTCCACCAGCGCGGCGTGCAGCGAGAGCTGCCGCAGCAGGGTGAGCGAGCGCAGGATCGTGAACCGGTTGTGGTTGACGTCGTCGAGCAGGCCGAGCACCTTCTGCCGCTCCCGCTGCAGGTGAGTCTGGTACACCTTGCGGTGCCTCGGGTGCAGCTCGACCTCGAGCACCTGCTCCTGCTTCTCGGGCAGATCGGCCGCGACCTGCTCCTTGGTCCTGCGCATGATCAGCGGCCTGATCCGCCGGCGGAGCTGGGCGAGCAGCTCGGCGTTGCCGCCCTTCTCGATCGGGCGCGCGTAGTAGTCCTTGAAGCGCTCCGGGTTCGGGAACAGCCCCGGCGCGGTAATCGACAGCAGCGACCAGAGCTCCATCAGGTTGTTCTCCATCGGCGTGCCGGTGATCGCGACCTTGAACGGGGTGGCCACCCGTCGCGCGCACTGGTACGCCTTGGACTGGTGGTTCTTGACGTACTGGGCCTCGTCGAGGAACAGCCCGGCCCACTCCGCCGCCCCGTAGGCCTCGAAGTCGAGCCGCAGCAGCGTGTACGAGGTGACCACGGCGTCGGCGCCGTCGATGACGCCGGACAGCGAAACGCCGCGGCGGCCGAGCGTGTCGGAGATCGTGACCACCTTCAGGTCAGGGGCGAACCGCTCCGCCTCGGCTGCCCAGTTCGCCAGCACCGAGGTCGGCGCCACGATGAGAAAAGGCCGGGATCGAACGGACCGGGGCGACTCTGCTGCCCGGGCGTCTTTCGCGTGCTGGATCAGCGCCAGCGTCTGCAGCGTCTTGCCTAGTCCCATGTCGTCGGCGAGGACGCCGCCGAGGCCGTTCGTCCACAGGAAGGCGAGCCACTGGAAGCCGGAAAGCTGGTACGGGCGCAGCTGCGCGCGGACCGACGGCGGGATCGGCGCAGGTTCGATCTCCCCGGCGTCCAGCAGCCCGCGAACCTGCCGCTGCCACGCCGCCGCCTGGTGGCTGACCTCGCCCAGGGCCGCCAGCTCCTCCCACAGGCCGGCCTGGAACCGGCTGATCCGCAGCTCGCCGTCGGGCTGGTCCTGCAGCGTCCTGGCCTCGTCGATGAGCCGGGCGAGGGCCGCGAGCTCGGGCTTGTCGAGGGAGAAGTACGCGCCGTTGGGCAGCAGCAGGTGCGTCTGGCCGCTCGCCAGCGCGACGAACAGCTCGGTGAACGGGACCTTGCTGCCCTCGACGGTGATGTCGATGCCGAGATCGAACCAGTCCGCGTCGCCGTCGCGCTCGCCCGCCGACACCTCGATCTCCAGCGAGTCCCCGGCCTCGTGGTACTCCGGCACCTGCCCGGTCACCTCGAGGCGCACATCGTCGCGGCCGGACAGCAGCGGCAGCACCTCGGTGGTGAAGGTCATCGTGTCGAGGCCACTGAGGGTGAACGCGGAGGGCCGGGACCGTTCGATCCGAGCCTGGTCTTGTCCCCTGGGCACCCCGGGCAGGCCGGCCGGCAGACCGAGGCCGGCGAAAATCCGCGCCTCGCCCTGCGGGTCGCGGAACGGGTCCGGCGCGGAGCCCAGCCCCGCCCGCAGCTCGGTGCCGCCGACCTGGTACGCCCATTCCCAGCTGACCTCCAGCCGGTGACCGCGGACGTAGGCGGCCCGGACCACCAGCGCCGGGTCGGAGATCTCGGGTGCCGTGAACGAGCCGTCGGAGGAGGTCACCGCGGCCATCCGGCGCAGCCTCGGGTAGTACTTGGACAGGAACGCGGCCTGTCCGGACTCGGGCACCACCAGCCGCTCGTCGACCAGCGCCAGGTGCTGCAGCTGGGCGGGCACCGGGTGCGCGAGCCGGGCCAGCCGGAACCGGGCCAGCTCGCCGTGATTAGCCTGCCCGCGGTCGGTGTAGATGACGCCGTGGCCCTCGTTGCCGATGAAGCGCAGCGGCACCGCGTCGGCGCCGTCGGAGGTCTTGATCACCGGGGCGATCAGCAGCGTGGTCTCGTCGCTGGTCACGTCCAGCGTGAGCTCGGCCGTGCCCGGCGGCGGCACGGTGCCCTGCTTGCCGCGGTAGACGAACGGCAGCCCGAGCTCTTGCGCCTGGTCGAGCACCGGCCAGAGCTGGTGGGACTCGCAGCTGGAGAGGTCCAGGTACTTCTGGTCGCCGCCGTACCCGCCGTAGGAGTAGCTCGTGTAGTAGCCCTGCTGGGTGGTGCTCGCGCGGTAGAGCGCGAACAGCTCGTGCAGCAGCCGGACCTGCGCGGGCGGGAACTCGTCGCGCAGCAGCATGTAGTCGAGCCGGGACCAGGACAGGTTGCCGGCCACCCAGCCGCCGACCCGTCCCGGCTGCACCAGCCGGGCCTGGAGCTTGAGCTTGCGGGTGGCGTCGTCGGCCAGCTGCTGCTGCCTGACGTGGGTCGAGTAGCTCGGGTAGCGGGCGTTCTCGGGCGAGTTCTGCACCAGCGACAGCTCGACCGCGAGCGGCGCGATCGCGGGCGCCTCGTCGGCCGGGGCGGCGGAGTCCCCCTGCGGGGCGCCGAGCAGCGAGTCAAGCGACTGCTCCCACGGCAGTGTCGACCGGCGGGCGGTGCCGCCCGCCTGCGCGTGCGCGGGCATCAGGGTCTCGTCGGTGGCGGCAAGCACCAGGGCGGCCACGTGCACGCAGTCGGTGCCCACGGCGCAGCTGCAGTACCCCCGGCGGAACCGCAGCGGGAACCCGTTGGAGGCGCGGAACGAGGCCGACACCGTCCGTATCTCCCCGCCGCCGTCCTTGACGGTCCCGGTGAGCAGCTGCTGCGAGGCCTCCCAGGCCATCTGCACGATCGCGCCGCGCTGGACGGCCGCAGTGCCGTCGGCGAAGCCATCGGCTCCCACCGACGTCTTGAAGGACGCGAGATCCACGTCCCGCAGCGCCACTCGTTGCATCCTTACCAGCCTAATCGCTTCCGGTTACTGTCGCGTCTACAAACGACGGCCGGGTCGGCCCGGGCGGCCGGGTCCTGGACGCGCTCGCCAGGCCGAACGGGCAGCCGCAGATGGGAATCGGCCGACCGGAAACGTAGACTGCTGACCGTGGCCCCCGGGGAGTTCGAGCTAGGCACTGACGGTCCTTCCGTGATTCTGGTGGGTATCGATGAGTCGGTCACGGCCTCGCGGGCGGCCGCCTACGCGGCCGGTCTGGCCCGCAGGCAGGGCGCGCGGGTGGTGACGGTGTACGTCCAGAGCCCCGGGTCGTACGTCATCACCAGCTCGGTCGGGGCCAGCGTGCTCGCGGCCGAGGCCGAGGCGCACGGGGAGATCGCGGGGGAGCTGTCCGCCCGGATGGACTCAGCCGCCCTTGAACTGGGCATCCCTATGACCTTCATCACAGTCCAGGGGGACCCGTTCCATGAGATCTCCCGCATCGCGCAGGAGACCCGGGCCGACGCCATCGTCGTCGGCGCGTCGCTCAAGGCCGGCCACCGGCTGCTCGGGTCGCTGGCGGTGCGCCTCGTCCGGGCGGGCAAGTGGCCGGTGACGGTGGTCCCGTGAGCGACGGGCCGGCGATCGACGACCCGATCAGCGGCGGCCGGCGGCTCATCCTGCTCCGGCACGCCAAGTCGGACTGGCCCGATGTCGCCGACCACGACCGCCCGCTGGCCAAGCGCGGCCGCCGGGACGCCCCCGCGGTCGGCCGCTGGCTCGGCGAGTCCGGCTACGCGCCGGACGCGGTGATCTGCTCGACCGCGCGGCGGGCGCGCGAGACCTGGGAGCTCGCCGCGGCCGGGCTGCGGGCGGCGGCGCCCGGCGCCGACCCGGCGGTCCGCTACGAGCCCCGGGTGTACGAGGCGACGGTGCTCGGCCTGCTGATGCTGGTCCGCGAGTTCCCGCCCGAGTGGCGGACGGCGCTGCTGGTCGGCCACAACCCGGGCATGGCGGAGCTCGCCGTGGGCCTGGCGGCCCCGTCGTCCGACCCGCCGGCCGCCTTTCCTACCGCGACAGTCGCGGTTCTGGCCGTGCCCGGTCCATGGGCCGACACCGCCCCGGGTGAGGCGGCCCTGCTCGCCTTCGCGATCCCGGCCGACATGCGCGCCTAGGTCGACCTGCCGTATGGCGCTTCTGTCGTCCTGGTCCTGGCAGCGGAAACGCCATACGCCTGTCGTCACCGCAGCTTGCGGAGAAACGGATCCTGCGGAAGCGGCGGCGCGACGCGGACGCGGGCGTCGACGACCAGAGCGCCTCCCCGGCCGACGATGACGGGATTGAGGTCGAGCTCGGCGATTTCCGGCAGGTCGTCGGTCAGCCTGGACACCCGCAGCAGCGTGTCGCGCAGGGCCGCCCCGCCGTCGGCGGCGGCGCTCCGCAGGCCACGCGGGGGCAGAGCGGAGCGGAGCGAGTTGATCAGCGTGTCGGCGTCGGCGCTGGTCAGCGGCGCCAGTCGGGCGGCCCGGCCGGTCGTCGGGTCGGTCGCAGGCCCGGCCGGCCCGAGCACCACCAGCGGTCCGAACATCTGGTCGTCGGTGACCCCGATGCCGACAGCGTCGTCGCCGGCCCCCGCCTGCGCGGCGGGCGCCACCGACATCCCGTAGTACCCGAGCAGCGCGGCGGCCTCGGCCTGCGGCAGCCAGCCGCCCTCGGGCTGGGCGGCGAGGAAGCCGTGCACGAGCCCGCGGCCCCGCTCGGCGTCCACGTCGGTGAACGCGGTCAGCGCCTGGTGCGGCGCGGCGCGCCACTCCGCGTACCGCGCGGCGCGGGCGAGCGCCCTGGCCGCCGCCTCCGGGTAGGCGTAGGCGGGGACCTTGCCCCGCCGGGTGTCGAGCGTGCGGACGGCCTCCGGCTGGTTCAGCACCACCGCCGCGAGCGGCACCCCGACCTCGGCGTCCTCGATCGCCGAGAGCAGGTCGCCGGTCGCGCCGGTCCGCAGCGCCAGCGCGATGATCGCGTGCACCTCCTCGTCGGCCGCGAGCACCTCGAGCGCCTGGCGGAAGTCGTCGGCGGAGACTGTGGCGACCGTGTCCACCGGCCCGCTGACCGAGCCGCCGTCGGGGATCAGGTCGCTCAGCAGCTGCCTGGTCGCGCCGTGCGGGTGGTGCACCGTGAGCCCGAGATCGGTGCAGGCGTCGGCCGCGAGCACACCCGCGCCGCCGACGTTGGACACGATCGCGACCGTGCGCCCGGCCGGCGGCGGCTGGGTGGCGAGCAGGGCGGTCGCGCCCATCAGCTCGCCGAAGCTGGGGGTGGCGATGATCCCGGCCTGCTCGAACAGCGCCTCCCTGGTCACCAGCGGGGTGGCGGCGGACGAGGTGTGGGTCGCGGCCGCGCGCTGGCCCGCCTCGCTGCGGCCGGCGTGCACGGTGATCACCGGCATCCGCGCGCCGACCCGGCGCGCGGTCCGCGCGAACTTGCGCGGGTTGCCGAACGACTCGATGTAGAGCACCGCCACCCGCGTCTGCCCGTCCCGCTCCCACCACATCAGCATGTCGTTGCTCGACACGTCGAGCTTGTTGCCGACCGACGCGAACGAGGAGATCCCGATCCCGAGCCGGGTGAGGTGGTCCACCAGCGCGAAGCCGAGGCCGCCAGACTGCATGACCAGGCCGGCCGTGCCCGCGGTCGGGTTGGCGGCCGCGAACGTGGCGTCGAGGCCGATCGACGGCACCGCGATCCCGAAGCAGTTCGGGCCGATCAGCCGCATCCCGTAGCGGCGGCAGACGGCGAGCAGGCTGGCGCCGGCGGCGGTGTCGATGGCGGCCGCGAACACCACCAGCCCGCGCGCGCCGCGGCGGCCGCAGGCTTCGGCCGCGTCGATCACCTCGGCCGGAGGCACCGCCAGGAGCGCCAGGTCGGGCGCTTCGGGAAGGCTCTGCACGTCGGGGAAGCACGGCACCCCGGCGATCTCGCGGGTGTTCGGGTTGACCGCGTAGAGCTGGCCCGCGTACCCGCCCGACTTGATGTTCTCCAGCACCGACCGGCCGACCGTGCCCGGCCGCCTGCTGGCGCCGATCACCGCCACCGACGCGGGCTGGAAGACCGGCCGGAGGCTGGCCACGTTGGCCGACCGCTCGCGGGCCGCGACCGTGTCCAGGTACGCGTCGAGCTCCAGGCCCGCGTCGTCCGGCGGCAGCGGGATCGTGATCGTGACCACGCCGTCGGCCCGCCTGGTGCTGACGGGCAGGCCGGCGTCGGAGAACACGCGGAGCATGCCGGTGTTCTCCGGCAGCGTCTCGGCCACGAACGCGTCGACCTGGCGGGCGCGGGCGAGCGAGACCAGGTGCTCGAGCAGCAGCGTGGCGATCCCCCGCTGGTGCATGGTGTCGGCGACCGCGAACGCGACCTCGGCCTTCTTGCCGCCGCTGCCGCGCTCGACCTCGTAGCTGGCCAGGCCGACGACCTGGCCGCCGTAGACGGCGAGCAAGGCGGCGTGGTCGAGGCTTGGCTCCCTGGTCACGCGGCGCGCCTCGAGCTCGGCCGCGGTCCTGCTCAGGCTGAAGAAGCGCAGGTAGGCGTTGCCGGGCGACATCTCCTGGTGCATCGCCTGGACGGCGTCGAAGTCGGCCGCCCCGGCCGGCCTGATCTCGACCGTCCGCCCGTCGGCCAGCAGCGCGTACACCCCGGCGGGCTTCATGAACGGCTCGCCCATGCGCATCCCCGCCCTTCGCGGCGCGTCGCCGATAAGCCAACTCAACCGTATGCCGGGCCGCCGGCGACGACGAAGCCGGGGAGCGCCGCGCGATGCGGTGCTCCCCGGCTACGGGCTGCCTTGCTCTTGAACTGCTGCGCTCTCGAACTGCTGCTTACTCGGCGCCGAAGGACTTGATCTCGGTGAGCTCGGCCTCGCTGAGCTCGCGCGGAACCTCGCCCTTGGCGTGCTTGGCCGACTGCACCTGCTGGCGGATCTTCTCCACGATCTCCGGGTTGGCGAGCGTGGTGATGTCCCCGGTGTCGGTGAAGTTCGAGGTCGCGGCGATCACGCGGCGCATGATCTTGCCCGACCTGGTCTTCGGCATGTCGGGCACGATCCAGATGTTCCTCGGCCGGGCGATCTTGCCGATGTCCTTCACGATCGCATCCCTGACCTTGGCCTCGATCTCGGGCGAGGCGGCGAAGCCGGGCTTGAGCGAGACGTACATCTCGACCACCCGGCCGCGGACGTCGTCGACCACCGGGACCGCCGCCGCCTCGGCGACCTCGTTGACCGTGAGCGCGACCGACTCGAGTTCCTTGGTGCCGAGCCGGTGGCCCGCCACGTTGATCACGTCGTCGACGCGGCCGAGGATCCGGAAGTAGCCGTCGGCCGCCTCGGTCGCGCCGTCGCCCGCGAAGTAGGGCCAGTCGTGCCAGTCGGTGGACTTCGGGTCCTTGTTGTACTTGGCGTAGTAGGTCGAGACGAACCGCTCGCGCTGGCCCCAGATCGTCTGGAACACGCCCGGCCACGGGTTGCGGATGACGATGTTGCCCGCCTTGCCGCTGCCGGCCGGCACCTCGTTGCCGTCCTCGTCGAGGATGACCGCGAGAATGCCGAGCGCGGCCGGGCCGCAGGAACCCGGCTTGGCCGGGTCGATGCCGGGCAGCGTGGAGCCGAGGAAGCCGCCGGTCTCCGTCTGCCACCAGGTGTCGACGATGACCGCCTCGCCCTTGCCGACGCTCTCGTAGTACCAGCGCCACACCTCGGGCTCGATCGGCTCGCCGACCGTGGTCATGTGCTTGAAGTGGTAGCCGTACTTGGCGGGCTCGTCCGGTCCGACCTTGCGCAGCATCCGGATCGCCGTGGGCGAGGTGTGGAAGATGTTCACGTTGAGCTGCCGCGCGATCCGCCACGGGCGTCCGGCGTCCGGGTAGTTCGGGGTGCCCTCGTACATGACGCTGGTGGTGCCGAGCGCGAGCGGGCCGTACACGATGTAGGAGTGGCCGGTGATCCAGCCGATGTCGGCCATGCACCAGTACGTGTCGTCCGGGTGGATGTCCTGGTAGTACTTGGACGTGCCGGCCACGTACGCCAGGTAGCCGCCGATGGAGTGCTGGCAGCCCTTCGGGCGGCCGGTGGTGCCGCTGGTGTACATCAGGAACAGCGGGTCGGTCGCCTGCAGGGGGGTCGGCTCCACCAGCTCGCCCTTGTGCTCGGCCAGGAGATCGTCGACGAAGACGTCGCGGCCCTCGACCATCGGCGTCTCGGCCGAGTACCGGCCCGGGTAACGACGGAAGACCAGCACCTTGTCGACCGGCTGGCCTTCCTTGGCGGCGGCCTCGACCGCCTCGTCCGCCTTGACCTTGTGGTCGAGCAGTTCGCCGCTGCGGTAGTAGCCGTCGATCGTTACCAGCACGGTCGAGCCGGAGTCGGCGATCCGGTGCCCGGCGGCGGTGCCGGAGAAGCCGGCGAACACCTGCGAGTGGATGATGCCGAGGCGGGCGGCGGCCAGCATTGCGACCGGAAGCTCGGGGACCATCGGCATGTGGAAGGTGATGCGGTCGCCCGCCTTGAGCCCGAGCGACTTCAGCACGGCCGCGAACTCGTTGACCCGGACGTAGAGCTCGCGGTAGGTGATGGCCTGGTGCGCCTCGCTCTCCGGCTCGGGCACCCAGATCAAGGCGGCCTTGTTGGCCTTGTCGGCCAGGTGCCGGTCGACGCAGTTGTAGGAGGCGTTCAGCTCCCCGCCGACAAACCACTTCCAAAACGGCGCGTCGGACGTGTCGAGCACCGTGTCCCAGGGCTTGAACCAGGTCAGCAGGTCCGCGTAGGCAGTGAAGCTGTCGGGGAACTTGTCCTCAGTGAACTGCTCCCGGATCGCCGGGTCGGACGCGTTGGCCTGGGCGACGAACGAGGCTGAGGGCGGGTAGTAGCCTTCGTCCCGCCAGTGCACCGCGATGAGCGCCTCGGAGGATTCAGATACCTCGTCGTCGTCGTCGGTCACGTCGTTGAGATCGTCAGCCATGTCTATCTCCTCCGCGTCCCTGCGTTGGCGCGCCTTGCGGCGCCGATACTGTTCGCGTTAGCGCCTCGAGTGATTCACCACGGGCGTAATCCAAACTTAACGCTCTGGACCGGCTCTCACCATGGGTCAATGGCCCGGTGTGCCCGGTGTTTCGGCTGTGCGGGCCATGGCGCGCGCGGAGGGATCAGCCGAGGGAGGTGGCCGGCGCCTGACGCGGCCAGGAGATCATGGCCAGCGTGGGGGTGCGAACCTCCGGGAAGGCCTCGTCCATCCCGGTGATGCGCATGATCCGCAGCAGCGACGGGCGGGCCGCCGTCAGCTTGAGCGAGTGGCCGGACCGGCGGGCGTACCCCGCGACCCGGGCGAGCACGCCCAGCCCGGCCGCGTCGCAGAAGGTCAGCCCGGCCAGGTTCATCGTCACCGGCCCGTCCTGGCTGTCCACAACGTCACGCAGGTACGCGTAGGCCTGGTCGGCCGTGGCGATGTCAAGCTCCCCGGTAAATCTGACGGTCGCCTTTCCATCGGTCGCGACCTGATAGGCAAGCTCAAGCTGGAGCGTGCGCGGAAAATCGACCGTTGCCCCCATGTCCCCGTTCTTCTCCGCAGGCGCGGCCTGGTTCCCCACGACTCGGCTCACGCTTCCCATCAAAATGTCCCCTTCCAGATCGTAGTGAACCAAACGGTCTGTCCGCACCAACCTCGTCTCAAATCGATATAACTCGGAACGGGTGTCACCCGGCTTCGGTAGCAAGTGAAGTGCACGAACCTGATGGCCGCACCGCGCATTTACTGAATAAAACGTGAGAACAGGCTCGTTGGTTCTCACGTTTCGCAGATACTCCACTGTGTTAACAGTGGATCACTCACAGTTAATTCCGTCGCACCGGGGTGCCCGTATCGCACGTCCCGCCGACCGCCCTGGGAGCGGACTGCCAGCGGGGGAAACGCTGTGCCCCGTACTCTTATACCTGCACAACCGGCGCACGGGGCGTCAGGTTGGACAAGAGGTAGGCGAAGATGCGCATCCGGGGCAGCGTGGCGATCGACCTGGGCACGGTCAACACGCTCATCTGGGTGGCCGGCCGCGGCATCGTGCTCGACGAGCCGTCCGCCATCGCCATTGACTCCTCGACCGGCGCGATCATGGCCATCGGCACCGCCGCCGACGCCCTCGCGGAGAAGGAGCCGCAGGACATCAACGTCATCCACCCGCTCAGGGACGGCGTGATCGCCGACCTCGACGCGACGGCGGAGATGCTCCACGGTTTCCTGCGCAAGGCCGGATCCTCGGGCGGGCCGCTGCGCGCGAACGCGCTGGTGTGCGTGCCAAGCGGCGCTACCTGGGTGGAACGGCGCTCGGTGGCGGCCGCGCTGGAGACGCGCAGGCGGTACTCGGTCGAGCTGATCGACGAGCCGGTCGCGGCCGCGGCCGGGGCGGGCCTCGACCTCGCGGCCGGCGCGGGCGGGTTCATCGTGGACATCGGCGGCGGGACGACCGAGGTCGCGGCCGTGGCCGGCTGGCGGGTCGTGCGGGCGGAGAGCCTGCGGATGGCGGGCAACGCGATGGACGCGGCGATCGTGAACGCCGTCAGGAGCGGCCTGGGCCTGATCCTGAGCCAGCGGGCGGCCCGTCAGCTCAAGGTCGAGCTCGGCCTCAGCGGCGGTCAGGACGGCTGGGCCGAGGCGGTGGGCCTCGACGCCGCGCGCCGGACGCCGCGGCTGGAGAAGGTGCCCGGTGAGCTCGTCGCGGCCGCGCTCGAGCCGGTGGTGTCCGCCATCGGCCGCACCGTGCAGCAGGTCCTGTCGGACATCCCGGCCGGGCTGGCGGAGGACGTCATGCGGGGCAAGGTCCGGCTGACCGGCGGCGGCGCGCTGCTGCCGGGCCTCGCGAGCCGGATCGAGTCGACCGCGGAGATCAGCGCGGTCGTTACCGAGGACCCGCTGCGCTGCGTCGTCCGCGGCGCGGCGCTGATGGTCGACGCCCGTCGCGGTAACGATCTGCGCGCCGACAAGGAGTAGGCGGCGCGGTCGCGCCTCAGATGCCCTCGGCCGCCGTCAGCCGGCCGGACTTGATCGCCGTCACGAACTCCTGGTAGTCCCGCTCGTTCTGGTCGGCGTAGCGCTCGGCGAAGTCGGTGATCGACCGGGCGAACGCGTCGCTCGCGCCGAGGTAGGCGGCG
>DATCGA010000152.1:0-10450 GCA_036509215.1 Trebonia sp.
CACCCGGTAGAGCAGCTCGGCCTGGGTGCCGTCGCCGTACGGCCCCCGGCCGGTGGCGGCGAACACCAGCACCGAAGCCAAGCTGAACACGTCGCTCGGCGCCCCCACCGGCTGGCCGATGGCCTGTTCTGGCGACATGTAGGCCAGGGTTCCCATCAGCACGCCGGTGCCCGTCAGCGTGCTCGCCCCGGCCACCCGCGCGATGCCGAAGTCGATCACCCGCGGCCCGTCGTAGGCGAGCAGCACGTTGTCCGGCTTCAGGTCGCGGTGCACCAGGCCGGCCGCGTGAATCGCGCCCAGCGCTTCCGCCAGGCCGGCCGCGAGGGACATGACCGAGCTCTCGGCCAGCGGGCCCTGGGCTGCCACCGCCTCCCGGAGCGTCGGGCCGGAAATGTACTCGGTGGCGAGCCAGAGTTCCTCGCCGTTCACATCCGCGTCGACCACCCGGGCGGTGAACTGGCCGCCCACCTTCCGCGCCGCGCTCACCTCGCGGCCGAATCGGGCGCGGAATTCAGGGTCTTCGGCCAGGTCGGGCTTGATCACCTTCACCGCTACCCGCTGGCCGTCCGGCCCCTGGCCGATGTAGACGCGGCCGAAGCCGCCATTGCCAAGCACGCCGAGCAGCTTGAACGGGCCGACGCTGGCCGGATCCCACGACTTCAACTCCTCTAGCAAACCGATCCCCGCCCTCACGCTCGCTCGTCAGCGAGAATGCCAGAGAGGTACCCAGAAGATAGCGAAGTTAAGGATTAAAGCCGGGAACTCGTCCGCCATCGTGAAGATTTCCTGAAGCATTTCGCGCGGGTGTCACTACCTCCGGGCGGCGCTACCCCGGGCGGCGCTCCCGCGGGCGGCGGACCAGACGGCGTCGCGGTGCGGGAGCTTGACCCGGTCGCCGCGGCCGAGCGAGCGGGCCAGCTCCTCTTCGGCGGCGGAGACGCGGAGCCAGGCCTCGTAGGTGACGTGGTCAACGCCGCGGGCGGCCAGCAGCTCGGCCAGCGCCCACGCCTCGGCCGCGACCTCGGCGGCGGCCTCAGCCGCGGCAGCGACCTCGGGCGACCCAGCGCCATCGGCGGATCCTGTGCTATCGGGGGATCCGGGCAGCCGGAGCAGGCCCGGGCGGGGCAGCGCGGTCTCGCCCGGGGCGGGGCCGCCGGCCAGGTCGGCCAGCAGCGCCCGGACGGTCTCGGCCGCGTCGGCCTTGTTGGTGCCGATCACGCCGGTCGGGCCGCGCTTGAGCCAGCCCGCCACGTACTCCCCCGGCAGCGGCTGGCCGGTCTCCGAGAGCACCCGCCCGGCCGCGTTGGGCACCGTGTGCGACCGTGCGTCGAACGGGACGCCGGGCAGCGGCACCGACTGGTAGCCGACGCTGCGCAGCACCATCTGCACGTCGATGGTCTCGAACTCGCCGGTGCCCTCGAACTCGCCGCTCGCGGTCAGCCGGGTGCGCTCCAGGCGGATGCCGCCGACGGTGCCGTCGGCGGACTTCTCGATCTCGACCGGGCGGAGCCAGAAGCGCAGCCGGAGCTTGCGCTCGGGGGTGGGGGTTTCGGCGGGGGCGGGGGCGCTCCAGCCTGCCATCGCGACCAGGTTGCCGCGGACCCGGCGGTCGGCGGCGGCCAGGGTGGCCGACTCGCCGGAGCGGTCGAAGCCGCCCTCGAGGTCGAACTCGTCGGCCGGGACGGAGACCTCGACCCCAGCCAGCTCGCCCAGCTCGCGCAGCTCCTTGGTGGTGAACTTGGCCTGGGCGGGGCCGCGGCGGCCGATCACGTGCACCTCGCGGACCCGGGACGCGCGTAGCGCGTCCATCACCGGCTCGGGGATGTCGGTCGCCTCGAGCTCGGCCGGGTCGCGGGCGAGGATCCTGGCCACGTCGACGGCCACGTTGCCGACGCCGATCACCGCGACCGACTCGGCGTCGAGCGTGAACGCGTCGGGGTCGACGTCCGGGTGGCCGCAGTACCAGTTGACGAAGTCGGTCGCGGCGTAGCTGCCCGGCAGGTCCTCGCCGTCGATGCCGAGGCGGCGGTCGCGCATCGCGCCGGTCGCGTACACCACCGCGTCGTAGGCCGCCAGCAGCTCCTCGCGGGTGACGTCGACGCCGAGCGACACCCCGCCGACGAACCGGACGTCGGGGGACTCGAGGACGCGGCGCAGGTAGTTCGCGACCGACTTGATCGACTTGTGGTCGGGGGCGACGCCGTAGCGGACCAGGCCGTACGGGGTCGGCAGCCGGTCGATCACGTCGACCTTGAGCGTGACGGGTACCGGCAGCAGCGCCGCCTGCTTGATCAGGGCCTCGGCGGTGTAAAGTCCGGCCGGGCCGGACCCGACTACGGCAACTCGCAGCATGAGCCCCAAGTTACTCGGGAAGCCGCTCCTGCGTCGATGACTGTTCCCTCACAGGCGATTCAGCTGGGTCGGCCGCGGCCGGGGTGCGGCGGGCGACCGCCTCGGTGATCTTGCGCGCCAGGTGCTGCGGGGTGAGCCCGGCCGCCTCGAGGATCTCGCCCCGGCTGGCGTGCGCGAGGAACTCCTGCTCGAGCCCGAAGGTCTTGACCGGGGTGTCCACGTCGGCGTCGCGCAGCGTCCGCGCGACCGCGTCGCCGAAGCCGCCGGAGCGGCCGTTGTCCTCGACGACCGCGACCAGGCGGTGCTCCTGCGCGGCGGCGATGACGGCCGGGTCCACCGGCTTGACCCAGCGCGGGTCGACGACGGTCACGCCGATGCCGTGGTCGTTCAGCCGCCGGGCGACCTCGACGCAGGTGACCGCCATCGGGCCGGCCCCCAGCAGCAGCACGTCGCGGCCATGCTCCGGGCCGGGCTCGGCGAGCACGTCCATCGCGCCCAGCCGTCCGACCGCGTCGGCCTCGACGCCGACGGCGCCCTTGGGGTAGCGGACCACGGTCGGCCCGTCGGTGACGTCGACCGCCTCGTTGAGCAGCTCCGCGACCCGGCTCCCGTCGCGCGGCGCGGCCACCCGCAGGCCGGGCACGACCTGCAGGATCGAGCCGTCCCACATGCCGTTGTGGCTGGCGCCGTCCGGCCCGGTGACGCCGGCCCGGTCGAGGGTCACGGTGACCGGCAGCCTGTGCAGCGCCACGTCCATCAGCAGCTGGTCGAAGGCCCGGTTGAGGAACGTCGCGTAGATCGAGACGACCGGGTGCATGCCAGCCATCGCCAGGCCGGCCGCCATCGTCATCGCGTGCTGCTCGGCGATGCCGACGTCGTAGACCCGGTCCGGGTAGGCGGCCTTGAACGGCGCCAGCCCGACCGGGTGCAGCATCGCGGCGGTGACCCCGACGATGTCGGGGCGGCGACCGCCGATCGCGACCATCTCGTCGGCGAACACGTCGGTCCAGGACCGGGCGGGCGCGGCCGGCTTGGCCGGGGCCGCGGCGGCGGCCGGGGCGGCCGGGACCTGGTGGAGGCAGTCCTCCTCGTTCTGCTCGGCCAGGGCGTAGCCGAACCCCTTGCGGGTGATCACGTGCACCAGCACCGGCCGCCCGTACTCGGCCGCCTGGCGGAGCGCGTGCTCGACCGTCGCCTCGTCGTGGCCGTCGACCGGGCCGATGTACTTGATGCCGAGGTCCTCGAACAGCACCTGCGGCTGGAGGAAGTCCTTGAGGCCCTTCTTGGCCCCGTGCAGCGCGCCGAAGAGCGGATTGCCGACGATCGGGGTGGACGTCACCGTGGTCTTGATCAGGTCGAGGACCTGCTCGTAGCGCTGGTTCACGCGGATCGTGGACAGGTGGCTGGCGAGCCCGCCGATCGTCGGCTGGTAGGAGCGGCCGTTGTCGTTGACAACGATGACGAGCCGGGACTCGCGGGCGACGGCGATATTGTTCAGCGCCTCCCAGGCCATGCCGCCGGTCAGCGCGCCGTCGCCGATCACCGCGACCACGGTCCGGTCGTGCTCGCCCCGCAGCCGGTAGGCCTTGGCCATGCCATCGGCGTACGAGAGCGACGTGGAGGCGTGCGAGTTCTCCACCAGGTCGTGCTCGGACTCGGCCCGGCTCGGGTAGCCGGACAGGCCGCCGGTCTGCCGCAGCGTGTGGAACTCGGCCAGCCGGCCGGTCAGCAGCTTGTGCACGTAGGACTGGTGGCCGGTGTCGAAGATCAGCTTGTCCTTGGGCGAGTCGAACACCCGGTGCATCGCCAGCGTCAGCTCCACCACACCGAGGTTCGGGCCGAGGTGACCGCTGGTCCTCGTCACGGACTCCACCAGGACGTCTCGGATCTCGCTGGCCAGGATGGAGAGCTGCTCCTGGGTGAGTCCCTTGAGGTCCTGCGGGCCGTTGATGTGCTCAAGATAGGTCACGGCACGCTCCCCTTGATGCGGCTTTCCAGCTGGATTACCCGATACTAGTGGTGCGTAGTCGGCGCGGTCGTGCCAGCGCGGTGAGATAACCGACACGCGTGTCATGGCCGCCCGGGTGGCGCGGGATCAGAAATCGGGCGCTAGGGGATCAAAATCAGCTTCCCGGTGGTGCGCCGGCCGGCCAGGTCCTCGTGCGCCTGCGGGGCGTGCGCCAGGGAGTATTCGAGGCCGATGCGGACGTTCAGCGCGCCGCTGGCGACCGCGCCGAGCACGTCGCCCGCCCGCCACAGCAACTCGGCCCGGTCGGCGGTGTAGTTCGCGAGCGTGGGGCGGGTAAGGAACAGCGAGCCGCCGCTGTTCAGCCGCTGCGGGTCGAACGGCGGGACCTGGCCGCTCGACCCGCCGAACAGCGCCATCAGCCCGCGCGGGCGCAGCGCGGCCAGGCTCGCGTCGAAGGTGTCCTTGCCCACCCCGTCGTAGACCACGTCGGCGCCGCGGCCGTCGGTGACCCGGTCGACCACCGCCCCGAACTCGCCGTAGCCGGTCACGTAGTCGGCCCCGGCCTGCTCGGCCAGCGCGGCCTTGGGGCCGCCCGAGGTGGTGGCGACCACGGTGCCGCCGAGGGTCTTAATCATTTGTGTGAGCAGCAGCCCGACGCCGCCCGCGGCCGCGTGCACGACCGCGACCGTGCCCGGCTTGACCTCGTAGGTCGAGCGGCACAGGTAGTGCGCGGTCATGCCCTGCAGCATGACCGCGGCGGCGTCGGTCAGCTCGGTGCCGTCCGGCACCGGGGCGGTCATGCCGGCGTCGACCACGACCCGCTCGGCGTAGCTGCCGCTGGCGTCGTGCCACGCCACCCGGTCGCCCACGGCGACGTCGGTGACGCCCTCCCCCACCGCGACCACGGTGCCGGCCCCCTCGCTGCCGGGCACGTACGGCAGCGGCTGCTTGTACACGCCGGAGCGCCGGTAGATGTCGATGAAGTTGACCCCGGCCGCCGCCGCCTCGACCACGACCTGGCCGGGGCCGGGCTCCGGGTCGGGGTGCTCGCCGTGCACGAGGACCTCGGGCCCGCCGGTCTCGTTGACGACTATCGCCCGCATGACATCACGTCCTTCGCTTCGGCTCCGCTCCGGGATTAAGTATCGCGCGCGGCGGCCGGGCGGGGTGGGCGGGTCATGGGCAGGCGGGTGTAATGCACGGTCCGTTCGAAAGTCAGAAGCTTTTGATTTTCGAACGGTCCGTTGGTTCCTCCTCAGCGGACCGGTTGCCGGGCATCGCGCGGATCGCGCGGTCCTGCAGCTTGGCCAGCGCGACGGCCGGGCCCTTGCCGGTCGAGGTGCCGGTGATGCCGTCCGGGTTCTGCACGGCGGTCAGCGCCAGCGCCAGGCCGGCCACGATCGCCTGGTAGCTGCCGATGTTGAGGTGCAGGTTGAGGAAGGTGACGAACAGGCCGGCGGCGGAGAACATGAGGCCGGCCACGACCGCCCCGGCGATCCGACCGACCCCGGCCACGAACACGATCGCGAGCAGTCCGATCGAGGTGAACGCGGCGAAGCTGTCGGCCGTCAGCTCGCCCTGCATGTAGCCGGTCAGCGCGCCTCCGATGCCGGCGATGAACGCCGCCAGCGCGGTGACGGCTTCCAGGGCGCCGAAGCGCTTGCCTAGGTCGGCGCTTTCGCAGTCGAACAGCGCCGCCCCGCCCGCCACCGCCTGCGCGATCGCGGGCGCGGCGGACGGCGCGCCGTCCATCAGGTCTTGCTGAATGGGGTCGCCCAGTCGAGCTCGGCCTGGCGGCTGGCGGGCGGCGCGGCGGCCATGCCGAGGCTGTCGGCCGGGTCGACGACCAGGTCGCCGAAGCGCAGCTCCCAGCGCTTGCCGTCGTCCCCGTGCTGGCCTTCGTAGGGGATGCGGAGCGCGTAGGCGATCAGCAGGTCCTCCGGGTTGGCGGGCCTGCCGTCGGCGCTGACCGCGCGCGGGTCGACGTCGGCCGGGAAGAACGGGCTGACGGTCGCGCCGGAGGCGGCGATGCCCGCCACCACCACGCCGTCGGCATTGGCGACCGGAAGGCCTCCCGCGCCGGGGAACAGCGCCTCCGGTGACGCCGCCGCGAAGCCGGTCGCGACCGGCGGGGCGATCGTGGTCATCCGGCGCAGGTGCTCGGCGCTGGGGATCTGCTGGGTGGCCGAGATCCAGGCCTTCGACCGGGCCCTGGTCATCCCGCCGGGGCCGCCCGCGTCCATCCGGGACGCGGTGAGCAGGGTGCCGCTGGCGCCGACGACCGCGACCGCGCCGCGCAGTCCGAGCTGCTCGGCCTTGTCGACCGCGCGCTGGACGAGCGCGCGAGCCTGCGCCAGGCCGAGGTCGCTCGGGTGCCGCGGTCGCGTCGGCTCGCTCACGCGCCGACCATGTTGTAGCCGCCGTCCGCCACCATGTAGCCGCCGGTCATGTGGGCGGCGTCGTCGGTCGCGAGGAACAGCGCGGTGCCCGCGACCTCGGCCGGGGCCGGGATCCGCCCCATCGGGGTGAGCGACCGGAGCAGGTCGGCCCGGCCGGACTGCCAGTCCTTGCGGCCGAGGGTCGCCTCGGTCTCGATGAACCCGGGGGCGAAGACGTTGACCCGGACGGTCGGCGCGAACGCGTGCGCGTAGGACTTGGTCACGCCGAGCAGCCCGTACTTGGCCGCCGCGTACTGCGGCGCCCGGGCGCTGCCGCGGACGATGACGGTCGACCCGATGTTCACGATCGCGCCGTGGCCCTGCTCGAGCATCCGCGAGCCGAACTCGTGCACGCAGAGCATGGTGCCCTTGATGTCGACGGTGAGGACATGGTCGATCGACTCCTCGGTGATGTCGCGCCACGACATCTGCTCGCGGGCGACGTCGCCAACGTTGTTCACCAGCACGTCGACGCCGTCAAGCTGGTCGAAGGCGGCGTCGGCCATCGCCTTTATCTGCTCCCAGTCGACGATGTCGGCCTGCAGCAGCACCGGGGTGGCGCCCTCGGCGGCGACCCGCTCGGCCGTCTTCTTGGCCCCGTCGATGGAGCTGCGGTAGTGGACGCCGACCGCGCGGGCGCCCTCCTGGGCGGCGCGGACGGCGATCTCGGCGCCGAAGCCGGTGCCTGCGCCGGTGACGACCACCGACCGGCCTTCGAAGCGGCGCGGTACGGGAACGGGTGCGAGGGGCACGTGATGTCCTTTCTGTTGGGGCGGTCAGACGAGGGTCCGGCCGCCGTCGATGTACAGGACCTAGCCGGTGATGAAGCGGGCGCGGTCGGACGCGAGGAACGTGACCGCGTCCGCGACCTCCTCCGGGCGGCCGAGCCGCCCGGCCGGCACCAGCGACTGGAGGTTCTCCCGGTGGTCGCCCATGTCCAGGTAGGCCTTGGTCAGGTCGGTCTCTATATAGCCGGGGGCGACCGCGTTGACGGTGACGCCGCTGGCCGCCCACTCCCGCGCCATCACCCGCAGCAGCTGGTTCAGCCCGCCCTTGGTCGCCGCGTAGGGGGCGTGGTCGGGGTGGGCGAGCAGCCCCGAGACCGAGGACACGAAGACCATCCGGCCGTACCGCTGCCCGACCATGAGCCGCCCGACCGCCCGGCCGAGCCAGTATGCGGTCGACAGGTTGAGGCTGACGGTCTGCTCCCAGTCGGCGTCATCGAGGTCGAGCACCGGCTTGCGCACGTTCCGCCCGACGGCGTGCAGGAACACCTGCGGCGTCCCCGTCAGCGCGACGGCCTCGTCGACCGCCGCCCGGCACGCCTGCGCGGTCCGCAGGTCGGCCACCACCGGCGTGACGTCGCCGCCGGCCTCCTTGGCGGCCCGGGTGACCGCGTTGAGGCTGTCGGCGTTGACGTCGACCAGCGCGACCCGAGCGCCGCGGGCGGCCAGGCTCAGCGCGCTGGCGCCGCCGAGCCCCCCAGCGCCGAAGACCAGGGCCGATCGCCCTTCCAGCGTGAGCCAGTCCTGCATGGGGCCTATCTTTCTCGATCAGATTCTCATAGAATGAAAGTAACTTTCACGTTAACGTAGCCGACCCGCCGGGCGGCTGTCTAGCCCGTTCGCTCCCCTAAAACGGGCTGGACCTCAGCATCAGGAGGAACGCCGCCGATGCCCCGTCGCGCCGCCAGCTCGCCGTCGGGCGAGCTCCCCGAGGCCAGCCCGACCGGAGTCGTGCAGCGGCCCGAATACCGGGTCGAGGCGCTCGCCAAGGGGCTGCGAATCCTCTCGCTGTTCGACGAGAAGCGGCCGTCCTGGCGGGTCGGCGACCTCGCGGCGGCGGCCGGGCTGCCGATGCCGACGGTCTACCGGGCGGTGATGACGCTGGCGGCCGAGGGCTATCTCGACCAGCTGCCCGACGGCGGCTACCGGCCGGGGGTGCGCACGCTCACGCTCGGCACGGCCGCGCTGCGCAGCCTCGACCTCGTCGCGATCGCGACCCCCAAGCTCCGGCAGCTGGCCGAGCGGTCGGGCGAGACGGTGAACCTGGCGGTGCTGAGCGGGGACCGGGTGCTCTACCTGGTCCGGCTGCGCAACTCCGACCTGGTGACCGCCAACATCCAGGTCGGCTCCACCCTGCCCGCCGTGCACACCTCGATCGGCAAGCTGCTCCTCGCCTACCCGGACGAGGCCGACCTGGCCGCGCGGATCACCGACGCGTCGTTCTCGGCCAACTCCGGGCCCAACGCGAAGGTGTCGCTGGCCGAGCTCCGCGGCGAGCTCCGCACGGTGCGCGACCAGGGCTGGGCGATGCAGGACGAGGAGCTGGCGTACGGGCTCAGGTCGGTCGCGGCGCCGATCACCGGGCCTGACGGCCGGGTGCTGGCGGGCGTCAACCTGGCCGTGCAGGCCCGGGACTGGTCCTCGCAGCGGATCGTCCGCGAGCTGCGGCCCGCCGTGCTCACGGCCTGCGCGGAGATCTCCGGGCTGCTGACCGACTCCTGACCGACTCCTCACTGGCTCCTCACTGGCTCTTAACTGCCGGCGGAGCCGGTGCCCCTTGACAGCCGGGCTAGGGCGCACAATTATGTTTCGTGAAAGCTACTTTCACATAATGAGAGTTGGTCGACAGCATGAAGCTGGTCACGTTCGACGCCGGCCGGGTCGGCCGGCTGGAGGGCGAGCTCGTCGTCGAGCTCGACTGCGCCTCCACCCGGGAGTGGTTCGAGCGCGGCGGCCAGGTCGGGGAGACGGGCGAGCGGCTGCCGGTCGCCGACGTCCGGCTGCGGGCGCCGATCGTGCCGAAGAAGTTCTTCCACACCGCGGGCAACTTCGCCGACCACCACAAGGAACTGCAGGCCGTCGACTGGTCGCACCCGGTCCACAAGGGCATCGTGTTCTTCCAGAACGTGGACGCGATCATCGGGCCGGACGACGCCATCGTGTACCCCGAGGGGCTGACCAGGGAGCTCGACTACGAGCTCGAGCTCGCGATCATCATCGGCCGCAGCGGCAAGTTCTTCTCACCCGACGAGGCGGCCGATTACGTCGCCGGCTACACCGTCTTCAACGACATCACCGCCCGCGACATCCAGCGCCGGGAGATGCAGTCGGGCGTGTTCTCGTTCTCCAAGGCGATCGACACTTTCTGCCCGATCGGCCCGTGGATCGTGACGGCGGACGAGGTGCCGGACGCCGCCTCGCTGGCGATGGAGCTGCGGGTCAACGGCGAGGTCAGGCAGCAGGGCAACACCGCCCAGATGCTGATCTCGATCCCGCACCTGGTCGCCTACCACTCGGCCCAGGGCTACTCGGCGGGCGACATCCTCACGACCGGGACGATCTCGGGCGTCGCGGCGGTGCAGCCCAACCCGTTCGACTTCTACCTCCAGCCGGGCGACCGCGTCGAGGCCGAGATCGAGGGGGTTGGGGTGCTCCGCAACCACGTGGTGCCGTGGAGCGCGGCCCACGACACCCCCCCGTACACGACCGACCTCTACTCCTCGACCAGCTGACGTGACGCCCGCGATCAGCGACGCCGCCCTGGTGCAGCGGCGGCTGTGGGGCACCGACCCGTTGGCCTGGGCGGAGCTGGCCGAGTCGCACAACCGGCCGCTGCGCGAGGCGGCGCGGGTCACCCGCAACGGCGGGCGGGTGGTCGCCAGCCTGTTCGCGGCGCCCGAGCGCTC
>DATCGA010000153.1:0-7191 GCA_036509215.1 Trebonia sp.
GGGCGCCGGGGACGGCGTTGACCGCGAAGCTGGTCGTGGTTGTGGTGATGGGGCCGACGCCCGGGTGCCGGAACTTCTTGGTGTAGGTGGTCGGCCTGGACACGTCGTGGGCTGCCCAGGCGGTGGCGAACGTGGGACTCAGCGCCTCCAGGCGGCGGATGAAGTGCGTCCACGCGGGGTCGCCGACGTGTCGGCCGTACGCGGCCCGCAACTGTGCGACCAGGATGTCGCAGTGCAAATCCGGATCCTCCACCGCGCTGCAGCAGGCCGGCGCCGCCAGGTTGACAAGCAGGGTGTTGCGCTCGCCGGGCGGGGCCGAGGTGACGCTGGGGAAGATCGACTCGTACACCTTGTTCCAGGCGAGCAGGTCGAACCGCTCGGTGAGGATGACGGCGGGCAGTGGGATCGCGTCGACGATCTGCTGGACCTCCGGCGGCAGGGGGCAGTCCACGCAGTCGGCCGGGCCGCTCGCGCCGGGGACGTCCGCCAGCCGGAACAGGTGCGAGCGCTCGGTGGCGTCCAGCCGCAGCGTGGTCGCGATCGCGTCGAGAACCTGGACGCTCGCGTTTATCTTGCGACCCTGCTCGAGCCAGGTGTACCAGGTGACACCGACGCCGGCTAGCTGGGCAAGCTCCTCCCGCCGCAGGCCGGCCGTGCGGCGACGGGTGCCGGGGGGCAGCCCGACGTCCTCGGGCTGGATGCGCTCGCGCCGACTGCGCAGGAACGCGGCCAGCTCGGTGCGGCGCGCGCTGGCCAGGCTCGCGGTGCCGTTCCCGGCTGTGCCGTTGATGGTCGCCATGCTCACGTCCTCATTCTGCTACCCGGTTCTTAACCGTGCCAGGTGGTGTTAGTACCAGGATAACCAGGCTCTTGGTACCAGCATAAGACTTACGGCAAGCTGAGTGCATGACAGAAACCACAGCGCGTCTTCAGCCGGCCGTCGCGAGCGGACGGCGGACCGGTCGCGCCACCACGCGGCCGGGCGTGGTGCTCGCGATCGTGCTCACCGGCCAGCTGATGGCCATCATTGACGTAAACATCGTCAACGTCGCGGTGCCCGCGATCCATGAGAGCCTGCACACGACGGGCTCCGGGCTCCAGCTGATCGTGGCGGGTTACACGATCGCCTACGCGGTGCTGCTCGTAACCGGTGCCCGGCTCGGGGATATCCTCGGGCACCGGCGGATGTTCCTGGTCGGCACCGGCCTGTTCACGCTTGCCTCGCTCGGCTGCGGGCTCGCGCCGTCGGCCGGCGCGCTGGTCGCCCTGCGGTTTATCCAGGGCGCGGGCGCCGCCGTGATGATTCCCCAGGTGCTGAGCCTGATCCAGCGCACTTACACCTCCCCGGGGCCGAGGGCGCGGGCGATGACGATGTACGCGACCGCGATCTCGGGCGGGGCCGTGCTCGGGCAGGTGCTCGGCGGGCTGCTGGTCAGCGCGAACATCTTCGGCAGCTCGTGGCGGCCGGTCTTCCTCGTCAACGTGCCGGTCGGGCTGTTGCTGCTCGCCTGCGGTCGGCTGCTGCCCGCTCAGCATCAGCGTGATGCGCGGCGCTCGCTCGACCTGCCCGGTCTCGCGGTGCTGACCCCGGCGGTGCTTGCCTTTGTCCTGCCGCTGGTGCTCGGGCAGCCGCTCGGCTGGCCGGCCTGGGGCTGGGCGCTGCTGGCGGCTTCGATCGTCGGCTTCGGCCTGCTGGCCGTGGTGGAGCACCGGGTCGGCGGTCGGGGCGGCCAGCCCATCCTGCCGCGCTCGCTGCTCGGGCTGCCGGGGATGGCGGCCGGGCTCGGCGGGCTCTTCGCCTCGATGGCGATATTCGGCGGCTGGCTGTTCGGGCTGGCGCTCGAGCTGCAGGACGGGCTGGGCGAGTCGCCGCTGCGCGCGGGGCTGACTTTCGTCCCCTGCGGCGTCGCGTTCGCGTTTGTGAGCCTTAACTGGCGGCGGCTGCCGGCCAGGTACCACGACCGGCTCCCGATGGCCGGGTTCGTGGTGAACGGCGCGGGCCTGGTCTGGTCGGGGCTGCTGCTCCACTCCGGCGGTGCGGCCGGCCCGTGGCTGTACGTCGCGCTCGGGGTGGCCGGGGCAGGGATGGCGGCGGCGTTCGGGCCGCTGATGACGCGGGTCCTATCCCGGGTGCCGGTGGCGCTGGCGGCGGACGCCAGCGGGGTCGTCGTGACCGTGAACCAGCTGGGCATCGTGGTCGGGATCGCGACGTTCGGAACTCTGTACCTCAACCTGGCCGGGCGGCTGCCCGCTCGTGCATCGAGCGCGTTCACCCTCTCCTCAGCGCACGCGTACCTCTCGGTTTCGGTGGCGCTGGCGGCGCTGGCGGTGGCCGGGGTCGTGCTCGCGCTGGTCCATGTCCGGGCCGCGCAGCCGCAGGGTGTCCGGCAGTAGGCTGCGGATCATGGCGAGGACGCATCGGCTTGAACTTGACGACCAGACGCTGCGCGAGTGGGACGCGGTGGTGGTGGCGGCGGGGGCGGACGGGATCGTGCTTGACCGGTCCGCCTTCTACCCGGGCGGCGGCGGCCAGCCGCCGGACCACGGCACGCTGCTCTGGGGCGGCGTGCAGACCCGGATCGTGGACGCGCGCAAGGACGACGGCGAGCTGCTGCTGGTGCCGTTGGAGGGCGACCCGCTGCCCGCCGTCGGCACCTCGGTGCGCGGGGCGGTGGAGGACGACCGGCGGACCGCGCTGATGCGGACGCACTCCGGCCTGCACGTGCTCTGCGGGGTAGTCTTCCGCGACTTCGGCGCGCTGGTCACCGGCGGCAATATGGAGCCGCTGACGGCGCGGATGGACTTCAACCTGGAGGCGGTGCCGCCGGGGTTCAAGGAGGCGGTCGAGGAGGCGTGCAACGCGGAACTGCGCAGCGACAGGAAGATCGTGGTGCGTTCGCTGCCACGGGAGGAGGCGTTCGAGATCCCCGACATCATCCGCACCGCGACCAACCTGGTGCCCGATGACGTCGAGGAGGTGCGGATCGTCGACATCGTCGGTCTCGACCAGCAGGCCGACGGCGGGACGCACGTGGCGTCCACCGCCGCCGTCGGGCGGATGTCGGTGGTGAAGGTGGAGAACAAGGGCAAGGGCTTCCGCCGCCTCCGCATCGCCATCGCCGACTGATGGGCGCCGGACCGGCGCGGCCGTCGTTGCGGGCGGACATCATCCGCGCGGCCGTGGCGGGCGACTCGGCTGGCGCCGGCGGATTGTGGACGTCGGTCCGGGTCGTGTCGAGCACCGGCTCCACCAACGCCGACCTGCTCGCCCGCGGCGGCCCGGAGGGCCAGGTGCTGGCGGCCGAGGAGCAGACCGCCGGCCGGGGCCGCGCGGGCCGGACGTGGGTGAGCCGGCCGGGCGCGTCGCTCACGTTCTCGGTGCTGCTGCGGCCGGCCTCGGTCCCGCCGGCCGCGCGGGGCTGGCTGCCGCTGCTGACCGGGGTGGCGGTCGCGGCCGGCGTGCGGTCGGCGGCCGGCATCGCGGCCACGCTCAAATGGCCCAATGACGTCCTCGTGGGCGACCGGAAGCTGGCCGGCATCCTGGCCGAGCAGTCCCCGGACGGTGACGCCGTGGTGGTCGGCGTCGGCCTGAACGTCGCCACCCGGGAACACGAGCTGCCGGTCTCGCCGGCCGGCCTGCCCGCGACGTCGCTGCTGGTCGAGGGGGCCGACGTCGGCCGCGAGGCGCTGCTGGCCGAGATCCTGAGCTCGCTCGAGCGCTGCTACCTGGGCTTCAGCGCGGACCCCGACCCCGTGAGGTCAGGCCTGCTTGCGGAGTACCGCTCGGCCTGCGCGACCCTCGGACGCGAGGTCCGGGTCGAGCTCCCGGCCGGCCGGGAGCTGGCAGGCCGGGCGGAGGACATCGACCCTGGCGGCCGGCTGCTGGTCCGCCCAGCGGGCGCGGCGTCCGCCACCCCGGTCTCGGCCGGCGATGTCATCCACGTGCGGTAGAGCAGCGAGTCGAGCCGCCGGGTAGCCCCGATCTACCCTCGGCGCCGCCGGGATCGAAGCCGGGAAGTCTTACGATGTCGGGTATGGATGGTGACCGATCGCTGGCGGTGGGCGAACAGTCCGTCGAGTCTCTGCATCCGCACTGGAAGACGCTGGTCGGGCCGGTCGTGGCCGCATTCGTGATCGTGGCGGCGCTGCTGGTCGGCGAGGTGCTGATCCCGGGCGGCCGGGAGGCGGCGATCGAGCGGCTGGCGGCGGCCGGGCTGGCCATCGTGCTGCTCATGTGGTGGCTGACGTATCCGCTGCTCAGGTGGCGCACCACCCGCTACGAGCTGACGACCAGGCGGATGCGGCTGCGGACCGGGGTCGTCGCGCGCAACGGCAGCGACATCCCGCTCTCGCGGATCACCGACGTCTCGTTCCGCAAGTCGCCGCTGGACCGGCTGCTGGGCTGCGGGACGCTGGTGGTGGAGTCGGCCGGCGAGCACGCCGAGATCGTCCTGCCTCAGGTCCCGCACGTGGAACGGGTCTCGGCCAGGCTGTTCCAGCTGGTCGAGGACGAGCGGCTGCGGGCCGCCGCGACCCCGCAGGATGACCCGGACCCTCGCTGACCCACGCGGTACGCTCCGCAAGTGTGACTGAGACTGCGGATTCCTCGCTGCCCGACGTCGGAGCGCTCAGGGAGCGGGTCGAGCGGGGCGGGGCGGCCAAGTACCACGAGTCGGCCGCCGCGAGCGGGAAGATGTTCGCCAGGGACCGGATCGCGCTGGTGGCCGACGCGGGGTCGTTCACCGAGGACGGGCGGTTCGCCAACGTGCTGGCCGACGGGCTGCCCGCCGACGGCGTGGTGACCGGTACCGCCACTCTCGACGGCAGGCCGGTCGCGATCATGGCCAATGACTCGACGGTGAAGGCCGGATCGTGGGGCGCGCGGACCGTCGAGAAGATCATCAGGATCATCGAGAGGGCACTCGACCTCGGCGTCCCGATGATCTACCTGGTGGACTCGGCCGGCGCCCGGATCACCGACCAGGTCGAGATGTTCCCCGGCCGCCGGGGCGCGGGCCGCATCTTCCACACCCAGGTGCGCGCGTCCGGCGTGATCCCTCAGGTCTGCGCGCTGTTCGGCCCGTCTGCGGCGGGCGGCGCCTACATACCGGCGTTCTGCGACTTCGTCGCGATGGTCGAGGGCAACGCGTCGATGTACTTGGGCAGCCCGCGCATGGTCGAGATGGTGGTCAGCGAGAAGACCACCCTGGAGGAGCTGGGCGGTGCCCGGATGCACTGCTCGGTCTCCGGCAGCGGCCATTACCTGGCCAAGACCGAGGAAGAGGCGCTCGCCGCCGTCCGGCGCTACCTCTCCTACCTCCCCTCGAACTGGGAGTCGGCGGCGCCGCAGGCCCCGGCCGGGGCCGGCGACGCAGGCCGGGGCGCCGACCTCGGCCGTCTGGTGCCGGAGAACGAGCGGCAGGTGTTCGACATGCGGAGGTTCATCCGCGCGCTGGCCGATCCGGACTCCTTCTTCGAGGTCCACGCGCTGTGGGCGCGCGAGGTCACGGTTGGGTTCGCCCGGCTCGACGGGCAGGTGACCGGGGTCGTCGCCAACAACCCGCTCTACAAGGGCGGGGTGCTCTTCGTCGACTCGGCCGACAAGGCGGCACGGTTCGTCGAGATCTGCGACGCGTTCGGCGTGCCGCTGCTCTTCCTGGCCGACGTGCCCGGGTTCATGGTCGGCACCGCCGTCGAGCGGCAGGGCATCATCAGGCACGGCGCTCGGATGATCAGCGCGATGTCGCAGGCGACCGTGCCCAAGATCTGCGTGGTGGTGCGCAAGGCCTACGGCGCGGGCCTGTACGCGATGGCGGGCCCGGGGTTCGAGCCGGACGCAGCCCTGGCCCTGCCGACCGCGAAGATCGCGGTGATGGGGGCCGAGGCCGCGGTCAACGCCGTCTACGCGGGCAAGCTGGGCCGGCTGCCCGAGGACGAGCGGGCGGCCGAGACGGCCCGGCTGCGGGCCGAGTACGAGGCCGACATCGACATCGTGCGACTCGCGTCCGAGCTCGTGATCGACGACATCGTGCAGCCGGAAGCGCTCGCGGGCGAGCTCGCGCGGCGTTTCGCCGCCGCCCGCGGCAAGTACCGCCCGGCGGTCCGCCGCCGGCATCCGATCAGCCCCGTCTAACGTCGAGTCTGATGGGATTCGCGCACCGAACGCGCGTCACTGGTGCAACTTTTTTACCGCGGCTTTACTATTTACGTATGACCCGAGTGCTGCTGGCCGAGGACGACACCTCCATCTCCGAACCGCTCTCCCGCGCGCTGCGCCGGGAGGGCTATCAGGTCGAGGTCACTGAGGACGGCCCGACGACGCTCGGGCGGGCGCTGTCGGACGGCGTTGACCTCATCCTGCTCGACATCGGCCTGCCCGAACTCGACGGGCTCGAAGTGTGCCGCCGAGTCCGGGCGGAGGGGCACTCGGTGCCGGTGCTCATCCTCACCGCGCGCGCGGACGAGGTGGACACCGTGGTCGGCCTGGACGCCGGCGCCGACGACTACGTGACCAAGCCGTTCCGGCTGGCGGAGCTGCTCGCCCGGGTCCGCGCGCTGCTCCGCCGGGGGACGACGGCCGAGGCGCCGGGGACGGTGGGCGAGGTCCGGGTGGACGCGGACGCCAGGCGGGCCTGGCACGGCGACATCGAGCTCGACCTCACCACCAAGGAGTTCGACCTGCTCTGGATTCTGCTGCGGGACGCCGGGAAGGTGGTCACCCGCGAGCAGATCATGCGCGAGGTCTGGGACGCGAAGTGGTGGACGTCGACCAAGACGCTCGACATGCACATTTCCTGGCTGCGCAGGAAGCTCGGCGACGACGCCCACCACCCGCGATTCATCACGACCGTCCGCGGCGTCGGGTTCCGGTTCGAGCGCGGCGACTTATGAGGGGGCGGCTCTGGCTGTTCACGTCGGCCGTGGCCGTGATCGCCGCCCTCGTCGCGGCGGTTCCGCTGCTGGTGGTGGCCGCTGACCGCGACCACCTCATGCTCGCGCTCGGCCTGCCGCTGCTGGCGGTCGCGATCGCCGGCGCGGTGGCGCTGTCCGGGGCGGTGGCCCGGCGGGCGGCCCGGCCGGTGAGGCCGGGCATGGACGCCATCTGGCGCATGTAGCTCTGCATCTGCTTGAAGCGGTCAAGAAGGTTATTGACCTCAGTGGTGGTCGTGCCACTCCCCTTGGCGATGCGCA
>DATCGA010000154.1:0-2802 GCA_036509215.1 Trebonia sp.
ACTACGGCGGCGAGGCCGACCCGGAGCGGTCGCTGTACTTCTGGGGCTACAACCGCGGCAAGCGGTCGGTGGTGATCGACCTGACGGCGGCCGACGGCCGGGAGCGGCTGCGCGGGCTGCTGGCCGAAGCGGACGTGCTCATCGACGCGACGTCGCTGGGCGAGCTGGCCGCGTTCCGCGTCAACCCGGCCGACTACCCGGCCCTGGTGCACGCGCGGCTGACGCCGTTCGGCGAGGACGGCCCGTGGGCGGGCCTGGCCACCTCCGACCTGGTCTCGCTGGCGCTCGGCGGGGTGGTGATGAACTGCGGCTACGACCCCGACCCGGCCGGGCGCTACGACCTGCCGCCGATCGCGCCGCAGGCCTGGCACTCGTTCCACATCGCGGGCGAGCAGCTGGTGCTCGGCATCGTCAGCGCGCTGATCTACCGGCTCCGCAGCGGCCTCGGGCAGAAGGTGTCGGTCGCGATCCACGAGGCGGTCGCCAAGAACACCGAGATGGACCTGATGAGCTGGGTGATGCTGCGCCAGCCGGTCTACCGGCAGACCTGCAGGCACGCGCTCGCCACGATCACCAGCCCGTCGATCAGCTACACCAAGGACGGCCGCTGGAACCTGTCGATGCACGTCGGCCCGCGCGACGAGCGCTACCTGCGGCCGTTCATGGAGGGCTACGGGCTGGCCGAGGGCATGACCTCGGTGATCGCCGAGCCGCCGCCGGGGGTGCGGGCGGTGGCCGGCTCCACCAGCGCCGCGACGGCCGGGGTGGAGTACGTCCAGCGGCTCACCAGGCGATTCCGCTACGACGATCTGCCCTGGCAGGAGGCGCAGCGGGCTGGCCTGCTGTGGTCCCCGATCCGCAAGCCGCACGAGAACGCGGCCGACGAGCACTGGCTGTCGCGGGGCACGTTCGCCGACGTCCCGCACCCCGAGCTTGACGCGACCCTGCGCTACCCGGTCAGCAAGTGGATCTCCACCCGCGGGTCGTGGGCGGCCGGCCGGCGGGCGCCGCTGCTTGGCGAGGACGACAAGCTGCTCCGCGACGGGTGGCTCCCCTCAGAAGAAGCAAATTCAACATCCGGATTTCGAACGGTCGCGTCGTCCCCTGATCGGCTGGGCGGCTCCGGCGCCGGGGCGCACGCCACCGGGGGCGAGTCGCGGGGGGATGGAGGGGGGAACCACGGGACCGTTCGGGAGAATGGGGTTGATTCTCTGGGACCTTCCGCCCTCGGCAAGCCGTTCCCGCTCGCCGGGGTGCGGATCCTCGACTTCAGCTGGTTCCTGGCGTCGGCCGGGGCGACCCGGTTCCTGGCCGCCCTCGGGGCCGACGTGATCAAGGTCGAGTGGAAGACGCACCCGGACTCCGGCCGCGGGTCGCTGGTGCCCGAGGGCGGCCGGGCTTCTCGGGACGGGGCTACCGCCCCGGTGCCGGCGCTGAAGGATCCCGGCATCGGCGGCCAGTACAACAACAAGAACCCGGGCAAGCGCGGCCTGTCGCTCAACGTGGCCGACCCGCGCGGGCTGGACATCGCCCGTCGGCTGCTGGCCAAGTGCGACGTGGTGGCCGAGGGGTTCTCCCCCGGTGTGCTCGAGCGCTGGGGCCTCGGCTACGCCGAGCAGCGGAGGATCCGCCCGGACGTGATCTACGTCAAGCAGTCGGGCATGGGGGCGTTCGGCACCTACGGCCGGTTCCGGGCGGTCGGGCCGATCGCGGCGGCGCTGTCGGGCATGTCGGAGATGAGCGGGCTGCCTTCGCCGGCGCCGCCGGCCGGCTGGGGGTACTCGTTCCTGGACTGGTTCGGCGCCTACTCGATGGCGCTGTCGGTGCTGGCCGCGCTCTACCACCGCGACCTGACCGGCGAGGGCCAGTGGATCGACGCGTCGCAGACCGAGGCCGGCATCATGCTCACCCAGGTGCCGGTGCTGGACTGGGGCGCTAACGGGCGGCCGTGGGAGCGGAACGGGAACCGGGCGGTGTACCAGGCTCACGCCCCGCAAGGGATCTACCGGTGCGCGGGCGACGACCGGTGGATCGCGATCACCTGCGCGTCGCAGGATCAGTGGCGGGCGCTGGCGCACCTGGCCGGGCACGACGACTGGCTGGCGGACCCGCGCTTCGGCACCGTCGAGAGCCGGATGGCGCACCACGACGCGCTCGACGTGTTGCTGGAGGCGTGGACGCGGTCGTTCGAGCCGTACGACCTGATGATGCGGCTGCAGTCGGCCGGCGTCCCGGCCGGCGTCTGCCAGACCGCCGGCGACCGGTGCGACAACGACCCCCAGCTGCGTCACCTGGGCTGGCTGACCGAGCTGACCGGAACCAGGATCGGCCGCTGGCCGCTGGCCGAGGTTCCGGTCCGGATGTCACGCACCCCGCCTTACCTGGGCGGCCGCCCCGACCGGGCCGCCCCGCTGTACGGCGAGGACAACGCCGCCATCCTGACCGGGCTGCTCGGCCTGTCCGAGGAGGAGGTGGCCGAGCTCACCGAGCAGGGAGTGCTGTAGACGGCCGGCGGCAGCCGGCGGCGGCCAGGGCCTCCGGTTGTGAAGGGGCTGCGCTAGGGAGCGAGAGCGGCAAGCGCGGCTTCAGCGCACTCGTCGTCTTGCCCCGGCGCCATTCCGCCGCTTACCGACAGCGCGCCGAGGACGGTGTCCCCCCGCTGGATGAGCGCCGCGCCGGCGCCCGCCAGGATGGGCACCCGCACGGCCCGGTCCAGCTGGGCGAAGAAGCCAGGGTTGGCCTCCTGCAACTGGCGCAGTGCGGCGCCGTCGCGGCGGAAGAGGGCGACGCTGGCCGCCTTGG
>DATCGA010000155.1:0-8283 GCA_036509215.1 Trebonia sp.
CCCCGAGCGGACCGCGCCCGAGCGGACCGCCCCCGAGCGGACCGCCCCCGAGCGGACCGCCCCCGAGCGGACCGCGCCCGAGACGTGGACCGCGGTGGTCACCGCCGACCGCGCCTACTACGACCACGTGCGCGCGGCGGACGCGGCCGACGCCGCCAGGATCACCTTCCCCGCCTACGTCTCGGAACGCCGATTCAAGCTCGACGGGGACACCGTCCACATCGGCCGCCGGAGCAGGTCCGTGCACATCCGCCCGGACATTGACCTCACCGGCCCGCCCACCGATACCGGCGTGTCCCGGCTGCACGCCCAGCTGACCAGGGCCCCCGATGGCACCTGGTCGATCACCGACCTCGGGTCGGGTAACGGAATTCAGGTCAACGGCAGCGACGCGCCCTCCGGCACCCCCATCCCGCTGCAGCCAGGCGACAGCATTCACCTCGGCGCCTGGACCAGGATCACCCTCAGCCGCGGCTAGTCGGCCGGGCAACGGAACACACCGGCGTCTTAGCGGTACTCGGCCAGCCGCGGGCGGACCCCGGCCAGCAGCAGCAGGGCGAGGATCACGGCGGCCGCCGCCGGAAACCCGATGTCCCAGCCGGCGCCGCCCTGGCCGTCCTGGACGGCGGCGGTGAAGGCGCGGGAGTTGATCGCGATGACCGACGACAGGGCGGCATCGTAGCGATTGAACGCCCCGTCGGACTGGCTGGCGGCGGGGCCGATGTCGAACGCGACCGCGGCCGGCAGATTGCTCTTCGCCAGTGTGCGCAGCACCCGGTCGTCCCGCTCGTAGACCTGGTAGGCGAGCAGCGTCCGGACCGCCGCCGCGCGCTCGCCTGGGAACGTGATGTTGCGGAACTCCGCGCCCAGGTACCCGCCGAACCGCACGTCCGAGCTGTCGCTCTGATAGGTGCGGATGTCGGTCGCCAGCGCGGCGTCGTAGCCGAAGATGCCGACCGGTCCGACGCTGGCGATCTGGTCCGACTTGACTCCGAACGCCTGCTGGTACTGCGCTGCCCGGCCCGGGTCGACCAGGTACCTGCTCTCGTCCGCGTTGGCGTCGTAGCTGACCGCGCGCGCCTGGGTGAGGGCGATGATCGAGTCGAACGCGTCCTGCTTGGCCACCCGAAGGTGACCGGCCTCGGCCGACAGTTGCGCGACCGTCACGCCGACGAGGGCGATCGCGACCAGCGTCGCGACGGCGAGCGCGGGGTGGACCATGCGTCGGCAGCGCGCCGTCAGGTACAGCTGGAGCGCCACCGCGGCGGCGACCAGCAGCACGCCCAGGGCGATGACCACCACGATCCCGGTTTGCGACGTCGTCAGGCCTGCTTGGTAGGTACTGTTCACCTCCGACGCGCTGACGTTGGTGAGCGAGCTGACCGTGGGCAGGATGCCGGTCTGCATCAGGTCGGTCGCCTGCTGGTAGTAGCCGACCGAGGCGGCGGGCGCCCGGCCCGCCGTGCCGCCGCCCTGCTGGCTGGTCAGCAGGGCGTCGGCCGCCAGCGTCTCGTACTGGCCGATCCGGTCGAGAACAGACTGCAGATCGCCTTGCGCGGTGGCGTCGCCGGCCTCGGTGACCGTCGCCTGCTGCAGGTCCCGGCTGGCGGTCGCCCGATCGCGGCCGTAGATCGTCAGGTCACTGGCCCGGTCGGCCGCCAGCGATGCGTTCCCCCCGACCAGCAGGACGTTCGCGACCTGCGCGTCCATGTCGTTGAGGGAGAAGTACATGCCGGTCGCCGCGTCGACCTCGGGAACCTGCCGGTTCCCGATCGACTGGAACTCGCCGTCCAGCCGCCCGAGCAAAACGGCGATCACCGCGGCCAGGCAGCACGCCAGCACCAGCGCCGCGGCCGCCCCGGCCCTGATCCTCGCGGGCGTCGACCACCCAACCGCAGGGCGGCGGCGCCGGCGCCCGCCGACGCCTCGTTCGTCAACAGCGCGCCCACGCACAACGAGCCCAGTCATCGAGACCTCACGGAAGCCGGCGCGGTCAGGGATTCCGCGCGGATCGCTTTGAAATTACTCCCGCCAAGCCCCTCCGAACGGCCCACGCCGTTAGGGCCTCGTTAGCCTTCCGGCCGCGCGCAGAGAACTCAGTACTTAGGCCCCACGAACTCGTCCAGCCGCTCCACCGCGTCCCGCTTCGCCACCGCGTCCCGCTTCGCCACCGAGATCGTGTTCGGCTTCGAGAACCGCCACTCCACCCCCAGCCGGTCCAGCGTCTCCCCGCACAGCCCGACGATGTCCGCCGATTCGTTCACGAACAGATACCGCGGGTACTCGTACCAATGGTCTCCGTGCCCCAGCGTGTGCCGGACCCGGTTAAGCCCTCGATAGCCGTCCGAGTGCATAAGCCCGCGAGCAAACTCTCCCGGGTAGCGCTCCACGATGACCTGCTGCCACTCGGCAAGCTCGATCTTGCGCAGGTGTTTCTTGCCCGCCCCGTGCTGGGGAAACAGGCACGGCCAGTGCCGCGAGCAGCTGAGCACTTCGGTGCATCCTTGATTCTGCACCGTGAGGATCTTGTTGTCGGGACGTATCGCGCGCATGGACCGCACGCATTCGTCGATGAGCCCTGGCCAGGCGTCCGCACAGAAGATACGGAGCTTCCAGACATCCTTGGTCCGGTCGCCTGCGCGAGAGATACAGCCATCTCCCAGGTAAAGGCCCAGCAGGTATGCATAGTCCGCACATGGCTCCGGCAGCGTGACCGAGTCAGCGCAGCGCGGGCAGGATGCCGTAGAACGTCGCGCTTTCTCGGGATGGTCGCGCTACTCGCGGAGCGTTGAGCGGTTGATGCCGGTCGACATGCTGATCGAGCGGAGGCTGTGGCCGCTGCCGATGAGCGCCAAAGCGTGATGTCGCACCTCTGGCCGGTACATATCCGCAGTATCACGGTGACGACCGACAAACGATCATTGCGAGACGAGGCCTACGCCCCGTTAATCGGGAAAATGTGCCCCGGGTGGGATTCGAACCCACACCTGTATGGATTTTGAATCCATCGACTCTGCCGTTGGTCTACCGGGGCGTCGCGATCGAAGTGCCGACTGCGGCGAGCAATAATTTACCCGGTTCTGAGCCCTCGCGGTGCTCGCGCGGGCGAGGCGCCCGACGTCCCACCGCGATCTGGCCGACAGCCAGTCCGCACGAAGACAATCTACCGGGTCACGGTAGGCTCTGCTGCGTGAGCCAGAATGCGTTGCGTGTCGTTATTGCGGAAGATGAGGCGCTGATCCGCCTCGATCTCAAGGAGATGCTCGAGGAGGAAGGCTACTTGGTGGTCGCCGAGGCGGCCGACGGCGAGACTGCCATCGAGAAGGTGACCAGCCTCCGGCCGGACCTGGCCATCTTCGACGTGAAGATGCCCGTCCTCGACGGGATCTCGGCTGCCGAGCGGATCGCCGCCGAGCGGATCGCCCCGGTGGTCATCCTGACCGCGTTCTCGCAGCGTGAGCTCGTCGAGCGGGCCAGGGACGCGGGCGCGATGGCGTACCTGGTGAAGCCGTTCACCAAGGAGGACCTGGTGCCCGCGATCGAGATGGCGGTCAGCCGCTACAGCGAGATCAAGGCGCTGGACTCCGAGGTCGTCACGCTCAAGGACCGCCTCGAGGTCCGCAAGCTGCTCGACCGGGCCAAGGGGCTGCTCCAGTCCGAGCACGGCCTGACCGAGCCGCAGGCGTTCCGCTGGATCCAGAAGACGTCGATGGACCGGCGGCTGACCATGCGCAAGGTCGCCGAGGCGGTCATCGAGGGGACGCTCACCACGACCACGGGATCGGACAAGGCCGACAACGCCAAGACGACCGAGACACCCGAAGAGAAGTCTGAGTAGCAATCCCGCCCCCGCGAAACACCCCGTACCGAAGCCAGTGAGGGATCCGGGGACCCGTTGGTACCGTGTCCGCCTTCCCCGGGCAGACACGTTCTCTACTTGGGCCCCCGGATCCGCCGTCGTTACGTTAGCGATCCCGAGTCCCAACGGCAAAGCGGAGTTCGTCGGGAGGACCAACGACGGTTCCCCGGCGATTCCGGTGTGTTTACCCAAGTCGGTCCCACTTTGCCGCTCTTCGCCGGGCATGTGCCCGCAAGGGCGGTCCATAGCGGCTGCGAACAGGGCAATCCCCGCACCGCCTGGCCGGCAGGCTGCGACCGTTAGCAGCCGGTTTGGCAGCGGAGCGTATTCAAGCCGGGATTGATAACAATCTCGCAGCGTCGGCGTGTCGCGCTTCCCGCGGCGACGAGAAAGCCCCGCGCAGCCGGCCCTCAGGCGAGGGCAGCCCACGGGCAACCCTCTAAAACCGGTTAATTTGTCCCACATCAGCCGACTTTTACGTTTCAATCCGCACATTTCTCGGTACCAAACGCGCATGCCGCCGATGCCGGGCCCGCCCCGGGCCCGCGCTGGGAACCGGCTAACGGACCCAACGAAGGGAAGCCGTCATGCGCAAGGAGAGCAGGCAGAGCAGGCAGAGCAGGCAGAAGCGTAAAGGCACGAGGATCGGCAAGGCCGCAGCCGTCGCGGTGCTCGCCGCCGCCACCGCGGCGCTCGGCACCGTCGCCGCCATCGGCGCGCCCGCGGCCACCGCGTCACCCAAAGCCGGGCACGCCCTGAGCCTCACCAGGCAGTACTTCGGCAGCACGGTCGAGCCGTACACCGGCAAGGAGACCCCCACCTACCGGTACACCCTCACCAATGCCAAGGGCATGAGCGTGGACCTACTGTCCTTCGGTGGCATCACCCAGGCGATCAACGTCCCCGGCCGCAACGGCCGGACCGCCGACGTGGTCCTCGGCTTCAAGACCCTGCAGGACTACGTGACCGAGGACAGCCCGCCGGTCACCGCCAACGGCGGCCCGTACTTCGGCGAGACCGTCGGCCGGTACGCGAACCGGATCGCCGACGGCACCTTCAAGCTCAACGGCACGACGTACACGCTCCCCATTAACAACAACGGGAACACCCTGCACGGCGGCCTCGTCGGGTTCGGCAACCACATCTGGTCCCAGGTGGCCGAGATCCACACCAGCAGCGAGGTCGGCGTCACCCTCCAGCTGGTCAGCCCGAACGGCGACCAGGCCGGCGCGGCGGGCAGCCCCGGCTGCCCCAACGGCTGCACCGGCTTCCCCGGCCAGCTCACCGTGGACGTGACCTACACGCTCAACAACCAGGGCCAGTACGAAATCCGCTACCGCGCCCGCAACGACTCGCCGACGCTGAGCACGGTCGTCAACCTGACCAACCACAGCTACTTCAACCTGGCGGGCGAGAACTCGCCGGCCGGCTCCGCCTACGGCCAGTACGTGCAGATCAACGCCGACCGGTACTCGCCCACCGACACCACCCAGATCCCGCTGCCGATCGCGAACGGGGTCTCGGTCTCCGGCACGCCGTACGACTTCACCACCCCGCGGCAGCTCGGCGCCAGGATCGACGACGTGAGCGCGCCCGACAACGTCCCCGCCAGCTTCGACTCGCTGACCAAGGGCGAGAGCCAGCTGGCGATCGCCGAGGGCTACGACAACAACTGGATACTCAACAAGCGCACGGCCGGGACCACTGGCCCCGGCGGCCTCAACCTGGCCGCGCACGCCTGGGACCCGGACAGCGGCCGCGAGCTGACCGTCTGGACCGACCAGCCCGGCGTCCAGCTCTACAGCGGCAACTTCCTGACCGGGACGCTCAGCGGCATCAGCGGTGACAGCTACCGGCAGGGCGCCGGGTACACGTTCGAGACCCAGCACTTCCCGAACTCGCCCAACGAGCCGGCCTTCCCGTCCACCGCCCTCGGCCCGAAGAACACCTTCACCTCATCGACAATCTTCGCATTCTCCGCCAACGGCTAGATCTAACCGCTTACAACGGTGCCCGGCGACCCGCACAAGGCCGCCGGGCACCGCCGTACGGCCATAGGATCGGGAGCGTGACTGACAGGCTCCTGCTACTCGACGGGCACTCGCTCGCGTACCGCGCGTTCTTCGCGCTCCCGGTGGAGAACTTCGCCACCACGACGGGCCAGCCCACCAACGCCGTCTACGGCTTCACCGCGATGCTGATCAACGTCCTGCGGGACGAGAAGCCGACCCGGGTCGCGGTGGCGTTCGACCGGTCCGAGCCGACCTTCAGGCACGAGCAGTACGTCGAGTACAAGGCCGGCCGGACCAAGGCCCCGGACGAGTTCCGCAGCCAGATCAGCCTGATCTTCGAGGTGCTTGACGCGCTCGGCATCCGCTACCTGTCCGCGGCCGGCTACGAGGCCGACGACATCATCGCCACCCTCGCCACCCAGGCCAGCGCGGCGGGCGACGACGTCCTCATCGTCAGCGGCGACCGGGACACCTTCCAGCTCATCGACGACCACGTGACCGTGCTCTACAACAGCCGCGGCGTGTCCGACATGAAGCGCTACGACCCGGCCTCGCTGGTGGAGAAGTACGGGCTGACCCCGGCGCAGTACCCGGACTTCGCCGCCCTGCGCGGCGACCCGAGCGACAACCTGCCCTCGATCCCCGGCGTCGGGGAGAAGACCGCGACCAAGTGGATCGTGGAGTTCGGCTCGCTCGAGAACCTGGTCAACCGGGTCGACGAGGTCAAGGGCAAGGCCGGCGACGCGCTCCGCGCCAACCTCGGCAACGTGCTACGCAACCGCCAGCTCACCCAGCTGCTGTGCGACCTGCCGGCCGACGTCGTCGGTGCCGTCCCCGACGAGCTGGCGCCCGCCCGGTCCGACCGCAACACGATCCACCAGCTCTTCGACACCCTGCAGTTCCGGGTGCTGCGCGACCGGCTCTATTCGACCTTCCCCGACGGCCTGCCCGGCGCGCCCGCCCAGACAGCAGGCGACGCCGCGGCCGCGGAGAAGGAAGTCGGGGGGTTCGAGGTCGACGCGTCCGTCCTCGCCCCGGGACAGGTCGCCGCCTGGCTGCAAACCCATCAGTCGATCGAACGGTCCGGGCTTGCACTATCAGGCACCTGGATCAGCGGCACCGGGGTGGCCACCGCGATCGCGCTCGCCACCCCCGACGGCGCCGGCGCGTTCATCGACCCGACCCAGCTGACCGCCGACGACGACCGCGCCCTGGGGGAGTGGCTGGCCGACGAGCGCCACCCGAAGGCGCTGCACGACGCCAAGGGGCCGATCCACGCCCTCGCCGCCCACGGGTACACGCTGCAGGGCCTCACCAGCGACACCGCCCTGGCCGCCTACCTCGCGCTGCCCGGCCAGCGGACCTTCGACCTGGCCGACCTGTCGCTGCGCTACCTCGGCAAGGAGCTGCGCGACGCGGCCGGCGGCGACGTCCAGCTCACGCTGGACGGCTCCGACGAGCAGGAGGCGGCGATCGCGCTGGTCTGGCGGGCGGTGGCCACCCTCGACCTGGCCGCCGCGCTCGACGAGGACCTGGAGACGCGCGGCGCGACCCGGCTGCTGCACGAGATCGAGCTGCCGCTCGAGTACGTGCTGGCCGAGATGGAGCGGATCGGGATCGCGGCCGACGTCGACCTCTTCGCCGATATGTCGGCGTCGCTCTACGGCGAAGTCAAGGCGGCCGAGCAGGCGGCCTACGAGGATGTCGGCCACGAGTTCAACCTCGGCTCGCCCAAGCAGCTCCAGGAGGTGCTGTTCACCGAGCTCGGGCTGCCGAAGACGAAGAAGATCAAGACCGGCTACACGACCGACTCCGACGCGCTCACCAACCTGCTCGCGAGCAACCCGCGGCCGGTGCTCGAGCACATCATGCGCCACCGCGACGTCTCCAAGCTCAAGTCGTTCGTCGACATCCTGACGCTGGCGACCGCCGATGACGGGCGCATCCACACCACCTACAACCAGATGGTCGCCGCGACCGGCCGCCTCTCCTCGACCGACCCCAACCTGCAGAACATCCCGATCAGGACCGATCTCGGCCGCCGGATCCGCGAGGGATTCGTCGTCGGCCCCGGCTACGAGACCCTGCTCACCGCCGACTACAGCCAGATCGAGCTTCGCATCATGGCCGACCTGTCCCGGGACGAGGCGCTGCTGGCCGCGTTCGAATCCGGCCACGACTTCCACGCCGCGACCGCCTCCCGCGTGTTCGGGGTCGAGCCGACCGACGTCAGCGCCGAGCAGCGGGCCAAGATCAAGGCGATGAACTACGGCCTCGCCTACGGCCTGTCCGCGTTCGGCCTCTCCGGCCAGCTCCGGATCGCCGTCGACGAGGCCCGCGGCCTGATGGACGACTACTTCGAGGAGTTCGGCGGGGTCCGCGACTACCTCCAGTCGATCGTCGCCCAGGCCC
>DATCGA010000156.1:0-4788 GCA_036509215.1 Trebonia sp.
AGGAGCGGAGCAGCGCCTGGTCGCCCGCCAGCCGGACCGCCTCCGCGTGCACCTGGTCGAACGCCCGGGCCACTTCGCCGATCTCGTCGCCGGCGACGACGTCGATGGGCACTACCTCCATCGACGCGGCCGCGTCGGGCGACTCGGTGAGCAGCCTGACCCGCTCGGGCAGCTGGGTCGAGGCGATGTCTAGCGCGCCCGCGCGCAGCCGGCGCAGCGGGCGGACCACCGAGCGCGCGACGAGCAGGGCGGCGAGGAGCACGACGAGGAGGACGCCGACGGTGATGAGACCGAAAACGAACGCGGACTCCTGGGCGGAGCTGTGCAGCTGGCTGGCGCGGCTGGAGATGTCGTTGGCGATCACCTGCTCGCCCGACTGCATGGCGGTGAGGTCGTCCCCCATGCCGGTGTCCCACGTCAGCAGGCCGCGTTGCAGTTCGGGTTCCGTTACCGGGCCCTTCAGCGGCACCCCGGCCAGGCTCGGGAGCAGCTGGCTGCCGGGCACGGACTTGTCCGTGTCCGTCGTGCCGTTGAAGTAGTCGATATCGTCGTTGGCGAAGACGTTCGACTCGATGTCCTGGGAGATGTTGGTGTCCGCCGCGCCGCCCGGCGAGTTCTCCTCGTTGACGTCATCCAGGGCTTGGACGTCGCTGGCGGCGTTGAAGAAGAGGTCGAGATCGGTGTTCCCCAGGTCGTTGGCGAGCTGGAGGGCCTGCTCGGTGCCCTGGTCGGCGGTGCGGATGAACGGGGAGGTGGCGGTGCCGCCGTCGTGGGCGTAGGTGACGCTGAAGCTGACCGGGGCCGAGAGCGCGGAGTTGAGCAGGCCCACCTGCCGCGCGATCTGCTCCTTGGCCAGGGCGAGGTCGTTAAGCGCCTGGACATCCCCGGTCAGCTGCCCGTCGGAGACGCCCTGCCCGACCTGGTCCTCCAGCGTGATCATGTCGCTGATGGCGGTGCCGTAGCTGTCGGTGATCGCGGTATCGTTCTGGGCCGAGGAGTCGTTGTCGTGCAGGTCCTTGAGCTTCGTCGGCGAGAAGTCGGCCAGCACGCTGGCCACGTCGGCCGCAATGTTCGCGGGCAGACTGCCGACCCCGGCCGCCGCCTGCTGAACGGCCACCACGGCGGCACCGGTCTTGGCGTAGAACGGGGCCATCGCCGCATTCTGGGTGGCGGCGGTGGTGATGGTGGGAGAGAGCAGCAGCGCCTCATCGCGCTCGTTCTGCAGGGCGTTGACGCAGACGATGAGCGTCTGGTCGAGGTTGGCGAGCTTCGACACCCGGGAGTACTGCGACGCGTTCCCCGCGGCCGAGGCCACCCACAGGCTGCCGAAGACCACGCCCATGAGCAGGGCGGCCACGATGACGGCGAAGAACCGGCGGGCCACCGGCCAGCTCGACACGTCCAGGAGGGGCCGTCGCGCTGGTTGACCGCCGTTTGCCGAGCCGGCGGTGCGTCCGCCTGACGGAAGCGCGCGCGAGCGCACGCTGGCTGCACCGTGAGTTCCCATTAGTCCGTGTCCTCGCTGGAAACCGATCTTCATTACACGCCGTTGCACTTGCTCACAGGGTTCGGATGCGACCGGTTCCCAGCACCAAACCACCCCATACGACACGGCACACCATAACTAACCATGCCTGAGGTACTTTAGTGCGCTCCACCATGTCATATCCGGGTAACCGTGACTAGTGACCCCAGTGTTATCAAAGTTGATGTTGGGTCACTCCGCTCGGCGTCTCCGACCGGCCAGCGCGGCGCGAACGCGCGGCCCTCCGCGTTAGGCCACTGGCTGGCTGCCGCCTCCTCTGAGGGCGGGCGACAGTACCTCGGCGACCGCCTCGACCAGTCTCGACATCTCGTAGGAGACGAGCTCGGTGTCGCAGTCGGGGCCGGCCAGCACGCACAGGCTCGACCCGTCGCTGACCGCCTTGATGATCATCAGGCCGCCATCCATCTCGCACAGCGCCTGGACCGGCAGGCCCGCCTCGAAGATCCGCGCCGCGCCCGCCATCAGGCTGGCGAGGCCGGAGGTAATGGCCGCGAGGTGTTCGCCGAAGTCGTCGGGGATGCCGTCGGACAGCGCCAGCGGCACTCCGTCGGCCGACACCACCGCGGCGTGCGCCACGTCGGCCACTCGCGTGCTGAAGTCGCTGATGAGCCAGTTCAGATCCTGGCGGTATGCGTGACTCATCGTTCGTTTCCTTCTCCTACGGAGGGCGACTGTCCCTGGTCGGTCTCCGCGCGGCGGGTTCCGCGCTGGAACCCGGCGAGGCGGCTGCGGACCTGGTCCGGCGACCGCCGCCGCAGCGGCTGGCTGCCGATCCCTGGTCCTCTTCCCGGCACGGGTCCCCCGCGGGCGGCCTCGGACCGCAGCGGGAGCCCCCCGGTTCGGTTGCCCGTCACGGTGTCGGGGGTCAGGCTGTTCTTCGGGGTGCGAACCGGCAGGCCGGCCGACGTCTGGTCATCGTAGGACGGGCTGCTCGGAGTGCGCCAGGGCGACGCTTCGCCGCCCGCGGCGCCCGCGCCGCCCCCGCCGTTGGCGCGGCTGGCACCGCTGGCACCGCCCAGATCGGCCGCGCGGCCGCGGAACCAGCCCTTGGCGACGCGCGGCCCCGGGGCCGGCGCGTCGTTCCTGCTGCTGCTGCTGCGCGCGATCGCCGCGGCAGCCTCGGGCATCCCGCCGATCTGCCTGACTCCGACCGACGACTGCGCGCCGTACGCGGCGGCGGCGGCCGGCCGGCTCTGCCAGTCGCCGGCCGACCCGTACAGGCTGGTCCGCTCGATGACGCTGTCCGATAGCCAGACCAGGGCCGACAGCCCTTGCGGGAGGGCCGGCCGCAGCCGGACCCGGACCCCGTGCCGCTCGGCCAGCCGCGCCACCGCGAACAGGCCCATGTGCCGGGAGACGGACACGTCGATGGTCGGGCGGTTATCGAGCCGCCAGTTCATCTCCGCCAGCCTCGCCTCGGAGACGCCGATGCCCTTGTCGCTGATCTCGATCAGCACCCCCCCGCTGGAGAGCTCCTGCATCATGACCTGGACCTGGGTGTCCTTGGCGGAGAACATCGTGGCGTTCTCGATCAGCTCGGCCAGCAGGTGCGCGACGTCGGAGACGGCCGCGCCGGCCACCGCAATGCCCGGGGGAATGTTCAGCGTGATCCGGTTGTACTGCTCGATCTCCGAGATCGCGGCGCGGGCCACGTCGGCCAGGGACACCGGTTCCGACCACTTGCGCGGGTTCTCGTGCCCGGCCAGCAGCAGCAGGTTCTCCGAGTTGCGGCGCATGCGGGTGACCAGGTGGTCCATCGAGAACAGGTGGCCGAGGCGGTCCGGGTCGGCCTCGGTCTGCTCGAGGTTGTCGATCATCCGCGCGAGCCGCTCGATCAGCGACGCGGAGCGCCGCGACAGGTTGACGAACATCGCGTTGAAGGTCGAGCGGAGCAGCGCCTGCTCGCCCGCGAGCCGGACCGCCTCCGCGTGCACCCGGTCGAACGCCCGGGCGACCTCTCCGATCTCGTCATTGTCGGCGACGTTGATCGGCGCCACCACCATAGAGGCGGCGGCCTCGGGCGACTCGGTCAGCAGCCTGACCCGCTCGGGCATCTGGACCGAGGCGATGTCCAGCGCGCCTGCCCGCAGCCGCCGCAGCGGCAGCACCACCGACCTGGCCACCGCGAGCGCGGCCAGCAGGACGATGAGCAGCACGACCACGGTGATGATGCCGTAGGTAAGCGCGGACTTCTGGGCGGCGGCGTGGAGCTGGCCGGCCCGGGTGACGATGTTGCCCGCGATGAGCTGCTCGGTGTTCTGCATGGCGGCGAGCTCGTCGCCGATGCCTGTGTCCCAGGCCGCCTGGCCCTGGGTCAGATTGGTAAAGGTCTTGAGCCCGTTCACCTCAAGGCCGCCCGGCGTGGACACGGCCGGCGAGGTCGCCGTGGCCGGGGTAGACGTGGGCGGCACGTCGATGCCCACGTCCTCGAACAGCTGGCTGCCGGGTACGACCGCAAGCGTATCGACCGACCCGCCGTCGATGAGGTAATCAGTGTTGTTATTGGCGATGACGTTCTGTTCGATGTCCAGCTCGATGCCCGTGGCCATGCCGCCGCCCGACAACCCGCTTTGATCGGTAAAGTACGCCGACTCCGCCGGTGTGGCCGCCTGGTGGAAGGCCGACTCATCGGCGAGTTCCTGGCCGGCGGCAACCGAGAGCGCCTGCACGGTGTCCGGATTGGCGGTTTGGACGTTCACAGCGGCGGGCGGGGGGGCCGGGACACCCGGCGCTTTGGTCCAGCTAACCTGTTCGATGGTCGGGTTGGCGAAGGCGAAGTTGAGCAGCGCGCGCTGCTCGGACGCCTGGTCCTTCGCCATGGCCAGGGCGTTGAGCGCGCGCACATCGCTGGCCAGGGAAGCGTCGGAGACACCCTGGCCGACCTGGTCGGCCAGGGTGATCATGTCGTTGATGTCGCCGTCGTAGTTCGAGATGACCGCCAGGTCGTCTTGCGGCGGGCCCAGCGTGCCGTGCAGCTTGCCGGCGTTCTTGGGGTCGGTGGGGTCGGTGGACCCGATCCCGGCGATGTCGGCGTTCACCGAGATGACGTCGTTCTGGATGTTCGAGGGGAGCCCGCCGCCGAGGCCGGCGATCGCCGTCTGAACAGCCGCGGCCGCATTGCCCGTCTGCTCGTAGAGGGGCCGGATCGCGGGCTCCCAGGTCGCCTGGGAAGCGTCGAGCTGCGCGAGCGTCTCGTCGCGCTCGTTCTGCAGCGCGTTGACCAGGGTCGTGAGCTTCTCGCC